>NZ_CP070950.1:0-316387 GCF_017084525.1 Conexibacter sp. SYSU D00693
CTGTCGGAGCTCGACGACGTGGGAGACGATGCCCACGACGCGTCCGCCGTCGCGCAGGGCGTCGAGGACGTCGAGGACCTCGTCGAGGGTGCCCTCGTCGTCGAGGGAGCCGAAGCCCTCGTCGACGAAGAGGGTCTCGAGGCGGGCGCCGCCGGCGTCGGCGGAGACGACGTCGGCGAGGCCGAGGGCCAGGGCGAGGGAGGCGATGAAGGTCTCGCCGCCGGAGAGGGAGGACGGGGGGCGGGTGCGGCCGGTCCAGGCGTCGACGACGCGGAGGTCGAGGCCGCCGCGGCGGTTGCCCTTGGCGGCGTCGTCGGCGTGCTCGAGGGAGAAGCGCCCGCCGGACATCTGCTGAAGGCGGGTGGTGGCGGCGGCGGCGACCTCCTCGAGGCGGGCGGCGAGGACGTAGGCGCTGAGGCGCATCCGCAGGCGGTTGCTGGCGCTCGTGCCGTTGGCGAGGTCGGCGACCTCGCGCACGAGGGAGAGGGTCTCGCGGGCGGGGCGGGCCGCGGCGAGGGCTGACTCGAGGCGGCCGCGCAGCTCGCCGAGGTGGCGGTGGCGGCGCTCGGTCGCGGCGGCGAGGCGCTCGGCGTCGCTGGCGTGCGCGACGGCTTCCTTCTCGACGCGCGTCAGGGCGGGGAGGTCGGGTGCGTCCTTCTTCGAGGCTTCGACGAGCTCGGGGGCGGCGGCTGCGGTGCGGCGCTCGACGAGGCCGGCGTCCCACGCGGCGATCCTCTGCTCGAGGGCGGCGGCGTCCTCGGCGGGGAGGAGCGCCGCCTGGGCAGCCTCGACGCTGTCGAAGCCGGCCTCGCGCGCGGCGCGCTTGGCGGCGCCGTGCGCGCGGTTGCGCTCGGCGGAGCAGCGCTCGGCGACCTCGACGGCGTCGGCGGCGGCGTCGGCGCGGTCGGCGCCGGCGACGAGGTGGGCGACGAGCTCGGCGACGCTGGCGTGCGGGCCGCGGGCCTCGGTGAGCGCGCGCTCCTCGTCGGCGAGGGTGGCGGCGCGGGTCCTGGCCTGGGCCTCGGCCTGCGCCTTGGCGACCTCGGCGTCGCGGCGGGCCGTGGTGCGGGCCTCGAGCTCGGTGTCGAGCTTGGCCATCTCGGCGGCGAGGGCGTCGGCGTTGACGGCGCGGGCCTCCGCCTGGGCGAGGGCCTGCGCAGCGGCGGCGTGGGCAGCGGCGAGCTTCTCGATCGGCGCGTCGCTCGCGACCTCGCGGGCGGCGGCGAGCTGGGCGCGGAGCTCTGCGAGCGCCTTGTCCGTGGCCTCGCGACGGCGCTCGGCGGCGTCGACCGCCTCGGCGGCGCGGCGCTCGGCCGCCTCGTCGGGCAGCGACGCGAGGTCGAGGTCCGGGTCGCCGGCAGCAGGGAGGTGGGCGGGAGACGGGTGCTCGACGGCGCCGCAGACCGGGCACGGCCCGCCCTCGACGAGCTGCGCGGCCAGGGTCGCGGCCATCCCGTCGAGGCGGCGGCGCTGGACGTCGACCAGCGCCTCGCGCGCGGTGAGGTGCGCCTCCCGAGCGGCGGTGGCGTCCGACTCGGCGGTCTCGACCTCACGGACGAGGCGGTCGCGGTCCTGCCCGCGCCTGGCGCGCAGCTGAGCGGCGGCCAGGGACTCGCGGAGGCCGGGCACGACGGCGGCGGCCTCGCGGGCGGCCTCGGCGTCGGCGGCGAGCCGGCGGCGGCGCTCGTCGAGCTCGTGGACCGCGGCGGTGTGCTCCTCGCAGGCGCGCGAGGCCTTGGCCGCGTCGGCGGCGAGCTGCTCGACCTCGCGCTTGGCGCTGGCCAGCGCCTCCTCGCGGTCGAGCAGCGCCTGGACCTCGCCGGCCCGGGTCCGCATGCGGCCGGCGGTGCGCCGCAGCGACCCGGCGACCCCGCCGCCGTCGTCGAAGAGGCGCAGCTCGCTCGTCTGGCCGGTGGCGGGGGCCTCGCGGCGGGCGGCCTCGGCGGCGGCGTCGGCCTCGCTCGAGGCGGCGTCGCGCTCGGCCAGCGCGCTGATGAGCGGGGCGGCAGGGACGGCGGCGCGGGCGAGGCGCAGCTCCTCGGCGGCGGCGTCGCGCGCCTCGCGGCGGGACTCCCAGGCGTCGAGCGCCTCGACGGCGGCCTGGTGCGCGGCCTGGCGGCGGGCGAGCTCGGTGCCGGCGGCCAGGGCGGCGGTCGCCTGCTCGCGCGCCTCCGTCGCGAGCTTGCAGCCCTCGGCCGCGGTGGTCGCCGACGCCTCGGCGACGACGAGCTGTTCCTCGAGCCACGAGCCGACGACGCCCAGGTCGCTCTCCCAGTCCTCCGGCGGCTCCTCGCCGGCCTCCTGGGCGACGCGGGCGACGACGTCGCGCACGACGCGCAGCGCCTCGCCGTAGGCGCTCTCGGCGTCGCGCCGGCGGCGCTTGAGCCACTCCTCGACCTCGGCGAAGCGCCCGACGTCGAAGAGCTCGCGCAGGAGCGCCTCACGCTCGGTGCTGTCGGCGCGCAGGAAGCGGGCGAAGCCGCCCTGGGGCAGGAGCACGACCTGACAGAACTGGTCGCGGGTCATGCCGAGCAGCGCGCCGAGCTCGTGCTCGGCCTCGCCGTGCCTCGTCGCCAGGACGCGCTCGCCGCCGTCGGGGTCGACCGCCCAGACGGTGACGCGATGCGCCTCGCGCGTCATCCCCTCGCCGCGGACCTTCGGGCGCTCCTGCTCGGGGGCGCGCAGGACGCGGATGCGCTGGCCGCGCAGCGTCGCCTCGAGCTCGACCTCGGTCAGGACGTCGGGCGTCGCGTGGTCGGAGCGCAGGCTGGTGCCGCCCTCGCGCACGCCGGGCACCGCGCCGTAGAGCGCGAAGCAGACCGCGTCGAGCAGCGACGTCTTGCCCGCGCCGGTCGGGCCCTGCAGCAGGAACAGCCCGGCCTCGCCGAGCGCGTCGAAGTCGACCTCCTCCTCGCCCGGGAACGCCAGGAACGCCTGGAGCCGCAGCCGGTGCAGGCGCACCTACGCCGCGACCTCCGCGACGCGCCCCGCGGTGAGGGCGTCGCCGAGCAGCGCGAGCTCGGCCTCGGAGGCCTCGACGCCGCGGACGTCCTGCACGAAGCGCGCCACGAGCTCGGCGTCGTCGAGGCCGCGCAGGCGCGCGGCATACGAGCCGCCGGGGGCGTCGAGCGCCCCCTGCGGGTCGAAGGCGAGCACGACGGCGTGGGGGAAGCGGCGGCGCAGGCGCTCCATCGCGTCGGCGGGACGGGCGGGGTCGGTCAGCGTCGCCTGGACCCACGCGCCCTCGTGGACGTCGAGCGCCGCGTCGGTCAGCAGCTCGTCGAGGGTGCCGCGGATCGTCGCGAGCGGGCGCAGGACCGGGCAGGCGAGGAGCTCGACCTCGGGCGCGGCGCCGGCGCGCACGTCGACGACCGCGAGCGACTTCGTCTGGCCGGCCTCGGAGAAGGAGAAGGCCACGGGGGAGCCGGCGTAGCGGCCGGTCGACCCGACGCGCTGCGGCGCGTGGAGGTGGCCGAGGGCGACGTAGGACGCGCCCTCGAAGGTCGACAGCGGGACGGACGCGGCGCCGCCGACGGCGAGGTCGCGCTCAGAGGCCGACTCGAGCGCGCCCGCGACGAACGCATGGGCCAGGGCGATGGAAGGACCGTCGAAGGCGCGGGCGGCGAGGTCGGCGCGCACGTGGTCCATCGCGGCCCGCAGCACGGGGCCGTGGCCGCGCCCCTCGGCGCCGACCACGTCGCGCGCGACGTCCGGCTCGAGGTAGGGCAGCGCGTAGACGAGGCCGTCGCCGACCGCGATCGGCTCGCGCACGCGCGCGGGATCCGTGCGCACGTGCAGCCCCGCGCCCTCGAGCAGCCCCGAGCCGAAGCCCAGGCGCGGGCCCGAGTCGTGGTTGCCGGAGATGAGGACGACCGGGCACACCTCGACGAGCCGGCGCAGCGCCTCGTCGGCGAGGCGCACGGCGTCGACGGGCGGCAGCGCGCGGTCGAACAGGTCGCCGGCGAGCAGGACCGCGTCGACACACGAGGTCCGCGCGACCTCCACCACGTGGTCCACGACCGCCGCTTGGGCGTCCAGCAGCGACTCCCCGTGGAAGGGCCGGCCGAGGTGCCAGTCAGCGGTGTGCAGGACGCGCATCGGGCCCCCGAATGTGCCGCGTGAGGCGGACGGAACGGGTGGCGTCTTGCAGGGACTTGGCGCGTCGTGGGCCGAGGTGTGACCGTTCGAGCATCACAGGGATGCTCGAACGGTCACACCTCCGCCCGAGCGCCCCGCGCCTGCCCGCGGGCGCGCCCCGAGCGCCCTACGCGTCCCAGGACTTCAGGAACGCCAGCGGGTCCACCGGCTTGCCGCCCGTGTACCACCCCGGCGCCGTCCACATCTCGTAGTGCAGGTGGCAGCCGTCGGCGTCGCCGGTGTCACCGACCTCGCCGACCGGGTCGCCGGTCCGCACCGGAGCGCCCTTCTTCAGCGGCGAAGGACGGCGCATGTGCATGTAGGCGTGGTCGTAGCCGTCGGTGCCCGCGATGACGACGTAGTTGCCGGCGTTGCCCTGGAACGCGACGTGCTTGACGGTCCCGCCCGTCGACGCCACCAACGGCGTGCCGCAGGCGGCGAAGACGTCCTGGCCCTCGTGCGAGTGGCCGTTGCGGGCGGCGCCGAAGCGGGCGATGCCCTCGCCGTAGGTGTGCGGCCCGGCGATCGGGAAGCGGTGCGAGACGAGGTAGAAGCCCGAGCGCGCTCGCGGCCCGCTGCCGGACGCC
Organism: Conexibacter sp. SYSU D00693; assembly: GCF_017084525.1. Classification (GTDB taxonomy): domain Bacteria; phylum Actinomycetota; class Thermoleophilia; order Solirubrobacterales; family Solirubrobacteraceae; genus Baekduia. Next base: position 4,725 of record NZ_CP070950.1, read on the forward strand.
GCGGACGAGGCGGCCGAGCGCGGCGCTGCGCCGCCGTCACCGCCGGCGGCCATGACGAAGAAGTCGTAGCGGCCCTCGGGGGCGGGCTTGCCGTCGACGGTGCCGTCCCAGTCGACGGACCCGACGGTGCCCGGCGCGAGGATCCCCGGCGTCCAGGAGGCGATCGGCGCGGACTGGCCGAAGGGCACGACCGCCACGGCGACCGCGGCGGGCGTCGAGCCGCCGACGAAGAAGGACACCGACGCCTTGTCCGCGCCGCCGATGAACACCCGCTTGCGGTCCACGCGCGCCTGCAGGCGCGGCAGCGACTTCGGGGCCGCCGCGACGACGCGCAGCCGCACCCGCGAGACGCGACCGCGCAGGCCCTCCGCAGAGACGAAGCGCACCGGCCCCGTGCGCGCACGCGCGGGGACGACGGCGTCCACGAACCCGGGACCGCTGCCGGCGACCGGGGCCGACGTGTCGTCGCGTTCGCCACGCCCGCCGAGGAAGACGACCTTGCGGATGCCCGCGACGCTCTCGCCGGTCAGCCGCACGGTCGACCCGCGCCGCGCCCGGTCGAGCCCCGCGCACGCGGTGCGACACACGACGCCCGACGGGGCGGAGGGCGCCACGGTCGGGGCGGCACCACCACCGGCGGCGAGCGTCGGCGCCGGCGACTGGGCCCCAGCAGGCCCGGCCCCGGCGAGGAACGGCACACAGGCGGAAGCGACCGCGAAGGCGGCCACGCGCGCAAGGGGTGTCGGAATGCCCGTCAAGCTCCTCGTGAACGGCCTACGGGGTTAGCTGACGGGCTCGCGCGGTCGAGTTCCGCGCTACCGGCCTTCCTGGCCGGATTCGCCCCAAGGAGGACAGGGCCTCCCCAGTGGTTCCCCCGCTCCCGACGACCACGGCGGCATGGGTCGTCCGGACTCGGCGTACGTCTGTGGCGCGAGAACCTAGCACCGGGTTCCGACACGGACATCCCTTCGCCCGCGAACCAGTGCGTCAGTCTCCGCAAAGACCGCCGAACGGCCGCCCACGACGACCCACGCGCAGCGAGGACCCCGAGGCCCATGGGACCGAGGTTCGGTGTGCGGCGGCGATGCCCTACACTGCACCGCCGGCCGCACGACTTCGTGCGCCGCACCCCTGCCCGCCGGTCGCCCTCTGGCGCCCGGGCCACAGAAGAGCTTCGAGCCGTGAAGACCTACGTCGCCAATCCTGAGACCCGCGAGCGCAACTGGCTCGTCGTCGACGCCACCGGGCAGACGCTCGGCCGCCTCGCGACGCAGATCGCCGACGCTCTGCGTGGCAAGCGCAAGCCCGAGTACACGCCCCACGTCGACACGGGGGACTTCGTGATCGTCGTGAACGCCGAGAAGATCTCGGTGTCCGGGTCCAAGCGCACCGAGAAGATCTACTACCGGCACTCCGGCTTCCCGGGCGGCCTCAAGGAGCGCACGCTCGCCGAGATGCTCGAGCGGCGCCCCGAGGAGGTCATCCGCCTCGCGGTCAAGGGGATGCTGCCCAAGAACCGCCTCGCGCGCAAGCAGCTCACCAAGCTCAAGGTCTACGCCGGCCCCGAGCATCCGCACGCCGCGCAGCAGCCCGTTCCGATGGAGGTCCAGTCCTAGCCATGAGCGACGAGACGCCGCAGCCCGACGAGCAGCAGGAGGCCCTCGAGGCCGCTGCCGCCAACGAGGTCCCGCAGCCCGACGCCGACGCCACCCCCGAGGCCCCGGCCGCCGACGAGGCGCCGGCCACGGAGGACGCACCCGTCGCCGAGGTCCCCGCCGCCGAGGGCGAGCCGATCACGCCGTCGGCCGCCGGCATCGAGCACGAGGACGAGGCCGACACCGAGGACGACGAGGAGCCCGCCGCGCCGCGCGTCAAGCCGGCCATCCCGGGCGCCGACCTCGAGGTCGACATCGTCCTGGACGAGACCACCGAGCGCGACCCGTACGCGCTCGACGACGACGACGAGCCCGTCGCCGAGGGCGACGAGGACGAGGACGAGGTCGCCGACGAGCCGATCGCGGCCGTCTCGATCGACCTGGCCGCCGACGCGCGCTACCGCGCGACCGGCAAGCGCAAGTCGGGCGTCGCCCGCGTGACGCTGAAGCCCGGCACTGGCGCCTACACGGTCAACGGCAAGGACCTCAACGACTACTTCCCGCGCGAGACGCTGCAGCGGACGATCCGCCAGCCGCTGGAGACCGTCGGCTACGAGGACCGCCTCGACGTCGTCGCCCGCATCCACGGTGGTGGCGTCGCCGCCCAGGCCGGTGCCCTGCGCCACGGCATCTCCCGCGCGCTGCTGGAGGCCGACCCGAACCTGCGCCTCGAGCTCAAGCGCCGCGGCTTCCTCACGCGTGACGCGCGCGTGAAGGAGCGCAAGAAGGCCGGCCTCAAGAAGGCCCGCAAGCGGCCGCAGTTCTCGAAGCGCTAGTCCGACAGACGGAGCCTCCGATCTCCCGGAAGCTCTTCGGGACCGACGGCGTCCGGGGCGTCGCCGGCGAGCTGCTCACCGCAGAGCTCGCCGTCGCCCTGGGCCGCGCCGCCTGCGAGGTCCTGCCGGCGCCCGCGCCGCGCATGCTCGTCCTGCGCGACACGCGCGAGTCGGGCCAGATGCTCGAGGCGGCGCTCGCCGCCGGTGCCGCGTCGGCCGGCGCCGAGGTCCTCCTCGGCGGCGTCCTGCCGACCCCGGCCGCGCCGCTGCTGCTCGGCCGCTACGGGTTCGACCTCGCCGCGGTCATCTCCGCGTCGCACAACCCGTACCGCGACAACGGCATCAAGCTCTTCGGCGCGGACGGCTTCAAGCTCTCCGACGAGGCCGAGGCCGCCATCGAGGCCCACATGGCGCAGGCGCCGGGCCCCGCGACGAGCATCGGCCGGATCCGCCAGCTGCACGGCACGCTCGAGGACTACCTGCGCGAGCTCGGCGCGCGCTTCAGCGACCTCGACCTGACCGGCGCGAACGTCCTGCTGGACTGCGCCAACGGCGCGACCTACCAGGCCGCGCCGGAGGTCTTCCGGCGCCTCGGGGCCGACGTCACCGTCGTCGCCGACACGCCCGACGGGCGCAACATCAACGACGGCTGCGGGTCCACCCACGTCGAAGCGCTGGCCGAGCAGGTCGTCGCCGGCGGCCACGACCTGGGCTTCGCCTTCGACGGCGACGGCGACCGCGTCCTGGCCGTCGACCGCACCGGCGCGGTCGTCGACGGCGACGAGCTCATCGCCCTGGCCACGCTGCACCTGCGCCAGACCGGCCGCCTGGCCGGCAACGGCGTCGCCGTGACGGTCATGACGAACTACGGCTTCCACGCGGCGATGCGCGAGGCCGGCGTCGAGGTCGCGATCACGAGCGTCGGCGACCGCTACGTGCTCGAGGAGCTGCGCGCCCGCGGCTGGGCGCTGGGCGGCGAGCAGTCCGGCCACATCATCGACATGGGCTTCGTGCCCAGCGGCGACGGCATCGCCAGCGCGCTGCTGACGATGGAGGCGCTGGCCGGCGGCGACCTCGCGCAGCGCGGCGCGATGGAGAAGCTCCCGCAGCGGCTGGTGAACGTCCCCGTGGGCGACCGCGACGCGGCGATGGCCTCCGGCGAGCTGGCCGAGGCGATCGAGCGCGAGTCCCAGGCCCTCGAGGGCCGCGGCCGCGTCCTCGTGCGCCCCTCGGGGACCGAGCAGCTCGTCCGCGTGATGGTCGAGGCCCCCTCCGCCGAGGAGGCCGACGGCGCGTGTGACCGCCTGGTCAGCGTCGTCCAGGCGGGATCCGCCAGCGCGGCCTCGTAACCTGAAGCGCTCATGTGCGGCATCGTCGGCTACGTCGGGAAGCGCCAGGACGTGCGGGAGCTCCTGCTCGAGGGGCTGCGCCGGCTCGAGTACCGGGGCTACGACTCGGCGGGCATCTCCGTCCTGCAGGGCGGCGACATCAGCGCCGTGCGCGCGGTGGGCAACCTCGACAACCTCGAGCAGGCCGTCCAGGGCGCGCCCGACGGCGAGGGGTGCACCGGCATCGGGCACACGCGCTGGGCGACCCACGGGCGGGTCAACGAGGAGAACGCCCACCCGCACTTCGACACGCAGGACCGCGTCCACGTCGTGGTCAACGGCATCGTCGAGAACTACCTGCCGCTCAAGCGCCGCCTGGCCCAGGAGGGCGCGAGGTTCACGAGCGAGACCGACGCCGAGGTCATCGCGCACCTCGTCGCCCACCACCTCGGCGACGGCGCCGACACGCTGGCCGAGGCGGTCCGCCGCACGTACCTCGAGCTCCAGGGCCACTTCGCCTTCGTCGCGATGGCCAAGGACGACCCCGAGACGCTCGTCGGCGCCCGCAAGGAGTGCCCGCTGGTCGTCGGCATCGGCGAGGGCGAGACGTTCCTGGGCTCTGCGATCCCCGCCTTCCTCGAGCACACGAAGAACGTCCAGTACATCGAGAACGGCGAGCTGGTCGTCGTCACGCCGGAGGGCGCGCGGTTCCTGACGCCGGAGGGCGAGCAGCTGGACCGCGACGTCGTCGAGATCTCCTGGGACGAGGAGGCCGCCGAGAAGGGCGGCTACGAGACGTTCATGCTCAAGGAGATCTACGAGCAGGCCGACGCGGTCGCCGAGACGATCGCCGACCGCGCGGTGCGCGACGACGGCGTCGACCTCGACGACGAGGGCATGCTCGACGAGGCGGTCCTGCGCGACGCCAAGCGGATCATCGTCCTGGGCTGTGGCACCTCGTACCACGCGGGGCTCATCGGCTCCTACGCGATGGAGCAGTGGGCGCGGATGCCGATCGGCGTCGACGTCGCCTCGGAGTACCGCTACCGCGACCCGGTGGTCGGGCCGGGCGACCTGGTCATCGGCATCACGCAGTCGGGGGAGACGGCCGACACGCTGGCCGCGATGCGCATCGCCAAGGAGCGCGGCGCGACGATCCTCGCGATCACCAACGTCCGCGGCTCGCAGGCCACGCGCGACGCCGACGGCGTGCTGTTCACCCGCGCGGGGCTCGAGGTCTCGGTCGCCGCCACGAAGACCTTCGTCTGCCAGGTGGCGGCCATGTACCTCCTCGGGCTGAAGCTCGCCGAGGTCCGCGGGACGCTCGAGCCCGAGCGCCTGCGCGAGCTCGTCGCCGGCCTCAAGCGCCTGCCGCACGACATCGACGTGCTGCTGCAGACCCTCGACGTCGAGGAGATCGCCCAGGCGCACTTCGAGAAGGAGTTCTTCCTCTACATCGGGCGCCACGTCGGGCTGTCGGTCGCGCTCGAGGGCGCGCTGAAGCTCAAGGAGATCTCCTACATCTCCTGCGACGCCTACGCGGCGGGCGAGATGAAGCACGGGCCGATCGCCCTGCTCGACGAGTCCACGCCGGTCGTCGCCGTCGCGACCGACTCGCCGATCCTGGACAAGATGGTCTCCAACATGCAGGAGGTCCGAGCCCGCGGGGCGCACGTCATCGCGGTGGCGGCCGAGGGCAACCCGGAGGTCGGCGAGCACGCGGCCGACGTCATCCGGGTCCCGTCGACCGACTGGATGCTCCAGCCGCTGCTGGCCGTCATCCCGCTGCAGGTGCTGGCCTACCGCGTCGCACGGCTGCGCGGCCTCAACGTGGACCAGCCCCGCAACCTGGCGAAGACCGTCACCGTCGAGTAGCCGTGTCGCTCCCGCCGTGGCTCGAGCCGCTGCCGGACGCCGCGCAGATGCGCGAGACCGACCGGTGGGCGATCGAGGAGCGGGGGATCCCGGGCACGCAGCTCATGGAGCGCGCCGGGACGGCGCTGGCCGACGGCGTGGCGCGCTGCGCCGCGGGCGGCCGGGTGGCGGTCGTCTGCGGCGGGGGCAACAACGGCGGCGACGGCTACGTCGCCGCGCGGGTGCTCGCCGAGCGCGGCCGCGAGGTCGTGCTGCTGGCCGCGAAGGACCCCTCGGCCCTGCGCGGGGACGCGGCGTGGGCGGCGGGGACGTGGGACGGGCCGGTGGCGCCGTTCTCGCCCGAGGCGCTCGCCGGCGCGTCGGTCGTCGTCGACTGCCTGCTCGGGACGGGGGTGACCGGCGCCCCGCGTGAGGACGCCGCGGCCGTCATCCGGGCGATGCGGGAGGGCGACGTCCCGGTCGTCGCGTGCGACGTCCCGAGCGGGGTCGACGCGTCGACCGGCGAGGTGGCGGGCGATGCGGTCGACGCGGTGCTCACCGTCACGTTCCACCGCGCGAAGCCCGGGCTGTGGATCGCGCCGGGCAAGCAGCACGCCGGCGAGGTGGAGGTCGTCGGCATCGGCATCCCGGACGGCGCACCGGTCGCCCCGGAGGCCGGGCTGCTGCGCGATGAGGTGCTGGACCTGCACCCGGCGCGCGCGGTCGACGGCACGAAGTTCGCCTCCGGCCACGTGCTCGTCGTCGGCGGCTCGCGCGGGCTGACCGGCGCGCCGTGCCTGGCCGCCTCGGCGGCGATGCGCGCGGGCGCCGGCTACGTCACGGCGTGCGTGCCGGCGTCGCTCGAGCCGATCTTCGAGGTGAAGCTCACCGAGGTCATGACCGCCGCGTTGCCCGACGACGAGGCGGGCGCCCTGCGGGCCGACGCCGCGAGCGGGGCGCTGTCGCGCACCGACCGCGGCGGGGCGCTGGTGCTCGGCCCCGGCCTCGGTCGCGCCGACGGCGCGCTCGCCTGCGCCCGCGAGGTGGCGGCGCGCGCCGAGGTCGCGCTCGTCCTCGACGCCGACGGCCTCAACGCCCACGCCGGCCGGATCGCCGATCTCGCGGCCCGCACCGCGCCGACGATCCTCACGCCCCACGGCGGCGAGCTCGCGCGGCTGCTCGACGTCGACAGCGACGAGGTGCGCGCGCACCGCCTGGCGCTCGTGCGCCGGGCGGCGAAGGAGGCCGGCGCGATCGTCGTCCTCAAGGGCGACGACACGCTGGTCTGCACGCCCGACGGCACGGTCGCCGTCTCGCCCGGCGGCGCGCCGGCGCTGGCCACCGCGGGGACCGGCGACGTGCTGTCCGGCGTGGTCGGCGCGTTCGTCGCCCGCGGCATGGAGCCGTTCGCCGCCGCGTGCGCTGCGGTGCACGTCCACGCCGAGGCCGGGCGGCGCCTGGCGGTCTCGCTGGGCGCCGAGGGCGTCATCGCCGGCGACGTCGTGGACGAGCTCCCGCTCGTCCTGCGCGGGTAGGGTCCCCGGCATGCCATCGGTCTTCGTCCGTGACGTCATGGACCCCGAGCCCGTGACCGTCACGCCGGAGACGGGCGTGGAGGAGGTCTGGCGGCTCATGAAGGACAACGAGCTGCCCGGGCTGCCCGTGGTCAACGAGGGCGGGCGGTGCGTCGGGATCGTCACCGAGGCCGACCTCGTCATCGCCGACGAGGAGGGCGACCTCCACGTCCCGAAGTACATCGAGCTCTTCGGCGGGCTCGTCTTCCTCGAGCCGCTGCGCCAGTTCGAGCGGCGCCTGCGCAAGGCGGCCGCGACGACGGTGGGCGAGCTGATGACCGAGGACCCGGTGACGATCGAGCCCGACGCGACCGTCCGCAAGGCCGCGCGCGTCATCGCCGACCGCCACCACAACCGGCTGCCGGTCGTGGAGCACGGGCGCCTCGTGGGGCTCGTGACGCGCATCGACGTGCTGCGCGCCCTGGCCGACGAGGGGGAGTGACCCCAGCGTCCGGGGCGTCCCGCGCGCTGGCCCGCGTCGACCTCGGGGCGATCGCGGACAACGTCCGGCGGCTGCAGGACGTCGCCGGCGTGCCGGTCTGCGCGGTCGTGAAGGCCGACGCCTACGGCCACGGCGCGGTGCCCGTCGCGCGAGCCGCCCAGGCCGCGGGCGCCGCGTGGCTCGCGGTGTCCACCGCGCGCGAGGCGGCGCAGCTGCGCGCGGCGGGTCTCGAGGGGCGGATCCTCGTCATGGGCGCCCTCGCGCCCGAGGAGGCGCAGGTCGCGCTCGCCGCCCAGGCCGACGTCGTCGTCTGGCACGCGGCGCTGCTCGAGCTGCCGTTCCCGCACGTCCACGTGAAGCTCGACACCGGGATGGGGCGCTTCGGCACCCGCGACGCCGCGCACGCGACGGCGCTGGCACGCCGCCTCGCGCAGGAGGGCCGGCTCGCCGGCCTGATGACCCACTTCGCCACCGCCGACGACCGCGAGGACCCGTTCTTCGACCAGCAGCTCGAGCGCTTCACGGCCTGGGTCGACGGGCTGCGCCCGGAGCTGGCCGACGACCTGGTCGTCCATGCCGCCAACAGCGCCGCGACGCTGCGCGAGCCCGGCGCGCGGTTCGACCTGGTGCGCCCCGGCGTCGCGCTCTACGGGCTGGACCCGTTCGGCGTCGACCCCGACGAGCACGGCCTGCGCCCGGCGCTCGAGCTGACCTCCTGGGTGGCCACGGTCAAGCGCTGCCGGGCGGGGGAGAGCGCCGGCTACGGCCGGCGGTTCGTCGCGCAGCGCGACACCGTCGTCGCGACGGTCCCGATCGGCTACGGCGACGGCTGGCGCCGCGCGCTGACCAACAACGGCGAGGTCCTCGTCCGCGGCCGGCGCGTCCCGATCGCCGGGACGGTCTCCATGGACGCGATCACGCTCGACCTCGGGCCGGAGGGCGGCGCGCGGGTGGGCGACGAGGTCGTCCTCATCGGCACGCGCGACGGCGAGCGCGTCGACGCCGAGGAGGTCGCGCGGCGCCTGGGCACCATCAACTACGAGGTCACCTGCGGGCTGCTGCCGCGGGTCCCGCGCCGCCACGTGGAGGGCGCCGCTTGAGCGCGGCGCTGGACGCCGCGCGCGCGGCGCTGCGCGACGTGCCGGCGTGGGTCGTCGGCGGCGCGGTGCGCGACCGGCTCCTGGGGCGCGACGTGGGCGACGTGGACGTCGTCGTGGACGGCGACGTCCGGCGGGCGGCCCGGCGCGTGGCCCTGGAGGGCGGCGGGCCGGCCTTCGAGCTCAGCGGGACCTTCGGCGCCTGGCGCGTCCTGGCCGGCGACCGCTCGTGGCAGCTCGACGTCATGGCGCTGCAGGGCGCCTCGCTCGAGGACGACCTCGCCCGGCGGGACTTCACCGTCAACGCGATCGCCGAGCCGTTGGAGGGCGGCGAGCTCGTCGACCCCCACGGCGGGACCGCGGACGTCGAGCGCCGGCTGCTGCGGATGGTCTCGCCGCAGGCCTTCGACGACGACCCGCTGCGCGTCCTGCGCCTCGCGCGCTTCGCCTCCGAGCTCGCGCTCGACGTCGACCCGGCCACGCGCGACGCGGCGCGCGAGCGGGCGCCGCGCATCGTCCAGGTCGCCCAGGAGCGCGTCTTCGCCGAGCTCAAGCGGCTCGTCGCGGGCCCTGACCCGGTCGGCGGGCTGGCGCTGCTCGACGAACTCGGGCTGACGGCGTTCGTCCTGCCCGAGCTCGACGGCCTGCGCGGCGTCGCCCAGAACCGCTTCCACCACCGCGACGTCCACGGCCACACGCTCGAGGTCCTCCAGGCGGCTGTGGACCTGGCCGCCGACCCGGGTGCGGTGCTGGGCGACGCGGCGCTGGGCGAGCGCGTCGCGGCCTACCTCGCCGAGCCGCTGGCCGACGAGCTCGACCGCGGCGGCGCGCTGCGCCTCGGCTGCCTGCTGCACGACGCCGCCAAGCCGCAGACGCGCACGGACTTCGGCGAGGGGCGCGTCGGCTTCCCGGGCCACGACGTGCAGGGCGCCGACGTCGCGCGCGAGGCGCTCACCCGGCTGCGCGCCAGCGAGAAGCTGCGCGGCCACGTCGCGGCGCTGGCCCGCCACCACCTCGTCCTCGGCTTCCTCGTGCACGAGATGCCGCTCGGCCCGCGCGAGGTCCATGCCTACCTCGAGCGCACCGCCCCGGTCAGCGCCGACGTGACGCTCCTGACGGTCTGCGACCGGCTCGCCACGCGTGGCGACAACGCGCCGCGGGCGATCGCCAGGCACCTCGAGCTGGCCCGGGTCCTGCTGGCCGCGGCGCTCGACCGCCGCGACGCGGGACGGGTGGCGCCGCTGGTGCGCGGCGACGAGCTCGCGGCCGAGCTCGGCATCGCGCCGGGGCCCGAGCTCGGGCGGCTGCTGCGCGAGCTCGAGGCCGCGCGCTACGCCGGGGAGGTCCGCACGCGCGAGGAGGCCGTCGCCCACGCCCGCCGGGCGCTGGCGGGCGGGTAGGGTCCCGCCTCGTGGCCGACTGCATCTTCTGCGGGATCGTGGCGGGCGACATCCCGGCGACCAAGGTCGCCGAGGACGAGCGCACCGTCGCGTTCATGGACATCAACCCGGCGACGCGGGGACACGCGCTCGTGATCCCCAAGCGGCACGCGACCGACCTCCTCGAGATCAGCCCCGAGGACCTCGCGGCCTGCGCGCAGATGGCCCAGCGGGTGGCGCAGAAGGCCAAGGACGCGCTGGGCGCCGACGGGGTGAACCTCATCAACTCGTGCGGTCCGGACGCGTGGCAGACGGTCTTCCACTTCCACCTGCACGTAATCCCGCGCTACAAGGGCGACCCGCTCAAGCTCCCATGGGTCCCGGGACCGGGGGACATGGACGAGATCAAGGCGGCCGGGGAGGCGCTCGCAGCGTGATCGACATCAGCCAGGACGGGCCGCTGACGGTCCTGACGTTCTCCAACGGCGAGGTCAACCTCTGGGACAAGGCCTTCGGCGACGAGTGGCGTGCCGCCATCGAGCGCCTGGTGGCCGAGCCGCCGCGCGGCCTGCTGATCCGCGCCGAGGGGCGGATCGTCACCGGCGGCGTCGACGTCCACGAGTTCGAGGGGCTCAACCGCGAGACGGGCGGCTCGCTGTGGTCCGAGCTCATCGCGTTCGTGCAGTCCGTCGAGGACCTGCCGTGCCCGACGGTCTTCGCCGCCCACGCGCTCTGCCTGACCTGGGGCTTCGAGATCGCGATGGCCTGCGACCTGCTCGTCGCCAGCGAGAAGGCCAAGTTCGGCCTGGTGGAGAAGGTCGTGGGGATCACGCCGGCGATGGGCGGCACCCAGCGCCTGGCGCTGCGGGCCGGCCCGGCGCGGGCCAAGGAGTTCGTCATGACGGGCGAGCTCTACGACGCGCCGACGCTGCACGGCTGGGGCGCGGTGAACAAGGTCTGGCCGGCGGCGTCCTTCGAGGACGAGGCGCGGGCGTTCGCGCGCTCGCTGGCCGACGGCCCGACGCAGGCCCACGCGGTGACCAAGAAGCTCGTCGACGTCTCGGTCGCCGACGGCGCGCGGGCCGCGGACGCGCTCGTGCCCGAGCTCTGCGGCGGCCTGTTCGACACCGAGGACGCGCAGAACGCCATCGCCTCGTTCCTGCGCGACGGGCCGGGCAAGGCCACGTACGTCGGCCGCTAGACACGCCGCAGAGCAGCTGCGACACCTGTCGAAGCGGCGGACGTCTGCACGCGCGCGACCGCATCGAATCCGGCCGTACGTGTTGAATGGTGCGTGATGCATCGCCCCATCTCCGTCGCCCTCGCCGTGGCCGCAGGCTCCCTGGCCGTGCCCGCGAGCGCCTCGGCCATGCTCGCGGACATCGGCACGAACGCCGGGACCGCGACCCCCAGCTGCCCTGCCCGACCCTGCCTCGCGGTGAGCCGCACGACCGGCTACCAGGCGAAGGTCGGCACGACCCGCGGCCTCATGACCGTGCCCAACGACGGGCGCCTGGTCTCCTGGTCGCTCACGCTCTCCAAGCCCAACGCCGAGCAGGTCAAGTTCTTCAACGACAAGCTCGGCGGCGAGCCCACGGCGCAGGTCACCGTCCTGCAGCCCCGCGGCAAGCTGCGCTACAAGATCATCTCCAACGGCGAGCCCCAGAAGCTCACGCCGTACTTCGGCCAGACCGTGGAGTTCCCGCTCGAGCGCACCCTGCGCGTGCGCAAGGGCTGGGTCATCGGCGTCACCGTCCCGACGTGGGCCCCGGCCCTCGCCGTCAACCTCGGCGGCGACACCTCCTGGCGCGCGGCCCGCGCCAAGGGGGAGTGCGACGACTCCCAGGAGCAGACGGCCGCCAAGTCGGGCTCGACGCCGCAGTTCTACTGCCTCTACCGCACGGCCCGCCTCGCCTACTCGGCGCGCGTCATCACGACGCCGACGGCGACGAAGGACCTGCCGGCCGGCGGCGACGACAACGCGAACGGCTAGCTGCGGGCGGCGGGCGCCGGAGGCGCGGCGCATGAGCTGCCGCGCCGCTGAGGGGCTCGTGCCCGCGGCGCTGCTCGCCCTCGCCCTCGCCCTCGCCCCGTCGGCGGCCGGGGCGACGGTGAGCGCGTCCGAGCCGATCGACAAGTACGACAACCCCCGCACCGTCTTCGAGGCGGCGGCAGGGGAGGTCAACGACGTGATCGTCAGTACCTCGGGCACCGCGGTCCTCTTCGAAGACCGTCGCGCGACGGTGATCGCGGGTGAGGGCTGCGTGCAGCTCGACGCGCACCGCGCAAGCTGCCCAGCGCTGAGCACCCCGAGCGTCCAGCTCGGTGACGGCGACGACGTCGCCGCCGTCGTTGCCGGGACGATGTCGGTCTTCGGGGACACCGGCGCGGACGTGCTTCTGGGCGGCGCCGGACAGGACCAGCTCGACGCCGGTCCAGGCGCCGACGTCGTCCGGGCGGGCGGAGGCGACGACCTGCTGCTGACGACCGGCGAGGCGCCGGACGACCTCGACGGCGGAGTGGGGACCGACGTGCTCCAGCTCGTGGGTGGACCGATGCGCCTCGACCTGCGCGCCATGACGCTCCAGACCACCTCCGTGCTGACCAGGGTCACCGGTGTGGAGTCGGCCATCGGCGGCAGTCCGGGCTCCCAGGTGCTGCTCACCGACGACGACGACCGGGTGTGCTGCCTGGCCCCGGCCATCGTGCTGGATGGCCGCGCGGGCGACGACCGGCTCGAGGGCGCGGGAACGCTGGTGGGTGGCGCGGGCGACGACGAGGTCGAGGCGTCAGGCCCGGGGACGGTGGACTGCGGGCCTGGCGACGACGTGGTGGAGCGCGTCCACGCGCAGGCGCTCGTCGGGCGCTCGTGCGAGCGGGTGCGGGGCAAGGTGGACATCCGGCTCCCGGTGCTCCGCGCTCGGGGCGGGCGCGTCGCGGTGCGTCTCGCGTGCCCGCGCCGGGACGGCAGGACGCCCTGTCTCTACCGGGTGCGCGCCGGAGGGCCGACGGTCGCACTGCGCATCCCGGCAGGCCGCCGCGCCACGGCGCGGGTGCGCGCTCGACCGCGGCCCACCGAGGTCCCGCTTGACGTGCGCGTCCACCACGGCGAGTGGACGTCGGTCGTGCGCTTCCGCGCCGCGCTCTGACGCGCGGCTACTCGTCCGGGCAGGCGCCCGGGTTCTGCGCGCAGAAGTCGCTGAACCCGCCGGAGCCCGCGCCGCTCTGCGTCGTCGAGGACTGCTGCGGCGTGGTCTGCGCCGGCGCAGGCGTCTGGGTCTGCGGCGCGGCGGGCGTCTGGGTCTGCGGGGCCGCGGTGCTGCCGCCGCCCGTGCCGCCACCGCCGGCGGCCGCGCCGCTGTCGCTCGTGGCGTCGTCCGGCGTGGTCTCGGTCGTCGAGGTGGTCGACGTGGTCGAGGTCTGGTCCTCGCCGTTCGCCGACGCGGTCGCCTCGGGCAGGCCGGTGTCCTCGGGCGCGATGAGGTCGGGCGCGGTGCGCGGGACGACGTCGGACACGTCGCTGCCGCCACCACCGCAGGCCGAGAGGCCGGCGGCGAGCGCGGCGGAGATGAGGAGTGTCGCGACGGGTCGTCGCATGCGAAGGGGGTTCGGGAGCTAGCCGATCGCGGCCATGCGCCGGCCGCAGGTGGGGCAGTCGTTGAGGTCCTTCTGGGCCAGCTGGTCGCACCAGTTGCAGAAGCGCAGGTGCTCCACGGCCCAGGGCAGCCTGGACTTCGACGGGGCCAGCGGAAGGACCTTCCCGACGACCTCGAGCGGCTCGCCCGTCTCACGGTCCGTGTAGATGGCGTCGGGATCGGCCTCGACGATGATCTCGCGCCCCGTCGAGGGCGTGCGCAGGCGGTACCGCTGGCGATCGCTCACGCGGAGGATGGTATCGGGACGTGAACGGGGAGGATGCTCCGCGTGCGCGTCCTCGTCTTCCACGGCTACCTGCTGCGTGGGACCGGCTCCAACGTCTACAACGCCCGTCTGGCGGCGGCGCTGGCCCGGCGGGGGCACGAGGTGCACCTGCTCAGCCAGGAGTCGCGCCCCGAGGAGGTCGAGGGGCTGCTCGTCAGCGGCCGCGTGCACGTGCACCGGCCGGACATCGGGCGCGTCCTGCCGGTGTACGTCGCCGACCGCTACGAGGGCTTCGACGCGCGGCCGTTCACCGAGCTCGACGACGCGACCATCGAGGAGTACGTCGCGCGCAACGTGGCCGCGGTGCGGGAGGTGGCCGGGGCGGTGGAGCCGGACGTCGCGCTGGCCAACCACCTCGTCATGGGGCCGGTCGTCCTGGCCCGCGCCCTGGGCGACCGCGTCCCGTACGCGGTGAAGATCCACGGCAGCGCCCTCGAGTACACGGTCAAGCGCGACCCCGGGCGGTTCATGCCCTACGCGCGCGAGGGGCTCGCGGGCGCCCGGGCGGTGCTCGTCGGCTCCCGCCACACCGCGGAGTCGCTGTGGGCGGCGATGGGCGACGGGGACGGGGCGCTGCGCGCGCGGACGCGCCTGGGACCGCCGGGCGTCGACGTCGAGCTCTTCCGCCCGCGGCCGCGCGACGAGGCGGCGGCTGCGGTCCGCGACCTCGCACGCGAGCTGCGCGCGGCCCCGCCACCGGCGCGGACCGGCTCGTCCTTCGACCGCGACCCGGTCGCCGCCGCCGGCGCGCTGGACCGGCTGCGTCCCGACGACGACCGCCACGTCGCCTACGTGGGCAAGCTCATCGTCAGCAAGGGCGTCGACCTGCTCGCCGCGGCGTGGCCGCTCGTGCTGGCGGCCGAGCCGCGCGCGCGGCTGGTCGTCGTCGGCTTCGGCGCCTACCGCGAGGCGTTCGAGCGGCTGCTCGCGGCGCTGGGCCGCGGGGACCTGCAGGCGGTGCGCGAGCTCGCCCAGCAAGGACGGGCCGCGGAGGGCGGGCCGCAGGGCCGGCTCGACCACCTGCTCGCGTTCCTCGACGGGCTCGAGGCCGACCCGGTGGCCCGCGGCGCGTACCTCGAGGCCGCCGCGCGGATCCCCGACCGCGTGCTGGTGGTCGGGCGCCTGGAGCACGAGGAGCTCGCGCCGGTGCTGGCGCTGTGCGAGGCGCAGGTCGTCCCGTCGACCTTCCCCGAGGCGTTCGGGATGGTCGCCGCGGAGGCCGCTGCGGCGGGCGCGCTGCCGGTGAGCGCGCGCCACAGCGGGCTCGCGGAGGTGGCGACGGTCCTCGCCGAGCCGCTGGGCGCCGCGGCGGCCGACCTCCTGACCTTCCCGCTGGGCGACGTCGCGGTGGAGGGGCTGGCCGGGCGGCTCGTCCGGTGGCTGGGGATGGACGAGGGGCAGCGCGCGCCCGTGCGCGACGCGCTCGTCGACACCGCCCGCAGGCGGTTCTCGTGGGAGGGCGTCGCGGACGGCGTCGTGCTCGCGGCGCAGGGCCGCGTCGACGAGCTCCCCGAGCCCCCGCCGCCCGCGCCCGCACCGGTCCTGTGACACCCGTCACACGTCGGCCGCCGGGCGGGTTAGAGTCGCCAGACCGATGCGGCGGACCTCTGCGACGACTCACCGGGCGGCCCTGGGCCTCGCCCTCGGCGTGCTCGCGCCCGTGGCGCTCAGCGCGTGCGGGAACGGGAAGACCGACCCCGACCTGGTCGCGGGCAAGCAGCTCTTCGTGCAGAAGTGCGGCGCCTGCCACCAGCTCGACCGGGCCGACACCAAGGGCGTCAGCGGCCCGGACCTCGACGAGGCCTTCCGCCAGGCGCTGGCCGACGGCATGGGCCGCAACAGCATCGAGGGCATGGTCGCCGAGCAGATCCGCCACCCCGCCCGGCTGGGCGAGGGCCAGCGCGGCAAGGGCGAGGTCGTCATGCCCGCTGACCTCGTCGAGGGCGAGAGCGTCACCGACGTCGCCGCCTACGTCGGCCAGGTCGTCGCCAAGGGCGGCGAGGACACCGGCCTGCTCGCCGAGGCCGTCAAGAAGGCCGGCGCCGGCAAGCCCGTCGCGGCCAAGGACGGCAAGCTCGTCATCCCGGCCGACCCGACCGGCCAGCTCGCCTACCAGGCCGCGTCGGCCACGGCCCCCGCCGGCCCGATCGAGGTCGAGTCCCCCAACGAGTCCGGCACGCCGCACGACATCGTCATCGACGGCGTCGGCAAGGGCGAGGTCGTCCAGAACGGCGGGATCTCGAAGTTCAACGGCACGCTCGACGCCGGCAAGACCTACACGTTCTACTGCTCCGTCCCAGGCCACCGGCAGGCCGGGATGGAGGGCAAGGTCACGGTCAAGTAGAGCGAGGGCGCCGCCGCTCTGGCATCGATTGGCGGATTGTCCGCTCTCAGGGCGGAGAATCCGCCAATCGATGACCTGGGCGCGCCCCGAGCCGGAGCGCCGCCGCCGCCGCGGGGCCTAGAGCGCCTGCGCCACCAGCGCCACGGCGATCACGACGACCGCGACCGCCGCGACCACCAGCAGCACGCGGAAGGCCGCCGCCTCGGACCGGAAGACGTCCAGGGCGCGGTCCCAGCGGGGGCGGTCCTCCACGCTCAGATGATGTAGACGGTCGTGTAGACGACGATCCACATGACGTCGACGAAGTGCCAGTAGACCCCGGGGATCTCGACGCCGTGGTGGTGCTCTGGCGAGAAGTGGCCGCGGAACGCGCGGACGGTCACCATCGCGAGCAGGGTCAGGCCGATGAAGACGTGCGCGCCGTGCAGGCCGGTGAGGCCGTAGAAGATCGTGCCCTGGGCGTGGTCCTGCGGCGCGAAGCCGATGTGGATGTACTCGTTGATCTGCACGAAGAGGAACGTGCAGCCCAGGAGGAGCGTCACGAGCATGCCGGCCTTGAGGCCCCAGCGGTTGCCGTGCTTGATCGACGTCTGCGCCCAGTGCAGGGTCAGCGACGAGCTCAGGAGGATCGCGGTGTTGACGCCCGCGATGAGCTTCGGGAGCTCGGTGCCCTCGGCCGGCCACTCCTCGCCGTTCACCACGCGGATGAAGAAGTACGCGGTGAAGAAGGCCCCGAAGACCATCACCTCGCTGATGATGAATAGCAGCATGCCGAGCATCGCGGGCTCGACCCGCGAGCTGCGGTTGGCCGGCGGCGGCCCGTGGTGGTGGTCGTCGTGGGCGACGGCGGCGATGGACGCGGCTTCCATCCGTCCTCCTGTCCGAGGTGGCTCCCGGCCGGCGGCTAGGCCGCGGCCGGGCGGCGCTCCTGCGCCTCGACGTGCTCGATGGGCTTGTTGGTCTGCTTGCGCACGCGCTCGATGAGGTCGGCGCGCAGCCAGCCCGACCGGGTGGCGGGCAGGGTGGAGATGACGATGTCGTCGACGCGGAAGTGCTGCAGCGCGTTCATGATCGCCGTGTAGGGGTCGGGGTCGCCGACCATGCCGGCGGCCAGCAGGCCCTCCGCGACGGCGCGGTCCACGACCTGCGCCATGCGCGCCCGGGCCCGCGCGGCGGCCGAGCCCTCGCCGCCCTCCTGCGGGACGACGATGATGAACAGCCGCTGGCGCTCGCCGCTGGCCTTGCCCTTCAGCGTCTCGAGCAGCGTGTCGGCCGACGCGGTGCGGTTCGCGGCGACGAGCGTCACGTCGAAGGGCAGGCCCTCGGCGTCGACGTCGACGACGACGTGGGAGACCGGGACGTCGACGGCGTCCTCGATGCGCTCGACGAGGTCGCGGCGCAGCCAGCCCGAGGAGGTGGCGGGGTAGGTCGAGATGATGATCTCGTCCGGGTGGTGCTCGAGCACCGCGTCCATCGTCGCGCTGTACGGGTCGGGGTCGCCGACCTCGCCGATGGCCTGGATGCCCTCGGAGCGCAGGAAGCGCCGCGCGAGGTCGATGCGCACCTTCGCGGCGTCGAAGACGAAGTCGTCGTAGATGATGTTGCCGTGCTTGGGCCGGTTGCGCGGGACGCACACCACCACGCGCGCGTCGCCGCCCTGCGCCTTGTCGCGCACGGTGTCGAAGAGCTTGGCTCCGCCGAGGGTCTCGTTCGCAACGACGAGGATCGTCTTCATGACTGACCTGGCCTCCTAGGTGGCCGACTGCTGGGCTGGGCTGGGTCCGACCCCGCCCGCGGGCGCGGGAGGAGCCGGGTCGGGGGACTTGAAGACCCCGTGCACGGCGCCGGGCACGCCGTACTCGTAGGGGCCGCCGACGACGGTCGGGATGTCGTCGAAATTGAAGATCGGCGGGGGCGACGAGACCTGCCACTCGAGCGTGAGCGCCCGCCACGGGTTGGACACCGCGCGCGGTCCGCCCCGCCAGGACGCGACGATGTTGTAGGCGAAGATCAGCGTCGACAGGCCGAGGCAGAACGACGCGAGCGAGATGACGAGGTTCCACGTGGCGAACTGGTCGGCGTAGTCGGCCACGCGGCGCGGCATGCCCTGCACGCCGATGAGGTGCATCGGGGCGAAGGTCACGTTGAAGAAGACGAACGTCGTCCAGAAGTGCAGCTTGCCCAGGCGCTCGTCGAACATCCGGCCCGTCATCTTCGGGAACCAGTAGTAGACGCCGGCGAAGATCGTGAAGAGCGATCCGCCGAACAGCACGTAGTGGATGTGGGCGACGATGAAGTACGTGTCGCTCACGTAGATGTCCAGCGGGATCATCGCGAGCATCACGCCGGAGATCCCGCCCAGGGTGAACATGGTCAGGAAGCCCAGGGCGAAGAGCATCGGCGTGTCGAGGTGCAGCACGCCCTTCCACAGCGTCCCGAGCCAGCTGAAGATCTTGATGCCGGTCGGCACGGCGATGATCGCGGTGGTGACCATCATCGGGATGCGGATCCACGGCTGCATGCCCGAGACGAACATGTGGTGGGCCCACACCGTGAAGCCCAGCACGACGATCGCCAGCAGCGAGAAGGCCATCATCCGGTAGCCGAAGATCGGCTTGCGGGACTTCACCGCCAGGACCTCGGAGATGATCCCGAAGCCCGGCAGCATCATGATGTAGACCGCCGGGTGCGAGTAGAACCAGAAGACGTGCTGGTACATCAGCACGTCGCCTCCGGCGTCCTGCGCGGTGCGGAAGAAGTTGAAGCCCAGCGCGTAGTCGAGCAGGACGAAGAACTGCGACGCGGCGATGAACGGCGTGGCGATGACGACCAGCAGGGAGGTCGAGAAGTTCGCCCACACCAGCAGCGGCATGCGGAAGAACGACATCCCGGGCGCCCGCATGGTGATGATGGTCACCAGGAAGTTCAGCGCGGTCGCGATCGACGACGCTCCCGCGAACTGCACGCCGATGGTGAACGCCATCTGCCCCGGTGGCGCGGTCGTCGACAACGGCGCGTAGGCCGTCCAGCCCGACGCGAACGAGCCGCCGGGCATGAAGAACGAGCTCATCATGAGCACGCCCGCGACCGGCAGCAGCCAGAACGACAGGGCGTTGAGGCGCGGGAACGCCATGTCCGGCGCGCCGATCATCAGCGGCAGGACGTAGTTCGCCAGCCCCGCGAAGACGGGGATGATGAACAGGAAGATCAGGATCGACGCGTGGACCGAGAAGAGGCCGTTGAACTCGCCCGGGTCCACGAACTGGCGGCCCGGCTGCGCGAGCTCCGCGCGCATGAGCATCGCCATGAGGCCGCCGACGAACAGGAAGAAGAACGCGGTGACCGTGTACTGGATGCCGATGACCTTGTGGTCGGTGTTCGGGCGGAAGTAGTCCTTCCAGCTCTTCGCACCGTGGCCCGAGTGGTCCTCGGGGATCGTCGGCCTGCCGGCGGCCCAGCGGAACCAGTAGTCGAAGCAGCCCAGGCCGACCAGGAAGAACAGCGGCGCGGCCAGCATCGCGATGAACAGGACGGCCTCGCCCTTGTAGACGTCCAGGCCGTAGGCCGCGCGCGTCGCGAGGCTCAGGCCGAACGAGAAGGCGATGCCGATCGCGGTGTACAGGGCCGCCCGGTACCAGCCGGGCTGTCGCAGCGCCGCGCTCACTTGGTCACCTCAGACAGGTAGGTCGCCAGGCCGTCGACTTCCTGCTCGGAGAGCAGCTCGTCGTAGTTCGAGGGCATGATCCCGGGGGCGAAGCCGTTGGCGACCTCGGCGCCCGGGTCCACGATGTCGCGCTTGATCTCCTCGACGGACTTGCCCTTCAGCACGGCGTCGAGGTCGGGTCCGGTCGTCGCGGTGGTGCCCGCGTCTGACAGGGCGTGGCAGGCGCCGCACGCGGTGGCGCCGGCCGTGTTGCCCTCGGTGAAGAGCGTCTTGCCGTCGACCTCGGCGGGCTGGTTCTCGCCGTCGCCGCCGGCCGCCGCGCCGCTGCCCTTGGGCGCGGTCTGCTTGGCGACCCACGCGCGGAAGTCGTCGGGCGTGACGACCGTCGCGGTCTGGCGCATGAAGGCGTGGCCGATGCCGCAGAGCTCCGCGCAGACGATCTCGTGGCGGCCCATGAGCGTCGGCGTCACCCGGAAGTCGGTCGTGATGCCGGGGACCGCGTCGATCTTCATCCGCCAGTCCGGCACCCAGAAGTCGTGGATGACGTCCTTCGAGCGGACCTTGAACTGCACGGACTCGCCCTGCGGGACGTAGAGCTGCGAGGTCTTGAACGTCTTGCCGCCCTCGCGGTACTCGAAGGTCCAGGTGAACTGCTCACCCGTGACGATGACCTGGCGCTCCGGCCCCTGGGCCGGCGCCTCCTCGATGTCGGTGAGGACGATCCAGGCGTAGGTGCACAGGCCGACGAGGATGACCGCGGGGATCGTGGTCCAGATGACCTCGAGGCGGGTGGAGCCGTGGATCGGCGGGCCGTCGAGGTGCTCCTCGCCCGGGCGCACCCGGAAGTCGCGCACCGCGAAGAGCACCACGACGCTCACGAGCACGAAGAACGGGACGGAGGCGATGACCAGGACGTCCCAGAGGGTGTCGATGTCGTCGGCCTGGGTCGATCCCTGCTCGGGGAACCAGTCGATCGCGATGCCGAGGGCGATGCCCAACGCCGACGCGATGATCCCCACGACGAGCATCTGCGTCACGGTCCGGCGACCACCGCCACGGGCAGCCGCCGCGCCTCTCTCCTCCATGGCGCGACACTACGTGGAAGGCGGGACGGCAAGCAAGTGCGACGAGGCGGTCCGGACCCGTCCGACGTCCACGACCCGCTCCAGCGCCAGCGCCTCGCGCAGCCGCCGGTCGTGGGTGGCGACGACGAGCGCCCCCGGCCACGCGCCGAGCGCGGCCTCGAGGACCTCGAGCGCCTCGGCGTCGAGGTGCGTCGTCGGCTCGTCGAGCAGGAGGACGCGCGCCTGGCGGTGGGCGAGGACGGCGAGCTCCGCGCGCGTGCGCTCACCGGGGGAGAGCGTCGCGACGGGACGGCTCGCGTGCCCGGCGCCCAGGCCGTAGGCGGCGAGGGCCCCGCGGGCGGTGCCCTCGTCGACCTCGGCGGCGGCGCGGACCGCGGCGGCGAGCCCGGGCGCGTCGGCGCGCAGGAGGGTGCTGCGCTCCTGGCCGAGCTCGGCGACGACGGCGCCGGCCGCGGCGCCGCGGACGCCCGTCGTGGGAGCGATCCGGCCCGCGAGCGCGGCCAGGACGGTCGACTTGCCGCTGCCGTTGGGGCCGCGCAGCTCCAGGCGCTCGCCGTCGGCGACCGCGAGGTCGAGCGGGCCCAGGCGGAAGGCGCCGCGGTCGAGCACCGCCCCCTCGAGCCAGACGACCGCCGCCTCGCGGCGCTGCGCCGCGGTCAGCTCGAGCTTCAGCGCGGGCGCCTCCCACGGGCGGTCCGGGACCTCGATGCGGGCCGCCCGCCCCGCCATCCCGACGGCACGGTGCTGCATGCCCTGCGCCCGGGCGCGGACCCACTCCCGGCTGTGCTTGTCGCCGTCCGGGCTCGCGCGGCCCACCCGGGCGGCGCTGGCGGCGGCGCGGCGGCGGACCTCCTGCTCGGCCTCGCGCAGCCGCGCGCGCCTGGCCAGCGCCTGGTCGTGCTCGGCCTTGCGGCGCTCGTGGTCGGCGCGGCGTTCGCGCTCGAAGGCCTCCAGGCCGCCGCGGTGGGTCGTGGCCGTCCCCGTGTGGAGGTCGAGCCCGACCACGACGTCGGCGACCTCGTCGACGAACGCCCGGTCGTGGGAGACCAGGACCACGCCGCCCGCGCGGCCCCGGACGAGGGTCGCGAGCCGGGCGAGGCCGTCGTCGTCGAGGTGGCTCGTGGGCTCGTCGAGCAGGACGACGTCGGTCCTCGCCGCCTGGAGCGCTGCGAGACCAGCCCGCGCGGCCTGGCCGCCGGACAGCGTGCGCAGCGGCCGCTCCAGGAGCGCGGGGTCCAGCCCGAGCTCGGCCGCGGCGGCGTCGAGCCGCGCGTCGGCGTCCGCGCCGCCCAGCGCTAGCCAGCGCTCGAGGGCCTCGGCGTGGGCGACGGTCGCGCCCAGCTCGCCAGCGGCGAGGCGCTCGGCGAGGCGGTCGACGTCGGCCACCGCCTGGGCGACGCCGAGGCGCTCCAGCAGCAGCGCGCGCACCACGACGTGGCCGCGGTGGTCGGCGGCGAGCTGGGGGAGGAGGCCGACGCTGCCGTGGCGGCGCACCTCCCCGGCGTCGGGGACCTCGGCGCCCGCGAGGACCCGAAGGAGCGTCGACTTGCCCGCGCCGTTGGGGCCGACGACCGCGATGCGACTGTCGGCGCCGACGCGCAGGTCGACGTCCTGGAGGACGGTGCGGTCGCCGTGGTGGCGGGTGATGCGACGGGCGTCGAGCAGGGTCGACGGCATGCGGTGCTCCTTCGGGCGGCGGGCTGACGGGCAGGGACACTCCGCGCCGGACGTCGCCGGGTCGCGCAGGGGCGACCGGGGTCCGGTGCTCGGGGGCGGGTGTCAGCCGAAGGCGCGCATGCGATGGCCCTGAGGGCCGCTGCGCACCGTAGCGGACGTGCGCGTGTCCGCAAGTGCGGTCACCGCGAAGGTGGTCGCGGGTTCGAGCCCGCGGGGCGGCTCAGGCGGCCTGCGCCACGCCGCCGTTGCGGTGCGCGGCGCGGAAGTCCGACGGGGCGAGGCCGTGGTGGCGGCGGAACGCCTTGGCGAACTGGGCGGGCTGGCGGTAGCCGACCCGGTGGGCGACCTCGCGGACCGTCAGGCCGGCGCTGCGCTGCAGCAGCTCGCCCGCCCGGTCCATGCGGACACCCGTCAGGTGCTCGCGGAACGTCGTGCGCCCGATCTCCGCGTAGGCGCGCTGCAGCTGGCGGCGCGACGACGCGACCCGGCGGGCGATGTCGTCGAGGGAGAGCTCCTGGGCGTACTCCTCCTCGACGATCGCGACGGCGTCCTCGAAGAGGCTGGTGCGGAGCTGGACGGTGGCGGGGCGCTGGCTGGGCACTTCGAGCATGTACGGAGGTGGGGGGTCGATCGGATGACCAGCGCGCGCGCCCACGGCCGGATCGTGGCGCATCGCCGCTCACCGTGCGTCAGCCCTCTGCTAGTGTCGCATGCAACAGAAGCCACAAGCTGCCAAGGAGGACGCACTCCACGATGCAGGTCAGGGACGGGATGAGCACGGTGGTCCTCACCGTGGGACCGGGGCACTCGCTCCGCGACGCGGCGCGGCAGATGTCCGAGAAGCGCGTCGGGGCAGCCGTGGTCCTCGACCCAGACGCACCCGGTCCGGGCATCCTCACGGAGCGCGACATCCTCGACGCCGTCGGCGCGGGCCAGGACCTCGCCGAGGAGCGCGTCGGCACCCACCTCACGACCGACGTCGTCTACGCGCAGCCGGACTGGTCGCTCGAGGAGGCCGCGGCCGCCATGGTCCGCGGCGGCTTCCGGCACCTCATCGTCATGAAGGACGGCGACGTCTGCGGGATCCTGTCCGTCCGCGACGTCGTGCGCTGCTGGACCGACGACGGCGCGACGAGCGACATGCTCCCGCGCGCCACCGCCGCGGCCGGCTAGGGACTCTGGAGGAGAGGGGGCGATCCGGGCGGGCCCTTGCGCGGGGGGCCCGCCCCGCCACCCCACGACGACGAACGCCGCCCCCGGAGGGACGGCGTTCGACCGAAGACGGCGTGGTGCGCGCGGGCGCTAGTGGTGCCCCTCGTCGTGCACCGGCAGCTCCGCGATGTCGGCGTTGGACTCGCGGACCCAGTTGATGATGACCCAGGTGGTCATGATCACGCCGAAGGCGAAGACGAACCAGTTGAACGTCACGCCGATGAGCAGGATGGTCGTGCCGACCGCGACCAGCAGCGGCTGGGCGGAGAGGCCGGGGAGGTGGATCTCCTCGCCGGCGGGCGGGACCTGGGGGTCGACGGGGCTCATCTAGGCGACGTAGATCGCCGCGGCGACGAAGGTCATGCCGAACATGAAGAAGCACACGGCGCTGGTGATGAGGCCGGTGCGCACGTTCTTGCGGGCGAGGTTGCGGTCCATGACGTCCTCCAGTGTGACGGGTCTTGCGGCCGGGCGTCGTCGCGCGGCTAGAGCTTGACGTCGGCGACCATCGCGGCGAACAGCGCCGCGAGGTAGGCCAGGGAGAAGAGGTAGAGGCGCAGCGCCGCCGGGCGGGTGGCGAGGCGCTGCAGGCGCACCGCGAGGCCGATGAACGCGGCGCCGAGCGCCAGCGAGGCCACGAGGTACACGCCGCCCAGGCCGCCCGCGCAGAACGGCAGCTGCGTGACGGCGTAGAGCAGCACGCTGTAGAGGACGATCTGGCGGCGGGTCTCGACCTCGCCGCGCACGACCGGCAGCATCGGCACGCCGACCTTGGCGTACTCGTCCTTCATCAGCAGCGACAGCGCCCAGAAGTGGGGCGGGGTCCAGAAGAAGACGATCGCGAAGAGGTAGATCGGCAGGCCCTCGAGCCCGCCGGTCACGGCGGCCCAGCCGACGAGCGGCGGGACGGCGCCCGCGGCGCCGCCGATGACGATGTTCTGCGGCGTGCGGCGCTTGAGCCAGACGGTGTAGACGCCGACGTAGCCGACGAAGCCCGACAGCGACAGCGACGCCGCCAGGACGTTCGTCGTCAGCGACAGCCAGAGGAACGACAGCGCCGCCAGCGTGATGCCGTAGGCCAGCGCGGCGCCCGGGGCCACGCGGCCCGCCGGGATCGGCCGCGTCGCCGTGCGCGCCATCTGCGCGTCGATGTCGCGGTCGAACCAGTGGTTGACCGCGCCCGCGCCGCCGGCGGACAGGTAGCCGCCCACGCACGTGGCCAGGATGAGGCCGAACGACGCCGGCTCGCCCGTGACCCCCGCGGCGACGAGCATCGTCGTCACCGTGGTGAGCAGCAGCAGCGACTGGACCTTGGGCTTCGTGAGCTCCAGGTAGTCGGCCAGCACCTGCCGGACGCCCGCGAGCGCGGGCGCCGGCGCGACGGCCTGGACCTGGGACGACGCCTCCATGAGCGAGCGAGCCTACCTCCGGGCGAGGGAGCGCGAGCGAGGCAGGGCGCTAGGCGCCCTGCGTCACCCGGCCCGCCTCGGCCTCGGCCGGCTGGGCCAGCGCCGTGGCGCCGGACGTCTGCTGCGCGATCTGGCGACGGATGTCCTTCATCGGCTCGACCGAGCGGATGCGCGGGATCGTGTCGAAGTTCACCGTCGGCGGGGGCGACTCGGTGAACCACTCGAGCGTGTTGCCCTTCCACGGGTCCGGACCGGAGACCGCGCCGTTCTTCAGCGAGCGCCAGACGTTGATGATCGTCACGCCGATGCCGGCCGCGAGGATGAACGACCCGATCGTCGAGATCAGGTTGTACAGCTCGAGGTTCCCGACGTCGGGGTACTCGAAGACGCGGCGCGGCATGCCGTCCAGGCCGATCGAGTGCTGGATGAGGAACGTGACGTGGAAGCCGATGAGCATCAGCCAGAAGCTGAGCTTGCCCAGGCCCTCGCCCAGCAGGCGGCCCGTCATCTTCGGGAACCAGTAGTAGAGGCCCGCGAAGATGCAGAAGACCGCGCCGCCGACCACCACGTAGTGGAGGTGGGCCACGACGAAGTACGTGTCGTGCAGCTGCCAGTCGATCGGGAAGACGGCGAGGAAGACGCCGGTGATGCCGCCGATGAGGAACGTCCCGATGAAGCCGGCCGAGAACAGCAGGGCCGTCTTGAACTCGATCGTCCCTCGCCACAGCGTGGCGATCCAGTTGAAGATCTTCACGCCCGTCGGCACCGCGATGAGGAACGAGCTCATCATGAAGAACACGAGCACGAGCGTCGGGCTCGGCGTCGTGAACATGTGGTGGGCCCAGACCAGCAGGCCGAGGAAGGCGATGACCACGGTCGCGGCGGCGACGGCCTTGTAGCCGAAGATCGGCTTGCGCGCGAAGACCGGCAGGACCTCGGAGACGATCCCGAAGCCCGGCAGGACCATGATGTACACCTCGGGGTGCCCGAAGAACCAGAACAGGTGCTGCCAGAGCATCGGCGAGCCCCCGTTGGCCGGGTCGTAGAAGTGGGTCCCGAAGTGGCGGTCGGTCAGCAGGAGTGTGACCGCGGCCGCGATGACCGGCAGCGCCAGGATCAGCAGGATCGAGTAGACGAGGATCGTCCACACGAACAGCGGCAGGCGGCCCCAGCCCATGCCGGGCGCGCGCATGTTGGCGATCGTGGCGTAGAAGTTGATGGCGCCGACGAGCGAGCCGATGCCGGTGAGGTGGACGAGGAAGATCCACGCGTCCACGCCGCCGGACGGCAGGTAGTCGTTGTCGCTCAGCGGCGAGTAGCAGGTCCAGCCGCACTCCGGCGGGGCGAAGAAGATGGAGGCGTAGAAGACCAGGCCGCCCATCGCCAGGAACCAGAACGACAGGGCGTTGAGCTTGGGGAACGCCATGTCCCGGGCGCCGATCATGAGCGGCACCAGGTAGTTGCCGAAGCCCGCCATGACCGGGACGACGAACAGGAAGATCATCGTCGTCCCGTGCATCGTGAACAGGGCGTTGTACACCTGCGGCGTCAGCAGCTCGTTGTCCGCCTGGGACAGCTGCAGGCGCATCATCAGCGCCTCGACCCCGCCCAGGATGAAGAAGGCGAAGGTCAGGACCAGGTACATGATCCCGATCTTCTTGTGGTCGGTCGTGAGGACCCACGACAGGAAGCCGCTGGGCTCGCGCTCGACCTTGCGCGTGACGACCTGGGGGACCGGGACGGCGCTCGGGAGGGTGGGGGTGGGCTCGACGGTGGCAGCCATGATCAGTCTCTGCTCAGTTGGGGGTCAGGCCGGGCCTAGCGCTCGTCCTCGTTGGTCCCGCCAGGGGACCCCGGGACGGGGTTGTTGCTCTCGCCGGTCGGGTTCTCGCCCTGCGGGGCGTTGCCGCCGGGCTGGCCGCCGGTGGCCTCCTGCTCGCGGCGCTGGCGCTCGGCCGCCTGGTTGGCGGCCTGGATGTCGGCCTTGCGCTGCGCGAGGTAGCGCTCGAACTCCTGCGGGGTCACGGCGCGCACGCGCGCGACCATGTTCGCGTGGTTGCGGCCGCAGAGCTCGGCGCACTGGCCGCGGAAGGTCTGGCCGGCCTTGCTCGCCGGGATCTTGAACCACGTGTGGTTCGTGTAGCCCGGGACGGCGTCCATCTTGCCGCCGAGCGCCGGGATCCACCACGAGTGCGCGACGTCCTGGGCGCGGATGTCGAGCGTGACGGTCGTCTCGACCGGCACGACCATCTCCTCGTAGGCGAAGACGTTGTTGAGCTGGTTCTGGTCGCCGTCCGGGTACGTGTAGCGCCACACGTACTGCTGGCCGTTGACCTCGATGTCCAGCGACTTCCCGTTGGGCGGCAGCTTCTCCTTCGTGTTGGCCACGAGGGTGCCGTCGGCGAGCTCGAGGCCGTCGGGGCCCGAGTTCGGCGGGTTGCGGATGTCCCCGAGCTTGATGAAGGTCAGCGTCGCGAGGACGACGAGCACGAGGGCCGCGCCGACGGTCCAGCCGATCTCCAGCCGCGTGTTGCCGCGGATCTGCGCGGCGACGGCGCCCTTGCGCGCGCGGAACTTGCGCAGCGAGTAGAAGAGCACGCCCTCCACGCCGACGAACACGACGATCGCGACCGCCAGGACGTACTTGTAGAGCGTGTCGATGTCGTCCGCGTTGGACGAGCCCCCGCTCTCGGGCGTCAGGAAGTCGGCCCCGGCCAGGGGGGCGGCAACCAGCAGGCCGACCAGCGAGGCGAGGAGGGTCAGGGGAAGGAGTCGCGAACGGTGCATGAGGAAGACGGGAGGACCCGGAAGCGCCGGGGATCATAGTCACGGGACCCCCTCGGACGGCCCGCCCCCCAACGTGCCCGTGCCCGCTCGGACCAACCGGTCGCGCGCCCGCTCGGGCCGTTCGGCGCCGAGCGGTCCTCGGACCCTGGGCTAGGCGCCCTTGAACGCGGAGTCGCGCTTCTGCATGAAGGCCGTGACGCCCTCGACGAAGTCGTCGGTCGCGGCCATCTCGCGCTGGACCTGCGCCTCGAGCTCCAGCTGGTCGTGCATCCGCGTGTACAGCCAGGCGTTGAGCTGGCGCTTGGTGCCGGCGAACGAGCGCGTCGGGCCGGCCGCGAGGCGGTCCACGAGGGCCTCGACCTCGGCGTCGAAGTCGTCGTCGGCCACCACCTTGTTGATGAGGCCCCACTCGAGGGCCTTGTCGGCGCTCAGGCGCTCGCCGAGCATCGCGAGCTCGATCGCGCGGGTGAAGCCGATGCGCTCGGGGACGAAGAGCGACGAGCCGCCGTCGGGGACGAGGCCGATGTTCACGAAGGCCAGCAGGAAGTAGGCCGACTGGCGCGCCACGACGAGGTCCGCGGCCAGGGCGAGGGAGAGGCCGATGCCCACCGCGGGCCCGTTCACGGCCGCCACCACCGGCTTGGGCATCTCGCGCAGCCCGGTGATGATCGGGTGGTAGCGCTCGGTGAGGACCTTGTAGACGTCCGGGCGCCCGTTGGGGTCGAGGTCGTTGCCGAAGTCCTTGAGGTCCGCGCCCGAGGAGAACGAGCGCCCCGCACCGGTGACGCAGACCGCCCGCACGCCGTCGTCGGCGGCACACTGCTCGATCGCGGCGAGCAGGTCGAGCCCGAGCTGCTTGTTCCAGGCGTTCATGGACTCGGGGCGGTTGAGCAGGATCGTGGCGGCCGGGCCGCGGCGCAGGACGTCGACCGTCTCGTAGGCGGGCATGGCGGGAGAACCTAGTGGGCCGCCGCCAGCCGCGGGAGGGTGCCCGCGCGTGCGGGCGCGAGGACTACGGTGTGGCCGATGGACACCCCGGTCATCGGCCTCTGCTGCCCGGTGGAACGCGCGTCGTGGGGCCTGTGGGAGGTCGACGCGCACCTGCTGCCGCGGGAGTACGCCGACGCCGTCCAGCGCGCCGGCGGCCTGGCGCTCCTGCTGCCGCCCGACCCGCGGGCCCTCGAGGAGCCCGACGTCTGGCTGGACCTCGTCGACGGGCTGCTCGTCCCGGGCGGGGCCGACGTCGACCCGGCCTCCTACGGCGCGACGCCGCACGCGCAGACGCGGGGGACTTCGCCCGAGCGCGACGCCTTCGAGGAGGCGCTGCTGCGCCGGGCGATCGAGCGCGACCTGCCGGTGCTCGGGATCTGCCGCGGGATGCAGGTGCTCAACGTCGCGCTGGGCGGCACGCTGCTCCAGCACGTGCCCGACGTCGTCGGCCACCCCGACCACCGCCGGACCCCCGGGACGTTCGAGGGCAACGACCACGAGGTCGTCCTGCGCCCGGGCTCGCTGGCCGCGCGGGCGGCGGGGGAGGAGCGCCACCGGGCGCTCAGCCACCACCACCAGGCCGTCGACCGGCTCGGCGAGGGGCTCGTCGTCACCGGCCGTGCCGTGGGCGACGACCTCGTCGAGGCCGTGGAGCTGCCCGGCCGCCGGTTCGTGCTGGGCGTGCAGTGGCACCCCGAGGCCGACGAGGCGAGCCGGCTCGTGGCCGCGCTGGTCGACGAGGCGCGCGGCCGGCGCGCCGCCGCGGGCTAGGGCACCCCGGCGGAGGCGGCGACCGTCTCGCCCCGCGCCGGCGACCGCCGCGTCCTCCACCGCGCGGCCAGCCGGTCGCCGAGGCGCAGCGCGGGCCGCTCGACGTAGCGCCACGACAGCGCGCCGAGGACGATCGAGGCCGGGACGACCGCGAGGCAGCCGACGGCGAGCGTCGTCCAGGCGCCGCCGGCGTCGCGGAGGACGGGCTCGGCCACGTGCAGGACGACGGTGTGGCTGAGGTACATGCCGTAGGACCAGCGGCCCAGCGCGTGGAAGGCGGGGCGGTCGATCGCCTTCCAGGCCGGCGCGCCGCTCCAGTGCCGCACGACGATGGCGCACAGGAGCGCGCTGGCGGTGAGCAGGCCCAGGCCGTGGCGCGCCGCGAGGTCCGCGGGGTCGGACAGGGCGACGAGGACCTGGCCGGCCAAGGCGACGAGCAGCAGGCCCAGCGGCAGCCGAGCGGCCCAGGCGCTGGCGCGGGCGCGGGGCGCCAGCAGCGGCTCGAGCAGCGCGAGCGCGAGGCCCGGCGTGAACGCGAAGAGGAACTTCGGCGGCATGTGGCTGTGGGCGGCGTCCGGCGCGTTCGTGCTCCACGCGAGGGTGCCGGCGCCCAGGGCGACCAGGGCCGCGAGCAGCAGGCCGAGGCGCAGCGCGCGGCTGCGCACGGCGCCGAGGAGCGCGGCGGCCAGCAGCGCCCCGACCGGCAGCAGGACGTAGAAGAGCGCCTCGACGTCGAGCGTCCACGCCTGCGGCATCGCCCGGTCGATGGCCAGCGCCGGGTCCCAGGTGTGGACCATCCCGGCCAGCCAGAGCCACTGGCGGTCCGGGGCGCCCATCGTCCCGACGAGGGTCGCCGTGGCGAGGACCGCCAGCAGGAAGGCCGGGAGGATGCGCAGGACGCGGTGCACGGCGTAGCGCGTGACGTCCGGCCGACCCTGGCCGCCGACCAGCCACGCGGCGAAGGGCCGGGTGAGCAGGTAGGCCGACAGCGCGAAGAAGACGAACGGCATCGACGTGGCGCTGAAGAGCGGCTCGTGGGCCGCGCCGAAGACGTGCTCGCCGAACACGGCCCGCGCACCCGCGACGATGAACGCCGCCGACACCGCGACGTGGAAGACGACGACGAACAGCGCGGCCAGCCCGCGCACGGGGTCGCCGAGCGCCAAGCGCTCGGTCGACCGACCTCCCTGCTGCACCTCTCCCCACCCCCTGAGTCCGGCGTTCCCGGCCCAGCACGGTAGACCGCTCAGGGGATCTGCACCAAAGCTCCTCCGGCAGGAGCGTCGGTGCTCTGAGAACCGGCGCTAGGGCACCCCGGCGGAGGCGGCGACCGTCTCGGCGCGGTCCGCGGCGCCGGCGCGCCGCGTGCGCCAGCGGGCCGCGAGGTGGTCGGCGAGCGCGAGCGCCGGGCGCTCCACGAAGCGCCAGGACGCGGCGGCGACGAGCACGGACAGCGGGATGACGACGGCGCAGCCGACGAGCAGCGTCGGCCACACCCCGCCGACGTCGCGGAAGACCGGCTCGGTGACGTCCAGGACGATCGTGTGCGCGAGGTACACGCCGTAGGACCAGCGGCCCAGCGCGTGCAGCACCGGCTGGTCGAGCGTGCGCCACGCGCGCGTGCCGTGCCACTGGCGAAGGACCACGGCGCTCATCAGCGCGGCCGACGACAGGGTGGCCAGCGCGTCGCGGGTGCCGAAGCTCGCGGCGTCGGTGCGCACGAGCAGCACGAACGCCAGCAGCGAGCCGACCAGCAGCGGCAGCTGGGCGTGGCGGGCCCAGGCCGCGCCGCGCGCCCGGGGCGCCAGCAGCGGCTCGAGGACGGCGAGCGCCATGCCCGGAGTGAAGGCGAAGAGGAACTTCGGCGGCACCTGGCTCTCGGCGACGGTGTTCGCCGCCGAGCTCCACGCGAGCGTGCCGAGGCACAGGGCGGCGATCCCGGCGAGCAGCACGCCGGCGCGCACGAGCTGGCCGCGCGCGGCGCCGAGGAGGCCGGCGGCGAGCAGGGCGCCGATCGGCAGCAGGAGGTAGAAGAGCGCCTCGATGTCCAGGGTCCAGGCCTGCGGCATGGCCTGGCCGATCTCCGACTGGCTGTCCCAGCCGTGGACCAGCAGCGCGAGGTCGAGGAACTCGCGGTCGGGCGCCCCCTTGGAGCCGACCAGGACGGCGGTCGCGAGGACCGCGAGCCAGAAGGCCGGGCCGATGCGCATGAGGCGGTGCAGGCCGTAGCGGACGAGCTGGGGGCGCTGGGCGCCGCCGACGAGCCACCGCGCGAAGGGCCGCATGAGCAGGTAGCCCGACAGCACGAAGAAGACGTGCACCGCCGCCGACAGGGAGAAGAGCGTCGTGTGGGCGGCGCCGAAGACCTCCTCGCCGAAGATGGCCGCCGAGCCGGCGCCGATGAACGCGGCCGAGATCGTGACGTGGAAGACGACGACCGCCAGCGCGGCCAGCCCGCGCAGCGGGTCTCCCAGCGTGAGGCGCTCGGCCCTCGTCGTTGCCTGGTCCATCGCAGCTCCCGTCCCCCGGTTCCCCCAGCGGCGCACGACGGTAGTGCACCGCCTTGCGGAGTGGCAAAGACGAACGTCAGCCGTCGCGGAAGGTCGTCGGCCCGTCCGCTGGGAGGTCGACGCGCACGAGGTCGATGACGGGCAGGTCGAGCGGGGTGGCGTCGAAGGCGTCGAGCAGGCCGAGGGCGGCGAAGCGCTCCAGGACGAGGTCGAGGTAGGCGCGCGCGACGACGGCGGTCCCGGCCGCCCGGCCCTCGGCCAGGCGGGCGCGGCCGTCGGGCGAGCCGACGTAGGTCACGAGCGGCCCGCCCTGCGCGCCGTCCACCCGCGCGGGGTCGAGGTCCACGCGCGTGTAGTTGCGCTCGCGCGCGTCGAGGGCGAAGAGCGTGGGGACGTCGACCTCGACGATCGCGCCCTGGACGTCGTGGGCCGGGTCCTCCTCGACGTCGAGGAAGGCCACGTGGACGGGCGGCGCGGCGCCGGTCGTCGGGTCCAGCCAGCGCTTGTAGCCGGGGATCGCGACGCGGTTGTCCATCGCGACCCCCCACGTGCGGCGCGCCCCGCGCAGCACCGCCGGCCGGCCGTGGTGGCCGGCCAGCGAGCCGTGGGCGAAGACCTCGACCGTCGCGATGGGCGGCAGGCTACGCGGCGCGGTGGGTGGCCAGCCCGGCGCGGGCCCGGTGCACGAGCGCCTTGCTCGCGCCGCGGGTGACGCCGAGGGCGCGGCCGATCTGCGAGTGCGACTGGTCCTCGAGCTCGTGCAGGACGAGCGCGCGGCGCTGGCGCGTGGGGAGGTCGCCCAGGGCACCGACGACCTCGTCGAGCGCCTCCCGGCGCGCGATCATCGACGCCGGGTCGGCGTGGATCGCGCGTAGCACGGGCTCGTGGGGCTCGAGGTCGGTCGTCGGGCGCTTGCCGCCGGCGCGCAGCTGGTCCAGGCAGCGGTTGCGCACGATGGTGTGCAGCCAGGGGCGCAGCGCCATCTCGCGGTCGGCGGACGCGGCGGTGCCGGAGCGCAGCGAGCGCAGGGCGCGCACGAAGGCGTCCTGGACGCACTCCTCCGCGTCGTGGTGGGCGCCGCCGAGGACCATGCGGGCGAAGCCGGTGAGCGGCGCCTCGTAGCGCTGCACGATCTCGGTGAAGGCGCCGTCGTCCCCCGCGCGCACGCGGGCCACGAGCGCCTCGTCGGTGAGGGGGGTGCGGGTGGCGAGCATGGGACCAGTGTCGGGTCTGGCGAGCCCGCGGTGGCCGCACCAGGGGCCACACCTTCGCCACCCAGGTGTGGCCGGCCTACCCCCAGGTGTGGGAGGTCCGCCCGACCGCCCGCTGCCGGAGCGCTCGCTACCGTCAGCCGCGCCGTGTCCGACGAGTCGCCCCTCGCCCTCCACGCCGCCTCACCCGCCGAGGTCCAGGACCGCGTCCGCGCCGAGCGCGAGGGCGCGCCGTTCCTCGCGCTGCGCGACGGCGACGGCCGCCAGCGCCTCGTCCCGCTGCACGGCGAGCGCCTCAGCGTCGGGCGCACCGACTCCAACGACGTCGCCCTGCCCTGGGACACGGAGGTCTCGCGCCTGCACGCCGAGCTCGAGCGCCTCGCGGGCGAGTGGACCGTCGTCGACGACGGCCTCAGCCGCAACGGCACGTTCGTCAACGGCTCGCGCATCACCGGCCGCACCCGCCTGCGCGACGGCGACGTCCTGCGCGTGGGCCAGACCACGCTCGCCTTCCGCCGCCCCGACGCGGAGGACACCCGCGAGGAGACGGTCGTCGCCGGCCAGCGCCTGGTCCTCGGCGACCTGCCGCCGACCCAGCGCTCGGTCCTCGTCTCGCTCGCGCGCCCCTACAAGCACGGGGGCGTGGCGGCGCCGGCCTCCAACGCCGACATCGCGGGGGAGCTCCACCTCAGCGTCGACGCCGTGAAGGCCGCGCTCCGGGCGCTGTACGAGCGGTTCGGGATCGACGACCTCCCGCAGGGGCAGAAGCGGGCGCGGCTGGTGGCCGAGGCGCTGGAGCGCGGGGTCGTGGCGCCGCGGGACCTCTAGCGGGCGGGGTCGCCTCGCGCGGGGCGCGGGGCGAGGTGGAGCTCCGGGCGTCGGTGGCTGTGCGGGGCGGTGGCTGTCTCGCACTGGGGGGAGGGGAACCGCCCGGCGTGGGTGGTGGTTCGCGGGCGGGCGGGTGGTTCGGGGCCGATCGACTGCGAGCCTGAAGTTGAGGTCCTCCCGGGACCCGAACTCCAGGGTCGTCGTGCGCGGGGCCGTCAGCTGCGAACCGGTCCGCACTTCGCGCCCTGCCGACCGCGAGTGGGGACTTGCGCTCGCATAGCGCACGCAACCCCCCACTCACCCCGAACCCGTACAACCGCCCACGGAGGACGCCACCGCGGGCGGTTCCCCTCCTCAGTGCGAGACAGCGGTCGCCGAGCCGCCGCAACCGCCCGAGCGGAACGCCACCACCGGCGAAACCACACCACCATCACCACCGACGGGCGCCTCACGACCCGCCCACCACCTGCTGCACCGTCCCGTCCGCCAGGTTCGTCACGACGGCCCCGCGCCGCCCCGCCGCCACCGCGAACGGGTTCGTGCCGACCTGGACGCCCCGGGCGGCGACCCGGCCCGTCCGGGCGTCGATCCGCGTCACGGTGCCCTCGAGGTAGTTCGCCACCCAGACCGACCCCGCCGCGCCGGCGACGCCGACGGG
Organism: Conexibacter sp. SYSU D00693; assembly: GCF_017084525.1. GTDB lineage: Bacteria > Actinomycetota > Thermoleophilia > Solirubrobacterales > Solirubrobacteraceae > Baekduia. The sequence goes on from NZ_CP070950.1 coordinate 39,897, forward strand.
ACCCTGGCCGACCGGGATGGCCGCGCCGCCGGAGAGCGTGTCGGTCGACAGGCGCGTGACGGTGTTCTCGCCGTAGGCGGCGACGTAGACCGACGACCCGACGACGGCCACGCCGCGGGGGCGGAAGCCGACGGCGGTCGAGCGGCGTTGGCCGGAGCTCGCGTCGATGCGGGTGACGCGCGAGCGCTTGCGGTTGGAGACGAAGAGCGCGCCGTCGCCCGCGTCGAGGGTGTTGACGCCCTCCTCGCCCATGATGATGTCCCGGGTCACCTCGCCGGACGCGGGGTCGACCTTCACGACGCTGTCGGTCGGGGTGCCGCCCTGCTCGCGCCGGCCGACCCAGACGCTGCGCCCGAGGACCGCGACGGCGACGGGCTGGCCCGGCGGCAGCGCGACGGTGCCGAGCACGCGACCGGAGCGGGGGTCGAGGCGCACGAGGCGGTCGGGGCCGTCCTGGGTGATCCACAGGGAGCCCAGGCCGGCGGCGATCGCGGAGGCGGGACGGTCGTCGGGCAGCGCGATCGAGCGGACCGCGCCGCGGCCCTCGAGGGGGACGCCGCGCAGCCGCCCGCGGCGGCCGGTGGCCCACGCGCGGCCGCCGGCCAGCGCGACGCCGGCGGGGCGGTCGTCGACGTCGACGGGCCTGAGCGCGCGCACCGCGCTTGAGGCGGTCGTGGACGTCGTGGCGGTCGCGCTGGTGCCGGACCCGCTGCGACCGCCGTCGGAGTCGTCGCCGCCCAGCAGCGCCACCGTCACGAGCACCGTCGCCGCCCCGGCGAGCAGCGCGATGACCGGTCCGAGCCAGGAGCCCATGGCGCGCCGCGCGACGGCGATGCGCGTCGCGGGGGTGTCGGAGTGCGGCTCGCCGCCGGCCGGCGTCGGCGGGGTGCGGGCGACCGCGGTCTCGTCGTCCGCGGCGCCGGCGGGTGCGGCGGCACCGCGCGCGACCTGGCGCTCCGGGCCCGGCGCCGGGCCTTCGCCGACCGCGGCCAGCGCCGCGCGGCCGAGGTCGCCCGCCGACGGGTAGCGGTCGGCCGGGTCCTTGGCCAGCGCGCGGTCCAGCACGTCCTGCAGCGCCGGCGGTGCGCCGGGGGCCACGTCGTCGAGCGGCGGCGGCGCGTCGTGCAGGTGGGCCCAGAGGGTCGCCTCGTCGGTCTCTCGCCGGAAGGGCGCCGCGGCGCTCAGCGCGTAGTAGAGGACGCAGCCCAGCGCGTAGACGTCGGCGCGGGCGTCGACCGGGACGTCCGCGCGGATCTGCTCGGGCGCCACGTAGCCGAGCGTCCCGACCCAGCGCCCCGAGCCGGTCACCGACGCCTCGCTGAGCCGCTTCGTCAGCCCGAAGTCCGTGAGGTAGGCGTGGTCGTCGGCGGCCAGCAGGACGTTGGCCGGCTTGACGTCGCGATGGACGAGCCCGCGCGCGTGCGCGGCGTCCAGCGCACCGGCGACCTGCGCGACGACGCGCGCGGCCCGCTCGGGGTCCAGCGGGCCGAGCGCCTGCACGACGCTGCGCAGGTCCTGGCCCTCGACGTAGCGCATCGCCAGGAACAGGCGGCCGTCGTGCTCGCCCGCCGAGAACACCGGGACGACGTTCGGGTGGTCGATCGCGGCCGCCGCGCGCGACTCGCGCACGAAGCGCTCGCGGAAGGCGTCGTCGAGCGCGAGCGTCGGCGCGATGAGCTTGAGCGCGACCGTGCGGTCGAGGTCGAGCTGGAGGGCGCGGTAGACGACGCCCATGCCGCCGCGGCCCGCCACGCCGAGGATCCGGTGCCCGGCGAAGACGTCACCGGGCTGCAGCTCTCCCGCTCGGCCGCTCACGAGGGCGCGACGGTAGCGGCCCCGGCCGCTGGATGGCCCGCCGACGCGGGGTCTAGTGTTCTGCCACCGGACATGCGCGACGACCCTCGCCTCACGCGCACGCCGGAGCTCCAGGGGCCCGCTGCGCATGAGGCGCACGACGATGACGACGAGGAGATGCCGCGCGTCCAGCTGACGCGCCGCAACGTGCTGCTCGGGGTCCTCTTCGTCGTCTCGATCGTCGCCTTCCTCTACTTCGTCCTGCCGCAGATCAGCGGCCTCGAGGACACGTGGCACCGCATCGAGGACGGCGACCCGCTGTGGCTCGCCGTCGCCGGCGTGTTCACCGTCCTGAGCTTCGGCGGCTACGTCGTGCTGTTCCAGGCCGTCTACGTGCGCGCGGGCGTGCGTCTGACGGTGTCCGAGAGCTACCAGATCACCATGGCCGGCCTGGCGGCGACGCGCCTGTTCGCCGCCGGTGGCGCCGGCGGCATCGCGCTCACGGCGTGGGCGCTGCGCCGCGCCGGCATGGACCGCCGCGAGGTCGCCGACCGCACCATCGCCTTCCTCGTCCTGCAGTACGGCGTGTACATGGCGACGCTCGTCGTCGGCGGCCTCGGCCTGTACCTCGGCGTCCTCGAGGGCTCGGACGACTTCGCCATCACGATGGTGCCGGCGATCATCGGCGCGGTCGCGCTGGCCATCGGCATGCTCGCCGCCCTGGCCCCGACGAACCTCGAGGAGCGCCTCGAGGGCTATGCGCGCCGTCACGGGCGCCTCGGCCGCCTCGCCCAGCGCCTGGCCACGGCGCCGGCGTCGATGTCGGCCGGCATCCGCCTCGCGGCGCAGCAGGTGCGCGACCGCGACCCCGCGGTCTTCGGCGCGATCGCGTACTGGGGCTTCAACATCGCGATCCTCTGGGCGTCGTTCAAGGCGTTCGGCGAGGCGCCGCCGTGGGCCGTGATCGTCATGGGCTACTTCGTCGGGATGATCGCCAACCTCCTGCCCCTGCCCGGCGGCGTGGGCGGGGTGGACGGCGGGATGATCGGCGCGCTGGTCGCCTTCGACGTCGCCACCGGCAGCGCGCTGGTCGCCGTCCTGACCTACCGCGCCTTCGCGTTCTGGCTGCCGACGATCCCCGGCGCGGTGGCGTACTTCCAGCTGCGGCGGACCGTCGAGCGCTGGCGCGAGGAGCGCCGCGCGGCCCGCCGGGCCGGGGCGGCGTCGCCGGCCGGAGCACTACACTGAATGAAGTGACAGGCCCAGGCTCCGACTGGGCACCAAGCTGAGGGAGACCATGTCCGACCGCATCGAGAACGTCGTCATCGTGGGCAGTGGGCCGGCCGGCTACACGGCCGCGCTCTACACCTCGCGCGCGAACCTCGAGCCGCTGGTGGTCGAGGGCTTCATGTGGGGCGGCCTGCTCCAGACGACCACCGACGTCGAGAACTACCCCGGCTTCCCCGAGGGGATCATGGGCCCGGAGCTCATGCAGAAGCTCCGCGACCAGGCCGAGCGCTTCGGCACCCGGTTCCTCACCGACGAGGCGACCGAGCTGCGCCTGGCCGACGAGCCCGGCGGCATCCACGAGGTCGTCGTGGGCGGCGAGACGATCAAGGCCCGCACCGTGGTCCTCTCCATGGGCGCCGAGCACAAGAAGCTCGGTGTGCCCGGCGAGGAGGAGCTGGCCAACCAGGGCGTCTCCTACTGCGCCACCTGCGACGCGGCGTTCTTCCGCGACCGGGTGATCCTCGTGGTCGGCGGCGGCGACTCGGCGTTCGAGGAGGCGATCTTCCTCTCGAAGTTCGGGTCGAAGGTCGTGCTCGTGCACCGCCGCGACGAGTTCCGCGCCTCGAAGATCATGGTGGATCGCGCCCGGGCCGCCGAGAACCTCGAGCTCAAGACGCCGTTCGTCGTCGAGGAGCTCCACCACGGCGAGGGCCCCTACGAGCGTGTCGCGACCCTGCGCAACACGGTCACCGGCGAGACCGAGGAGCTGGCGTTCGGCGGCGCGTTCATCGCGATCGGCCACGAGCCGCAGTCCGCGGTCGTCCGCGGGCAGATCGACGTCGACGACGAGGGCTACGTCAAGGTCCAGGGCCGCTCGACGCGGACGAACAAGCCGGGCGTCTTCGCCGCCGGGGACCTCGTCGACCACACCTACCGCCAGGCGATCACGGCCGCCGGCTCCGGGTGCCAGGCGGCACTCGACGCCGAGTGGTACCTGCGCGACACGCCCGAGGTCCCGACGCCCGAGTCGATCCCGCACGGCGACCTCGCCGAGGCCCAGTGGGCGGCGACGCGCAGCTAGACGACGACCGGCCGCGGCCCGACGACGGGCCGCGTCCGGGAGGCTTCCTCCCGCCGGTGGCCGAGCCGCCGGCGGGTTCGCCGCGCCCCGAGGCGCCCCTGTGGGGGCCGCCGACCGGCGCCGGCTCGCCGCCCGCCGAGCCGGCGTGGGGGACGGCGCCGTCCTCGCCGCCGCCCGGCCCGCGGCCGCTCGCGGGCGCCAAGCTCGCGAGCTGGCCCTCGCGCGTGGGCGCGGCGATCATCGACGCGCTGGTCCTCATGCCGCTGCTGCTCGGCGCGTACGCGGCGCTGGGCATCGAGCTCGACGAGGAGGAGGCCAGCGCCGTCGCCTCGAGCGGCGACGCGCTGCTGCTGGGCCTGTGGTCGGCGGTGCTCTTCGCCGTCTACCAGTGCGTGCTGCTCCTGCGCTGGGGCGGCCAGACGCTGGGCAAGCGCGTGGTGGCCATCCGGGTCGTCCGGGCCGACGGCGAGCGGCTCGACCTCCAGACCGTCGTCACCCGCCAGGTCGTCATGCAGGCCATCCCGGGCTCGCTGTTCTTCGTGTACTCGATCGTCGACGGCCTCTGGCCCCTGGCCGACCGCGAGAACCGGGCGATCCACGACGCGGTCGCGAAGACCCGCGTCCTCGCCGACCCGGCGCGCTAGACCTTGAGCGTCGTCGGCCGGCCCGCCGCCAGCGCGACGAGCTCGTGCAGGGCGGCGCGCAGGCCCTGGCTGACGACGTCGACGTCGGGCAGCGCGTCGCGGTCGCCCAGGACGCCGAAGGCCACCTCGCCGTCGTAGGACATCGCCGCGACGGCCAGCGCACGGTCGCCGCCGAGGTAGGGCAGCGGGTAGAACGTGCGCAGCCGCTGGCCGAGGAAGAACAGGGGGACCTGCGGGCCGGGGACGTTCGTGACCAGGACGTTGTAGAGCCGCGCCGAGAGGTTGAGCCGCGAGGCCTGCGCGAGGATCGTCGGCGGCGCGAAGTCCTCCATCCCGACGATGGCCTCGGCGCTGAGGGCGCGCTGGCGGTCCTTGACGTGCGCCATCGCCGCGTTGACCGCGCGCAGGCGCTCGAGCGGGTCGGCGAGGTGGACCGGCATCGGCGCGAGGACGGGCGTGATGCGGTGGCCCTCGCCGTGGTCGCCCTGGCGGGTCGAGACCGGCACGCACGCGCGCAGCTCGGCCTGGCCGACCGGCTGGCCGCGATGGTGGTAGAGCGCGCGGATGCCGCCGGCCACGCACGCGAGGACGACGTCGTTGACCGTCCCGCCGAAGACGTCCTTGACGCGGCGCAGGTCGTCGAGGCGGGCGGTGGCGAAGGCGACCCGGCGATGCGGGCCGATCGGCGCGTTGAGCGGCGAGTCGGGCGCGGGGCGCAGGCCGGCGCGCACGGCGTCGGCCACGCCGGTGAGCGCCTCCTTGGCGCCGTCGACCACCTCGTTGGGGCGCGTCGCCGCGCTCAGCGCCTTGAACGGCAGGTCGGTGAGCTGGCGGGCGGCGCTGCCGAGCTGCGCGGCCGCGAGCTGGGCGGCCGTCGGCTCGGGTCGTGGCAGCCACGTGGGCGGCTCGTCGGGGTCGCCGACCTCGTCGGTGGCGTCGAAGAGGATGCTGAGCAGGTCGATCGAGCCGACGCCGTCGACCAGCGCGTGGTGGGTCTTGGCGATGATCGCCCAGCGGTCGTCGGCGAGGCCCTCGACCACGAGCAGCTCCCAGAGCGGCTTCGTGCGGTCGATGCGCTGCGAGATGATCCGGGAGACCAGCGCGGTCAGCCGTCGCGCGTCGCCGGGCGCCGGCAGGGCCGCGCGCCGCAGGTGGTACTCGAGGTTGAACGACGGGTCGTCGACCCACCGCGGACGGCCGAAGCGCCCGGGCGGGCGGACCAGCTTCTGCCGGTAGCGCGGGACGAGGTGCAGCCGGCAGCGGACGTGCTCGAGGACGTCCTCCCAGCGCGGCACCGGGCCCTCGAGCAGCGCGACCGAGCCGACGTGCGTGTGCGTGCGGCCCGCGTCCTCGCGCAGCACGAACGCCGCGTCCACGGCGGTCAGCGGGTCGAGGTGGGGCTGCGCCATCGCGGCGCGAGCCTAGCGCGCACATGGGGTGCTCCGCGCGCCAGCGCGGAGGGGCTCAGCCCGTGCGCGCGGGCGGGCGGGGCAGCGCCCCGATCGCCGCCTCGGCCGTGCGCACGAGCGACGCGTCGGACGCCCCGGCGTGGCCGAGCGCCTCGAGCCCGCGGGCCACGGCGAGCAGCAGTCCGCCGAGGGCCTCGGGGTCCGCGGCGGGGTCGACGTCGCCCTCGTCCTGCGCCCGCGCCACCGCGCGTGCGAAGCAGCCGTCGAGCGTGCGGAAGGCCTCCTCGACGCGCCGGCCGACATCCGGATCGACGTCCGCGAGCTCGGCCGTCGAGCTGGCGAGCAGGCAGCTCGGGCCGGAGGTCGAGCCTCGCGCGACCGCCAGCAGGTGCCGGTGCAGGGCGTCGAGCGCAGGCCGCCGCTCGAGGGCGTCGCCGACCCTCGCCACGTTGCGCCGCGCGTAGTCGTCCAGGACGCGGAGGTACAGGGCGTGCTTGTCGCCGAAGGCCGCGTAGAGGCTGCCCTTGCCCAGGCCGGTGGCGGCCATGAGCTCCTGCAGCGACGTGCCGGCGTAGCCGTGGGTCCGGAACGCCTGCTGTGCCGCGTCGAGGACGGCCTGCTCGTCGAACTCGCGGGGACGGGCCATGGCGTCATCGTACCGACGTTGTGTACCGGGCGGTCAAGAACGGCGCTATTGTGGACCGCATGGTCAAGAACAACGACTTCCCCGACGCGCGCGTCCTCGTCACCGGCGGCTCGCGCGGCATCGGCGCGGCGATCGCCGAGCGCCTGGCCGGCGCCGGCGCGCAGGTCCTCGCCACCGCCCGCAGCGCGCCCGCCAGCACCCCGGAGGGGGTGACCTTCGTCGAGGGCGACGTCTCGACGGCCGACGGCATCGAGGCGATCGCCGGGGCCGCGCTCGACCGGCTCGGCGGCGTCGACGTCCTGGTCAACAACGCCGGGGCGACGGGCACTGCCGCGGGCGGGTCGTGGACGATCCCGCCGGCCGACTGGCAGAGCGTCCTCGACGTGAACCTCCTGGCGGCCGTGCGCCTCAACGCCGCGCTGCTGCCGCAGATGCTCGAGCGCGGCTCCGGCTCGATCATCCACATCTCCTCGAGCGCGGCCTACCTGACCCCGGGCCCGACGCTGCACTACGCCGCGGCGAAGGCGGCGCTCACGGCGTACTCCAAGGGCCTCGCGACCGAGCTGGCGACCCGGGGCATCCGGGTGAACACGGTCACCCCGGGTGGCGTGACGACCCCGGGCGCGGACGCCGTCCGGGAGGGCATCGCCGGCAGTCTGGGCATCACCGCGGCCCAGCTGACCGCTCACGTGCCGCTCGGCATGGGCGCGCCGATCGACATCGCCGAGGCGGTGGCGTTCCTGGCGTCGGACCGGGCGCGATGGATCACCGGCACGGACCTGGTGGTGGACGGCGGGGAGAAGCCCACGCCGTAGCGCGCCGAGGCCGGGGCTGCCAGGATCGGCCCATGCCGGCCGTCTCCGAGGCCGTCCTGGTCACCGGGTGCTCCTCCGGGATCGGGCGGGCGACCGCCGAGCGCCTCGCGGCGCGCGGCCACACCGTCTACGCGACCGCGCGGCGGGTCGAGGCGCTGTCCGACCTCGCCGCGCGCGGGTGCCGGACGCTCGCGCTCGACGTCTGCGACGAGGCGTCGATGCGGGCGGCCGTCGACGAGGTGGTCGCGCGCGAGGGTGCCGTCGGCGTGCTCGTCAACAACGCGGGCTACTCGCAGTCCGGGGCGCTCGAGTCGCTGGCGATGGAGGACGTGCGCCGCCAGTTCGAGACGAACGTCTTCGGCCTGCTGCGCCTCAGCCAGCTCTGCCTGCCGGGCATGCGCGACCAGGGCTGGGGGCGCGTGGTGAACGTCTCGTCGATGGGCGGGCGGCTCGTCTTCCCGGGCGGCGGGGCCTACCACGCGACGAAGTACGCGGTCGAGGCGCTCAGCGACGCGCTGCGCTTCGAGGTCGCGGGCTTCGGGGTCGCGGTGACCGTCGTCGAGCCCGGCCTCATCCGCACGGCGTTCGGCGACGCGGCGACGGGCGCGATCCCGGAGGCCGCCGGGCCGTACGCGTCGTTCAACCGGGCGGTGAGCGACGCGACCGCCGGCGCCTACCGCGGGCCGATGGCGCGGCTGGCCGCGCCGCCCGAGGCGGTGGCCAAGGCGATCGAGTCGGCGATCGGCAAGCCGCGTCCGCGGATCGTCGTCGGCGCTTCGGCGCACGTGATGCTCACGCAGCGCAAGCTCGTGGGCGATCGCGTCTGGGACCGGATGATGCGGCTGCAGTTCCCGCGCCCCGGCGCCTGATGCGGGGGTCCTTCGCGCGGTGCCTGGCCTCGGTGCTGGGCGTCGAGGTCCACACCGTCCCGCTGCCCGAGGCGGGCGAGCACCCGGTCGCGCCGCTGCGCACGTGGCTGGCCGAGCGCGCGCTGGGGCCGGTGCCGATCCGCGAGCCGCGGGAGTTCAGCTGGGGCGGTCCGTGGATCGCGGTCCACGAGGGCGGCGCCTGCACCGTCCAGTTCGGCTCGCCGGCCGGCCCGGTCTACGACCCCGACGGCGCGGGCACGGCGCCGGTCGTCGAGGGCTGGGCGATCTCGCCGCTCGACGTCGCGCTGTGGCGCCACGGAGGCGCGGGCGACCCGGGGCGCGGCGAGGTCGTCGAGCTGCTCGTGGCGCCGGAGGCCGAGGCGCCCATGACCGCGGTCGCGGAGGTCGTCGCCGAGGCGGGCCGCGGGCTGGAGGGCGACCGCTACTGGGCGGCGCGCGGGACGTTCACCGACGGTCGGCCCGGGGGCGCGCTGACGCTCGTGGACGCCGCCGTGCTCGACGACGTCGGGCTGCGCGGCGCGGCGGCACGCCGCAACGTCGTCACCCGCGGCGTCGAGCTCAACGCGCTGGTCGGCCGCGAGTTCCTGCTCGGCGAGGTCCGCTGCCGCGGCCGGCGCCTGTGTGAGCCCTGCGCCCACCTGGACCGCCTCTCGGGCCCCGGCCTCCTGCGCCCGCTCGTGCACCGCGGCGGCCTGCGCGCCGACGTCGTCAGCACCGGCACCATCCGCCTCGGCGACGAGGTCCGAGCGACCGGCGTCTGACGCCTGCGTGTGACGCCTGCCGTGGGGGTCAGCAGCGGGCGGCGTGCGCGACGAGGCGCGCGAGGAGGTGCTGCGCGGGGCCGGCATCGTCGAGGCCGCCCAGGGCGACCGCGGCCTGGAGGCCCAGCGCGGTGGTGAGGACGTCGCCGATCGCGGCGTCCGGGCGGCCGAGGAGGCCTTCGTCGGCGGCCATGCGCGCGGCGGCGGCGCGGACGTCGGCGGCGTGGAGGTCGTGGCCGGCGAGGCGGGCGAGCTCGGCGACGAGCGCCGCCGCGCGCGTCCAGCCCTTGTGCTGCAGGCCGGCGTCGCCGTTGAGGACACCGCCGGTGATCCGCTGCACCGCGTTGAGCGCGAGCGCGCCGCCGACGAGCGACGCGCGCGCGGTCTCGACGCCGGTCGCCGCCCGGCCGGTGCCGTAGACGTGGTCGAGCAGGTGGTCGACGTCGAGCGTGTCGACCTCCTCGCAGGCGCGCTCCACGGCGGCGACGGCGTCCAGGCCCTCCTCGAGCGGCACGCGCCGGGCGGTCGTGCGCACGAGCGTGCCCGCGACGAAGAGCTCGGTCAGGCGCGACTGGCGCGTGGGCCGCGCCTCGCTGCGCGCCAGCAGCCGCCGCACGCCCGTGCCGTTGGCGTCCACCGCCTCCTGCGGCACGGAGGAGACGAGGCCCGCCGCGACGCCGACGAACATCGCCACGTGGTCGCTGGCGTCCTCCGTGGCGATGCCGCGCAGCGCGGCAGCCAGGGCGTGCGCGGCGGCGTCGACCGCGTCGGGGGCGTCCATCGCGCCCGCCAGCAGCGCGGGGCGCGCGGCACCGCCGTGCAGCAGCGCGGCCGCGCGGTCGGCGGTGACGCGGATCGCGCTGGCGACGCCGCGGTCGACGGAGGGCAGCTCGAGCCGTTCGACGTCCGCGAGCGCCGCGAGCGCCGCGGTGCTCACCGGCCCGCCGCGCGCAGCGCGGCCCGGCCGTCGTCGGTCAGCGTCAGCAGGGTCGGCGGCGCGTCGCCGCACACGCCGTCGGGGCAGCCCAGGTCGGCCGTGCTGTGCACCCAGCCGCGCCGCGTCGCGTCCTCGAGTGCCCACGTCAGCGCCTCGCGGTCAGGGCCGTGCAGGCGCGCGTCGAGCGCGCTCAGCGTGGCCGGCCCGGAGCGCAGCGCGCGGGCGACGGCGAGGGGGTCGATCTCGGTGGCGTGGGCCACGCTCCGAGCGTAGCGACCCGGCACCGGTGCTCAGGCGGGCAGGACGCCTTCGACGGTGAGCAGCGTGACCTTGCGCTGCACGCCGCCGGTGTAGCCGCCCAGCGCACCGCCGCTGCGCAGCACGCGGTGGCACGGGACGACGATCGGCATCGGGTTGCGCCCGAGCGCGGTCCCCGCCGCGCGCACCGCCTTGGGTGACCCCGCGCCCGCGGCGACCGACGCGTACGAGCCGGTCTCGCCGAACGGGATCCGCGCCGTCGCCTGCAGCACCTTGCGCCCGAAGCCCTGCACGAGCGACCAGTCCAGCGCGACGTCGAACGCGCGTCGCTCGCCGGCGAAGAACTCGTCGAGCTCGCGTCGGACCTCGTCCAGGCGGGCGGGCGCGCGCAGCACGCGCGGGGACACCCGCCGCGCGAGGTCGTCGACCACCTCGTCCTCGCCGCCGTTGAAGTCCTCGTAGGCGACGCGCACGAGCCCCCGCCGCGTCGCCGCCAGGACCACCCGCCCGACCGGCGTGTCGTGCAGCGCGTAGGCGACGTCCGGCTCGGCGGCGGCGGCGAAGCGCTCGGCCGCGGCGGCCGCGGCCTCGGGGTCGAACGGGGGAGGGGCCAGCGGCTCGGTCATCGCAGCGCGGCCTCCTCGGCGCGCAGCTTGCGCAGGCCCTCGTGGACGTTGCGCCGCGCCGCCTCCTCGCTGATGCCGAGCGCCGCGGCGACCTCGGCGTGGGCGAGGTCGCCGGCGAAGCGCAGCAGGACCGCCGCACGCTGCTTGGGCGGCAGCGCGCGGACCTGCGCCCACGTCGGCTCCTCGAGCACGCGATGGCCGTCGACGACGCCGACCTCGGGGACGTCCTGGACGGGGACGGGCCGCCGCGCGCGGGCACGGTGGTGGTCCAGCGCCTTGCGGTGGGCGATCGTCAGCGCCCACGCGCGCTCGTTGGCGATGGGCTCGCGGGGGTAGGCACGCATCGCGGCCATGAACGTCTCCTGGAAGAGGTCGTCGGCGTCCTGCCGCCCCACGGCCGCCACGAGGTAGCGCCAGACGCCGTCGCGCTGCTCGTCGAGGAACCGCTGGAACGGCTTCACGCCACCCATGACGATGGGACGGGCGCGGACGTGAGGTCAGCGCTCGTGGAAGACGGCCTCGAGGTTGTGGCCGTCGGGGTCCAGGACGAAGGCGCCGTAGTAGCCCGCGTGGTACTGCGGGCGCAGGCCCGGCGCGCCGTTGTCCGTGCCGCCGGCCGCCAGCGCGGCGGCGTGGAAGGCGTCCACCTCCAGGCGGCTGGCGGCGGCCAGCGCGACGTGGACGGGCTGCGGGTCGGCGTGCGGGACGAGGCAGAGGTCCTGCGCCCCCTCGGGCCCGAACAGCACCCACTCCTCGTGCACGAGCTCGGTGAAGCCCAGCGGCGCGACGGCGGCCCGGTAGAAGGCGCGCGAGCGCTCCATGTCCGAGACGTGGAGGTTGAGGTGGTCCAGGCAGACGTTGCGCGTGATGGGCATCAGTGCGGGTGGTCGTGGTGGTCGTGGTCGTGGCCGTCGTCGAGTTCGCCGTGGAAGCCCTCGCCGCAGGCGACGAGCCGGCGCAGCAGCGGCGCGGGGCGGTAGGCGTCGCCGAGCTCCTCGCGCAGCGCCTCGAGGACCAGCAGCACGTGGGCGGGTGCGACCGCGTCGGCCCACTCGAGCGCGCCGCGTGGGTGGTTGAGGCCGAGCTGGAGGCCGTCGTCGACGTCCTGCGCCGAGCCGACGCCCTCGCCGACGGCGAACGCGCACTCGTTGACGAGCTGGCAGACGATGCGGCCCAGGACGAGGCCGGGCGCGTCGCCGACCCACGCGGTGTGGAGGCCCAGGCCGTGGAAGAACGCCTCGGCCCGCGCCGCGGCGACGTCGGTCGTCGTCGAGGAGCGGGTGAGCTCGGCGAGCTGCGCGCCGGGCAGCCAGTGGAAGCCGGCGGAGCTGCCGCTGGGGTCGAGCGCGTGCAGCGAGCCCTCGGCGCACAGCAGCACCTGCGGCCCGCCCTGCAGCGGGACCTCCGCGCCCCCGCAGTCGACGATGAGCCACGGCACCTCGCCGTCGGCGCCCTCCTCGTCGACGACGTCGAAGCCCGCCTCCGCGGCGAGACCGGCGAGCTCGAAGGCGACGGGCAGGTGGCCGGCGACGACGACGAGCCCCGCGCCGTCCGGCGCGCCCGGCTCGGGCGCGGGCGGGTCCTCGGGCCGGTGCGGGCGGCCCTCCGCGTAGCGGTACCAGCCCTCGCCGGTCTTGCGGCCGAGCCGGCCTGCCGCCACCCGCTGCGCGCTGAGCGGCGAGGGCCGCCAGCGCGGCTCGCCGAACGACAGCTCGGCGAAGGACCGCGAGACCTCGAGGCCGACGTCGATGCCGACGAGGTCCTGCAGCTCGAAGGGCCCCATGCGGAAGCCCGCGGCGCGGACGATGCGGTCGATCGTCGCAACGTCCGCGATGCGCTCCTGCAGCAGCCGCAGGGCCTCCAGGCCGAAGGGACGGTTGCAGCGGTTGACCAGGAAGCCCGGCACGTCGGCGGCCTCGATGACGTGGCGGCCCATCCGCTCGCCCAGCGCCCGCGCGGTGTCGAGCGACGCGGGCGAGGACTGCAGCGCGGGGATGAGCTCGACGAGCCGCATGAGCGGCGCGGGGTTGAAGAAGTGCAGCCCGACGACCTTCGACGGGTCGGCGGCGGCGCGCGCGATCGCCGTGATCGGGATCGAGGAGGTGTTCGAGGCGAGGACCGCGTCTGGCGCGATGCCCGACAGCTCGGCCACGAGCTCGTGCTTGAGGTCGAGGCGCTCGGGCGCCGCCTCCACGACCACCTCGCAGCCCGCGAGGTCGTCCAGCGACGGCGCGACCCGCAGCACGCCCGGCTCGCGCTCGAGCCGGCCCTTGGCCCGCAGCTTCTCCAGGCCGGCCTGCGCCCGGTCGACCCCGCGCGCCGCCGCGCCCTCGACGGGGTCGAACACGAGCGCGCCGTCGCCCGCCATGGCGCCGAGCTGGGCGATGCCGGAGCCCATCGTCCCGGCGCCGACGACGCCGATCACGAGGGCACGAGCGCGTTGATGCCGGTGAGCGAGCGGCCGATGATCAGCCGCTGGATCTGCGAGGTGCCCTCGTAGAGCGTGGTGACCCGCACGTCGCGGAAGTGGCGCTCGACGGGGTGGTCGTCGACGTAGCCCGCGCCGCCGTGGACCTGGATGGCCTCGTTGGCACACCACTGCGCCGCCTCGGTGGCGAAGAGCTTGGCGATCGACGTCTCCGTCGTGTTGGGCTGGCCGGTGTCCTTCAGCCATCCCGCCCGCCAGACGAGCAGCCGCGCCGCGTCGGTCTTCACGCGCATCTCGGCGAGCATCGCCTGCACGAGCTGGAAGGAGGCGATGGGCCGGTCGAACTGCCGGCGCTCGGTGGCGTAGCGCGTCGACTCGTCCAGGCAGTCCTGGCAGATCCCGACGCAGCCCGCGGCGACCGAGAAGCGGCCGGAGTCCAGGGCGCCCATCGCCACCTTGAAGCCGTCGCCGACCTCGCCGAGCAGCGCGGCGTCGGGGGCGAAGACGTCGTCGAGCGCGATCGAGGCGGTGTCCGACGCGTGCAGGCCCATCTTCCCGTGGATCTCCTGCGGCTGGAAGCCGTCCTGGTCGGTGTCGACGAGGAACGCCGCCAGGCCGCGGTGGCCCTTCTCGGGGTCGGTCTGGGCGAAGACGAGCGCGAGCTTCGCGTGGTTGCCCAGCGAGATCCACATCTTCGAGCCGGTGATGCGCCAGCCGCCGTCGACCTTCGCCGCGCGCGTGCGCTGGTTGGCGGCGTCCGAGCCGGTGTCGGGCTCGGTGAGGCAGAAGCAGCCCAGCGCCTCGCCCGAGCACAGCCGCGGCAGCCACGCCTGCTTCTGCTCCTCGGTGCCCCACCTGAGGATCGCCGAGCAGACGAGCGACGTCTGCACGCTGATGACCGTGCGCATCGCGCTGTCGACCCCGCCGACGGCCTCGACGACCAGGCCGTAGGTCCGGTAGTCCAGGCCGGCGCCCCCGTACTCGCGCGGGACGATCGCCCCCAGGTAGCCCTGCTCGGCGATCTTGCCGACCAGCTCGACGTCGAAGCGCGCGTTGCGGGCGCTCTCGCGGGCCCGCGGGGCGACGACCTCGTGGGCGAACTGCTTGGCGGTGGCGCGGACGAGCTCCTGCTCGTCGGTGAGGCTGAAGTCCATGGCGCCGCGCAGCCTACGCCGGGGCGCGAGCGCCGCGGGGTCCGTCCCGCGTACGCTGGCGGGCGGTGGACCCGTTCACGGTCATCATCCTCGGCGGGACGGTCGGGCTGCTCATCGCGCTGCTGCTCCTCGGGCTCATGGCGCCGGGCAACGGCTCGCGCCAGCTGGACTGGCGTCCGACCCGGACGGCCGAGCAGGAGGCCGAGATGGAGGCCGACGACCTCGAGCAGATGCTCGCCGCGGCCAACCGGCGCCGGCGCCGCCAGGGCCGGCCCGAGGTGACGGCCGACTCGCTGTCGGCCGACCTGGCGCGCGAGCGCGCCGCGCTGGCGGGCGGCGACCAGGAGGATGAGCAGATGGCCGAGGAGGAGATCCGGCAGATGGTCGAGCGCAAGAACGCGCGCCGGCGGCGCAAGGGCCTGCCCGAGCTGACCGTCGAGGAGGAGCGCGAGCGCCTGCGCCGGGAGGGCCTGGCGTGAGGCTGCTCATGGTCGGGGGCGGGCGCCACGGCCTCGCCCTCGCGCGCGAGCTCGTCGCCGACGGCCACGCCGTCCGGGCGGTCACGCGCGACGAGGCCAAACGCGGCGAGCTCGAGGCGGCGGGCTGCGAGTGCTGGATCGGCGACCCCGACCGGATCGGCACCCTGCGCTACGCCCTGGAGAACGTCACGGTCCTGCTGTGGCTCCTGGCCGGCGCCGACGCCGAGCCGCTCCACGGCTCGCGCCTGAAGATGATGCTCGAGAAGACGACCGACACCACGGTGCGGGGCGTGGTCTACGAGGCCGGCGGGCCGTTCGAGGCCTCAGGCCTGGCCGAGATGGAGCACGCGCTCAAGACCAACGAGATCCCGTTCGCGGTCCTGCGCGCCGACTGCGCCGACCAGGCCGCGTGGGTCGCGCGGGCGCGCGCGGCGATCGACGAGGTCCTGCAGGTCGAGCACGTCTAGGCGAGGTCTGGAACGCGGGAGTACCGGCGCGCGGTAGGGTCGCGCCATGCCGGAGATCTCCGCCGCCCGCTACCGCGCCGGGCAGGGCGAGCCGCTCGTCCTCATCCACGGCTTCACCGCGACCTGGCGCTGCTGGGAGCCCGTCCTCGCGCCGCTCGTCGCGCAGTTCGACGTGTTCGCGCCGACGCTGCCCGGCCACGACGGCGGAGCCGCGTGGCCGACCGCCGGGCGCTTCGGCCTGCAGGACGCCGTCGACCTGGTCGAGGCCGAGCTCGACGAGCAGGGGATGACCGGCCGGGTGCACGTGGTCGGCAACTCGATGGGCGGGACGATCGCCCTCGAGCTCGCGCGCCGCGGCCGGGCGCTGTCGTGCACCGCCCTCTCGCCGGGCGCCGGCTGGTTCCACGGCGACGCCGAGGGCGAGCGGATCATCAAGTTCTTCAAGCGCCAGCAGAAGATGGCGCGGGCGTCGGCGCCGCACCTCGACCGCGTGATGCGCCGGCCGGTCCCGCGCAGGCTGGCGCTGCGCGACGTGATGCTCCACGGCGAGCTGGTGCAGCCCGCCGACGCCGCGGCGATGACCCGCTCGTCGACCAAGTGCGAGGTCGTCGACCTGGTCTACGGGGCGATCCGCGACGGCTCGGCGATCCTCGCCGACCTCGGCGACGTGCCGGCGCCGGTCATCGTCGCCTGGGCCCGCCACGACCGGATCCTGCCGCTCGAGCGCCACGCCCCGCGCTTCCGCAACGAGATCAAGGACGTCGACTTCCGGATCCTCGAGGGCTGCGGGCACGTGCCGATGTGGGACGACCCGGCGCTCGTGGTCAAGACGATCCAGGACGGGGTGCAGGCGGGCCGCCGCGCCGCCGCGCAGGCCGCGGCCGCGTAGGCGGTCGCTGCGGAGGCGCGGGCGGGCCGCTCCCTCCTGCGCAGGTACGGGGCGACCCGCGCGGGTCCTCGTCTACCTCCCGGCCAGGTCGCGGTCGGCGCGCGCGTCGAGGCGCTCGAGGAGGTCCCCGAGGATCCGGGCCGTCGCGCCCCAGATCAGCTGGTCGCCCACGACGTACACGTCGGTGCGGAAGGGGATGCCCCGGCGCAGCAGCCGCTCGCGACGGTAGCCGGCGCGGAGGTCGTCGAGGCCGAGCTCGAGGATCGCGGCGACCTCGCCGGCCGAGGGCGTCCAGGCGTGGCCCGGCTCGATGAGCCCGACGAAGGGGTAGACGCTGAAGCCCGTCGCGATCGTCGGCACGGGCTGCAGGGCACCGACCACCTCGACGGCGTCGGGCGGCAGGCCGATCTCCTCCTCGGCCTCGCGCAGGGCGGTCGCGCCGAGGTCCGGGTCCTCGGGGTCCTGCCGGCCACCGGGGAACGAGATCTCGCCGGGGTGGCGGCGCAGGTCGTCCCGGCGCTTGGTGAAGACGAGGTGCGCCGCCCCGTCGTGGACGTAGAGCGGCACGAGCACGGCGGCGTCGGTGCCGCCGTGGACGACGATCCCCGCGGCCTCCTCGGGGTCCAGGAGGACCGGCGCGAGGCGGTCGCGCAGCTGCGCGCGGGAGGTGGTGGCGGCGGGGCTCAGGGCGCCGCGGGGAACGCCTGCTCGACGCGCTCGGCGAACATGACCTCGCCCTCGAGCGTGCGGTGCACGGGGCACTTGGCCGCGATCACGCGCAGGCGCTCGACCTGCTCGGCGCTGAGGTGGTCCGGGAAGCGCATGGTCAGGTCGAACTTCGTCGGACAGCCGCGCTCGGCCGGGGCGAAGTCGCAGACCACCTCGATGCCGCCGACGTCCCAGCCCTTGCGCTCGGCGTACATCTCCATGGTGATGGCGGTGCACGACGCGAGGCTCGCGGCGAGGAGCTCGAGCGGGTCCGGCCCGGCGTCCCTGCCGCCCTTGTCGAGGGGCTCGTCGGCCACGAGGCGGTGGTCGCGGACCTGGATGTGCTGCTTGAACGTCCCCGCGCGGGAGGACACCGCCTTCATGACCTGCGTCATGCCCTGGAGTATGCCAAGGGGTTGAACGTCAACCCGCTCGGCACCTTGGGGTGGAAGAACGTCGACTTCGGCGGCATGACCTCGCCGGTCGCGGCGACCTCGCGGACCTGCTCGACGGGGCTCGCGCGCAGGAAGAAGCCGCAGTCGTAGCGGCCGCTCGTGATGAGCTCCACGGCCTCCCGGTCCGTGCGCGAGTAGCCCAGGCCGTTGAGGTGGGCGACGTCGTCCTCGGTCATGCCCAGGACATCGCGCAGGACGAGGGCCTCGAGGACGGCGGTGTCGAGGTGGCGGAACGCGGCGGGCTTGTCCCGGAGGGCGGCGTCGGCGCGGGCCTGGTCCTTGAGGACGAGGCGGAAGGGCTGGTTGAAGTGGCGGTCGAGGTAGCCGAGCGTGAGGGGTCCCTGGCCGTCGGGCGGGCGCAGCTCGTCGGTGCTGTGGAGGGGCGTGACGTCGAAGAGCTCCTTGAGGGCGGTCCCGAGGCGCTCCTGGGTGACCGGGTCCTTGAGGTCGTCGAGGAGGCGGTGCGTGGGGAAGACCGCGAGGCCGGGGTCCTGCAGGGCGACGAGGTGGGCGAGGACGAAGCGGTGCGGGCCGTCCTGGGCGCCCTGTTCGTCGGCGTAGACGCGGGCGGTCTCGTAGCGGTGGTGGCCGTCGGCGATGAGGAGCTCGCGGTCGGCGAAGGGGGCGCAGACCGCGGCGAGGAGGTCCGGGTCGGTGATGCGGTGCAGGCGCTGCTCGGTGCCCTCGTCGTCGGTGGCCGAGGCGTAGAGGGGCGTGGCGTCGATCGCGCGCTGGAGGGCGTCGGTGACGGTGCCCTCGGGGTCGTCGTGCAGGACGAAGATCGGCGAGACGTTGGCCTTCGTCGCGCGGGTGAGCCGGAGGCGGTCCTCCTTGGGGCCGGGGTGCGTGCGCTCGTGCGGGCGCACGCCGCCGGGGCCGTAGGGCTGCACGCGCACGCGCGCGTGGACGCCGCGGCGGGTGCGCCGGCCGCCGCCGGGAGCGTCGAACTCCTGCTCGAGGACCAGGAGCGACGGCTCGTCGTCCTGCACGACGGCGCCCTGGTCGCGCCAGCCGTCGAGGAGGAGGGCCGCGTGGAGGTACGGGTCGCCGTCGGGCTCCGGGGCCTGGGGGAGGTCGAGGTGGACGGCGTTGTAGGGCGAGCGCGCGGCGAGGTCGGCGCGCTGCTGGGCGTCGAGGACGTCGTAGGGCGGCGAGATCAGGCGCGCCAGCGGGCCGGCGCGCTCGAGGTCGTGGCGCAGCGCTCGCAGGGGCTGGACGTCGGCCATGTCAGCCCGACGCTACCCCTCGGCTCAGCCGCGGACGCCGAACTCGGTGACGTAGGTGGCGGCGGGGAGGTCGCCGTCGACGCGCACGGGGGCGCCGCGGACGATGCCGATGCCGATGTGGCGGAAGCGCCCGTCGAGGATGTTGCGCTTGTGGCCGGGGCTGGCCATCCAGGCGGCGACGGTGCGCCGCGGCGTGGCGAGCTCGCCCGAGCCCCAGGCCAGGTTCTCGCCGACGGCCCAGGTGCGCGCGGCCTTCAGGTACGTCGTGCGCTTGAGGCGGCTGAGCATCGTCGAGCCGCTCGGGGCGTCGTGGGCGAAGAACTGGCCGGCGACCATCTCGCGGGCGTAGGACGTCGCGGCGCCGCGGAGCGTCACGTGCTCGCTGAGGGCGGTGCGGCCCTGCGCGCGGCGCTCCTTGTTGAGCAGGCACAGCGTGGCGCTGCGGATGCGGCCGAGGTTCGCGGCGGTCGGCAGGAGGTCGGCGTCGTTGCAGTCGGCGTTCGACTGGCGACGTGGGCTGACCTTGCTGGTCTTCCCGACCTTACCGGCCTTCTTGGAGATCGACGCGACCGCGCTCGTGGGCGCGGCGGGCGTCGTGGCCACCCCGGTGGTCCCGAGCAGCACGGCGCCGGCCGCGGCAGCGGCGGCGATGGAGCGGGTGACGGGGCGGTGCGGCATCCCGCCCTCCATCGGGGCCACCACCCCAGATCACGGACCGTCCAGGCCGCCGCTTGGACGCCTGTCCGACCGCCGTCCTGGACGTTCGTCTGACCCCCTCCCAGCGCCCGTAGACTTGTCCAAGGTCGCGGGGTGTAGCTCAGCCTGGTAGAGCACCGCCTTTGGGTGGCGGGGGCCGCCGGTTCAAATCCGGCCATCCCGACTGCGTGGTCCCGCACGGGGTCAGACCCCGTCGCATGCTCGGGGTCAGACCCCGTCGCATCCGGTGCCAGGGCCTGTCGCATGCTCGGGGTCAGACCCCGTCGCATGGGTGCCAGGGCCTGTCGCATGCTCGGGGTCAGACCCCGTCGCATCCGGTGCGGCGGCGGGTAGGGCTGGTGCATGGACTTCCGCAAGCTCACCAAGACGGCCAAGAAGGTCATCGACGACCGCGGTGGCAGTGCCGCGCTGAAGCAGGATGCCAAGGAGCTCGCCGACATCGCGCGCGGCAAGGGCACCATGCAGCAGAAGGCCAGCCGCGCCGCCGACGCCCTCCGCCAGCCCGGCGGACGTCCCGTGAACGAGGAGGACGAGCGGCCGCCGCAGAGCACCGGAGGCGCCGCGCCGCCCCCTGCGCAGGCCGGCTAGCGCGTCGCCACCGCCCGCCGCGCCTGTCAGCATCCCGCCCGCTGCCCCCGTAGCTCAGCTGGATAGAGCGGCTGCCTTCTAAGCAGCGGGCCGCAGGTTCGAGTCCTGCCGGGGGCGCTTGCCGGGAACGGAGATCGTCGCGAGCGTCGGCGCCGGTGAGGTGCTCGTCGTGGTCCTCATCGTCGCGATCCTCGCCGTCTACGCGCTGGCGATGGTCGTGCTCGGCATGAAGGGCCGGTGGGTCTGGCTCGCCGTCGGGGTCGTGATCGGACCGGTGGCCGTCGTCGCGGCGTTCCTGCCGGCCAAGCCCGGGTCGGCCTGGGAAGCGCGCCGGGGTCGCTAGCGCCGGCGGGGCGGCGCCGTGCGCCGCTGCGCCGCCGCACACGCGAGGCAGTGCACGCCGTCCGGCATGGCCTGCAGCCGTGCCGGCGGGATCTCCGCGCCACAGGCGTCGCACTGCCCGTAGGTCCCCTCGTCGAGCTTCGCGAGCGCCCGCTCGACCCGCGCGAGGCCGACCTCCGCCGAACCGCCGACACCGATGTCGGTGAGACGGCTCACCGCCTCGACAGTGCCGTCGCCGATCCGCTTGCCGAAGCCCTGCGCGGCGCCGAGCTCCGGCGTCTTCGAGAGGTCGGCGACCCGCTCGAGCAACCGCTCCCGCTTGGCCTCGAGCTGCGCGCGGACGGCGTCGTGCGTCGACGATGGCACGGCATCGGGGTACCCGGAGGGGCATGAGCTCACCAGCCGCGAGGACCAGTGCGTTGGTCCGCGCCGCGGGCCCGATCCTCCTGGTGCTCGTCGTCGGCGCCTCGTGTGCGGGCGCAGTCCGGCACCTTTGCCTCGCGCCGGGTCCGCCGGTCGACCGTCCCGTCCCCGGGACGCCTCGCGCGGAGCACTGCGAGGCGTACGCCGGCGAGGACCCGTGGCTGTTGCGGATCGCGGCCCCGGCCGGCGCCGTCCTCCTCGCCGCTGCCGCAACCCGGGCGCGCAAGCACGCCCTCGTCTGGCTGCTTGCCGTCGCCATCTCCATCGCACTCGTCGCGGAGGCGCTCGTCATCGACAGCCAGAGCTGGGCACCAACGGTCTGATCCGAGGACCGCCGCTCGACGCGCCTCCGCTGGCACGACGCCGCCCTGCGTGGTTGGCTCACGCCATGGGGATGGCCGAGTCAGAGGGCCCGCGGCCGCGGGGGATGGCGCCGAGTGCCCCGGCTTGGATCGCCAGCATCGTCTTCGCGACCTTCGTGTGGGAGGCCGTGGACGCCATCGGCGACGGGCGGTTCGAGGTCCTCGACTGGCTGAACCAGGCGACGGTCTTCCTGATCATCTTCGCCGTCGTCGCCGCCATGGGCGCCGTCCAACGTCGCCGCGGCAGGACCGGCTGGTGAAGCGGATCGCCGCGTTCTTCGAGCGGCATCCGTACGTCGGCGACGTCCTGTTCGCCGCGGGCTGTGGCGTCGTGATCGGGGCGACCGGCTGGCGCTACGACGAGCCAGGCCTCTTCGCCGGGCTGACGTCGTTCACCGGAGTCGCCGTGGCCCTCACCGCGATCACCGCGTTCGAGCGGCGGCGGCGTGCCCGCGGGCGCTAGGCCGCGCGCCGCAGCGCGTGACGCTCAGGCAGCGCCTCGACGGCGACCCGCACGACGACCCGCGCCGGACGGGACGGGTCCGCGAGCGAGAGGAAGTCGCGGACGTGGGCGGTGTGGGAGCAGAAGCCGCAGGTGAGCGGGTCCGCGGGGGAGAGGGGGCGGTCCGGGAGGGCCGGGGCGTCGCAGCTGGGGCAGGCGAGGGTGCCCGTGGCCATGGTGCGCGTCCGGGTGGACTTGCGCTCCTCGAAGGAGTCCGCGAGGCGCTGGACCGGGTCGGGCTGCATGCCGTGGGGATCGCCGATGCCGCGGTGCAGGCTCACCCGCCGGAGTCTAGGCCCGCCCTCGGGGTGCCCTTCCCTAGGGTCCGGCCGATGGAGCTCTCGCTGGACGAGCTGCGCGCGGCCGCCGGGATCGGCGTCGCGGGGAACTTCGCGGGCCACCTCGAGCAGGCCGGGGAGGCGTCGGACTTCGTGCACGTCCAGGCCGCCGCCGAGGCGCCCAAGGGGATCTTCCCCTGGTACCTCCCGAACGCGACCACGTTCGTCGGGACCTTCCCGCTCTCGCACGACACGATCGCGCTGCCCCCGCGCGACGCGCCCGGCGAGCTCCAGCTCGAGCCGGAGGTCGGCGTCCTGCTCACCGTCACCTACGACGACGCCGGCCCGGCCGCCCTGACGCCGCGCGCCATCGCGGCGTTCAACGACTGCTCCATCCGCCGCCCCGGCGCCAAGCGCATCAGCGAGAAGAAGAACTGGGGAGCGGCGTCGAAGGGCGTCGCGCGCACCGCCATCGCCCTCGACGACCTCGACCCCGCGGGGCCGACGAGCACCTTCCGCCTCGCCTGCTTGCTCACCCGCGACGGCGCGACCCACGCCTACGGCATCGACAGCCCGCTCCCGGGCTACTCGTACTACGGCGCGACCCTCCTGGACTGGGTCGTCGACCGCCTGCGCCATCAGCAGGGCGGCGACCCCACGCCGCTGGAGCCCGTCGGTGCCCTCCTCCACGAGGCCGGCCGCCCGCAGACCGCCCTCGTCGGCATCGGCGCGACGCGCTACACGCCCTACGGCGAGACCACCTTCCTCCAGGACGGCGACGTCGCCACCGTCGTCGTCTACGACGGCGCCCGCAGCACGCCGCAGGACGTCGAGCACGCCGTCGCCGCCGGCGACGCCCACGCGCTGCCTGCCGCGTCGGTGCTGCGCCAGGCCGTCCGCGGGCAGGACTGACCTCGTGACGGCCGGCCCGACGACCACGCCGACGCGGCCGGCCACCGACGAGCCCGACCTCCCGTTCGACCCGCGGCGGCTGGCGCTGCGGGTCGGCGCGTTCGTCGCCGTCGCGGCGGTGGGCATCCTGGCGCTGGCGACGCTCCCTGGCGTCGGCGAGGTCCGCGACCGCTTCGACGCGGCCGACTGGCACTGGATGGGCGTCGCCGCCGCGTGCTCGCTGGCCTCGATGCTCGGCTTCGTCGCGGCGCTCCTCGGCGCCTTCGACCGCGTCGTCCCGTTCCGCGTCGCCGTCGACCTGGGCTTCGCCGAGCAGGGCACGAACGTCCTGCTGCCCGCGGGCGGCGCCGGCGGCCCGGCGTTCGGGACGTTCGTCATGCGCCGCGCCGGCGTCCCCGCCCAGCTCGCCGCCGAGCGCCACGTCGCGCTCTTCCTCGTCACGAGCCTCGTGAGCTTCGTCGCCCTCGTGCTCGCGGGCACCGCGGTGTGGACGGGCCTCCTGGACGGCGAAGGGGTGCACGCGGTCGGGTCGATCCTCCCCGCGGCGTTCGGCGCCGTCGTCCTCGCCGCCGCGCTCGGCTTCGCCCGCGCCGGCGCGCCCGCGCCCACCCCGCCGGCCGGCCGCCTGCGCGTGCTCGTCTGGCGCCTGCGCGGCTTCCTGCACGGCGGCGTGCGCACGAGCATGGACCTGGTGCGCCGCGGCGACCTCCTGCTCATCGCGGGCGCCGTCGCCTACTACGCCGCGGACGTCGCCGCGCTCGCCGCCGCCTTCCACGCCTTCGGCGACGACACGCCGCCCGTCGGCGTCTTCGTCCTGGCCTACACCCTCGGCCACGCCGGTGCGCTCATCCCGACGCCGGGCGGCGTGGGTGGGACCGACGGCGGCCTCATCGGGATGTTCGTCCTGTACGGCGCGCCGCTGGGCCTCGCGACCGCCGCGGTCCTCGGCTACCGCGTCTTCCAGCTCGGCCTGCCCGTCGTCCTCGGCGCCGTCAGCCTCCTGCGCATCCGCCACCGCCTGCGCCACGGCCCGTCGCGCGAGCAGGTCGCCGCCCGCTTCGCCGAGCTGGACGTGCGGTCGGTCACACACTGAGCCTCCGGGGGTCCGCGCCGCGACAGCACGACGGTCGGCACGCCGGGACCGGGCACCTGTGCGCTCACGCTGCCGCGGTGCCGTGACCCGGGCTGTGGCGGCGCCCTCTCCCAGAAGCCCCGACCTCCGGCCACCGCGCCGGAGCAGGAGACGCCATGCCGCACAGCCCGACGCCCCAGGCGCCGGCCGGGTCCACCTTGGCCGACGCCACCCTCGCCGACCTCCCCAGCAGCATCGCCGTGCCGACCTACGACCGCTCGGCCCTGACGCCGTCCGTCGTCCACCTCGGGGTCGGTGGCTTCCACCGCGCCCACCAGGCCGTCTACCTCGACGACCTCGCCGAGCAGGGCATCAGCACGGACTGGGGGATCACCGGCGTGTCGCTGCGCCGCCCGGCGATGCGCGACGCCCTCGTCCCGCAGGACGGCCTCTACACCGTCGTCGAGCGCGACGAGCGCTTCGACCGTCCGCGCGTCATCGGTGCGCTCCAGCGCTGCCTGTTCGCGGGCGAGGACGCGGAGGAGGTCATGGCCGCGCTGACTGACCGCCGCACGCGGCTCGTGACCCTAACCCTCACCGGCGGGGCCTACGACGCCGGCGAGGACGACGAGGACCTCGACCGCCCCGGGACCGCCTTCGGCTGGATCGCCGCGGCCCTGCGCCGCCGGCGCGCCGACGGCACGCCGCCGTTCGTCGTCCTCTCCTGCGACAACGTCCCGGAGAACGGCGCCGCCGCCCGGCGCGCCACGCTCGAGGTCGCGCGGCGCCATGACGCCGACCTGGCGGGCTGGATCGCCGAGGCGGTCCGCTTCCCCAGCAGCGTCGTCGACCGCATCACCCCCGAGACGACCGACGACCTGCGGGCGCTGCTCGCCGAGCGCCACGGCGTGGTCGACCAGTGGCCCGTGGCCACCGAGCCGTTCCGCCAGTGGATCGTGGAGGACGCGCTGGGCGTCGACGGCCCGCCGCTGGACCAGGTGGGCGTGCAGCTCGTCGCCGACGTCGCGCCGTACGAGCGCATGAAGAAGCGCCTGCTCAACGGCGGCCACTCGGCGCTGGGCTACGTCGGCTACCTGCTCGGCCACCGCGACACCTCCGGCGCCATGGCCGACCCGCTCGTGCACGACTTCCTCGACCGGCTCATGGCCGACGAGGTGGCGCCGCTCCTGCCCGAGGTCCCGGGGATCGACCTGGACGAGTACCGCCGCTCGCTGCTGCGGCGCTTCGCCAACCCGGCGGTCGGCGACCAGCTCGCGCGGCTCTGCGGGCGCGGGTCGACGAAGGTCCCGTCGTACCTGCTGCCGTCGATCGAGGAGGCCCGCGAGCGCGGCCGCCCGCACGAGCTCCTGACGCTGGCCGTCGCCGCGTGGGTGCGCTACCTGCGCGGCACCGACCTCGAGGGGCGGGAGATCGCGATCCGCGACGCCCGCCTCGACGAGCTCCAGCCGCTGGCCCAGGAGGGCGGTGACGACCCCGCGCCGCTGTTCGAGCGCACCGACGACGTCTTCGGCTGGCTGGCCGACGACCCGATGCTCGTGCGCTCGGTGGAGCGGGCGCTCAGGGCCCTCGAGCGCGACGGGCTGCGCTGCACGGTCGAGGCGTACGTCCGCGCAGAGGCGGGCAGGGTGGCTGCGTGACGACCGAGACGCGCGCGCTGCTGCTGGACGCCGACGGCAACCTCTTCCCCTCCGAGGAGCCCGCGTTCGTCGCCTCGACCGAGGTGACCAACCGCTTCCTGGAGGCCCACGGCGTGCAGCGCCGCTACGAGCCCGAGGAGCTGCGGCTCGCCACGACGGGCAAGAACTTCCGCACCACGGCCGTCGACCTCCTCGCCGAGGCCGGGATGGCCGACCGGCTCAGCGCGGAGGCCCTCGAGCGCTGGGTCGCCGAGGAGCGCCGCGCGGTCAGCATCTACCTGGGCGAGGTCCTGCGCCCGGACCCGGCCGTGCTCGAGCCGCTGACGCGGCTGGCGGCCGGCCACACGCTCGCCGCCGTCTCGTCCAGCGCCACGCCACGCCTGGCGGCGTGCTTCGCGGCGACCGGGCTCGACGAGCTCCTGCCGCCCGAGGTGCGCTTCAGCGCCGAGGACTCGCTGCCCGTGCCGACCAGCAAGCCCGACCCGGCGGTCTACCTCCACGCGCTCGAGCGCCTCGGGCTGGACGCCGCGCAGGCGCTCGCCGTCGAGGACTCGGTGCCCGGCGCCCAGTCGGCGGTCGCCGCCGGCATCCCCACGATCGGCAACCTCTGCTTCGTCCAGCTCCCCGAGCGCGACGAGCGGCGCGTGGCGCTGCTCGAGGCCGGGGTCGCGACGGTCGTCACGTCGTGGGACGAGGTCGAGGACGCGGTGGCCTCACCGGTCCCTTGACCTCGACCGCGCTTGAAGGTGCAGCATGCGCGCTATGCCCACCGCAAGCGTCCAGATCATCGACGAGGCCACGTCCTGGGACGGCGTCGAGGTCCATCCGCCCGGCGAGCGTGGCGAGGTCGCGCTCACGGTCAACGGCTGGGAGATCGGCCACCTCCACGGCGACCGCGCCGCGCACTTCGCCTTCGCGGTCGCCGACGCCGACCGCCTGCGCGAGGAGGGCCGGATCGAGCCCCACCCCGCGTTCCCGACCTCCCGCGCCCTGGCGGCGCGGCGGATCGCCACGCAGGAGGACGTCGACGACGTCCTCGCCCTCCTGCGCCTCAACCACGAGCGCCTGCGGGCCCGCGCGCCCAAGCGCGCGAAGGACGCCGCCTAACGGACGCCGAGCAGGTCCACGACGAAGACGAGCGTCTCGTCGGGCCCGATCACCGGCGGCGCGCCGCGCTTGCCGTAGCCGAGCATCGGCGGGATCGTGATGCGCCGCCGGCCGCCGACCTTCATGCCCTCGACGCCCTGGTCCCAGCCCTGGATGACCTGGCCCTTGCCGAGCGAGAACCTGAACGTGTCCCCGCGGTCCCAGGAGGCGTCGAACTGCTCCTTGGTCGACCAGCCCACGCCGACGTAGTGGACCTCGACGACCTTGCCGGCGACCGCCTCGTCGCCGTCGCCCACCTCCAGGTCCTCGAGCTCGAGCTGGTAGGACGGCGGGCCGTCCGGGACCTCGACGGTGGGCTTCTCGCTGGGCGCCATGTCCCAGCACGCTAGCGGCGGAGGGGACTGGGGGGCCTGATCCCCCCAGTCCCACGCCACGGACTACGCGGCGGCCAGCGCCGCCGCGTCGCTGTACGTGTCGCCGCGCTCGGCCTTCTCCACGAGGGAGGCCGGCGGCTCGAAGCGCTCGCCGTACGTCGCGGCGAGCTCACGGGCGCGGGCTACGAAGCCGGGCAGGCCGCCCTCGTAGCCGTTCATGTACTGGACGACGCCGCCGGACCAGCCCGGGAAGCCGATGCCCAGGATGGAGCCGATGTTCGCGTCGGCCACCGTCTCGAGCACGCCCTCGTCGAGGCACTTGACCGTCTCGAGGGCCTCGGCGAAGAGCATGCGCTCCTCGAGGTCCTTGAGCGAGATCGTCGACGGGTCCTCGACCGGCGGGAACAGGTCGCGCAGGCCCTTCCACAGGCCCGTGCGCTTGCCGTCCTCGTACTCGTAGAAGCCGGCGCCGCGCAGGCGGCCCGGACGGCCCGCCTCGATCATCGCGTCGATGACCGCCTCGGACGGGTGGTCGGCCCAGGGCGAGCCCTCGGCGTCCGCGGCCTCCTTCGTGGCCTTGCGGATCTTGACCATCAGCTCCATGTTCAGCTCGTCGGAGAGCTGGAGCACGGGGGCGGGGTAGCCGGCCTGCGAGGAGGCCTGCTCGATCGACGCGGCCGGGACGCCCTCGGCGAGCATCGCGATGCCCTCGTTGATGAACGTGCCGATGACGCGCGAGGTGAAGAAGCCGCGCGAGTCGTTGACGACGATCGGCGTCTTCTTGATCGCCTTGGCGACGTCGAGCGCGCGGTACAGCGTCTCGTCGGTCGTCTGCTCGCCCTTGATGATCTCCAGCAGCGGCATCTTGTCCACCGGGCTGAAGAAGTGCAGGCCGATGAAGTCGGCCGGGCGGGAGACGCCCTCGGCGAGGCCGGTGATCGGCAGCGTCGAGGTGTTGGACCCGAGCAGCGCGCCCTCGGCGAGGTACGGCTCGATCTCGGCGAAGACCTGCGCCTTGACCTTCGGGTCCTCGAAGACGGCCTCGATGACCAGCTCGGCGTCCTGCGCCGCGGACGGCTCGGTGGTCGGCGTGATCCGCGCGAGCAGGGCGTCGCCCTTCTCCTGCGTGACCTTGCCGCGCTCGACGCCCTTGGCGACGAGCTTCTCCGAGTAGCCCTTGCCCCGCTCGGCGGCGGCCTGGTCGACGTCCTTGAGGACGACCTCCATGCCGGCCTTCGCGCAGACGTAGGCGATCGCGGCGCCCATCATCCCGGCACCGAGGACCACGACCTTCTTGGGCTGGAACTCCTCCAGGCCGTCCGGACGCCCGCCGCCCGACGCGCGGCCGTTGACGGCCTGCATGTCGAAGAAGAACGCCTGGATCATGTTCTTGGCGACCTGGCCGGTCACGAGGTCGGTGAAGTACCGGCCCTCGATCTCGATCGCGTTGTCGAAGTCGACCTGGGCGCCCTCGACGGCCGCGGCCATGATCGCCTTCGGGGCGGGGTAGTTGGCGCCCTTGAGCTGCTTGCGCAGGTTGGCCGGGAAGGCCGGCAGGTTCTGCGCGAGCTTCGGGTTGGACGGCGCCCCGCCCGGGATCTTGTAGCCCTTGACGTCCCAGGGCTGGACGGCCTCCGGGTTCTCGGCGATCCACTTCTTGGCCGCCGGGAGGAGCTCGTCGGGGCTCGAGACGACCTCGTCGACGAGGCCCTTCTCCTTGGCCTGGGTCGCCGAGTAGCGCTTGCCCTGCAGCAGCCACTGCATGAGCGCGTCGACGATGCCGACCATGCGCACGGTGCGCACGACGCCGCCGCCGCCCGGCAGGAGGCCGAGCTGGACCTCCGGGAAGCCGAGCTGCACGCCCTTGGCGTCCAGCGCGATGCGGTGGTGGGTGGCCAGGCAGATCTCGAGGCCGCCGCCGAGCGCCGCGCCGTTGATGGCGGCGACGACCGGCTTGCCGAGCGTCTCGAGGCGGCGCAGGTCGGCCTTGACCTCGCGCACCATCTGCGCGATCTCGCCGGCCTGCTCCTTCGTGGCCTTGTGGAGGTCGTTGAGGTCGCCGCCGGCGAAGAACGTCTTCTTGGCGGACGTCAGCACGACGCCCGTGATCGAGTCCTTCTCGGCCTCGAGGCGGTCCAGCGTGGCCGCCATCGAGGTCTTGTAGGCCTCGTTCATGGTGTTGGCCGACTGGTTGGGGTCGTCGAGCGTCAGGACGACGACGCCGTCGTCGTCCTGGTCCCAGCGGATCGTGGTCGACTCGGCCATCAGCGGATCGCCTCGACCACGGTCGCGATGCCCATGCCGCCGCCCACGCACAGGGTGGCGAGGCCGTAGCGGCCGCCCGTGCGGTGCAGCTCGTCGATGATCGTGCCGAGGATCATCCCGCCGGTCGCGCCGAGCGGGTGGCCCATGGCGATGGCGCCGCCGTTGACGTTGACCTTCTCCATGTCGAGGTCCATGTCGCGGACGAAGCGCAGGACGACGGCCGCGAAGGCCTCGTTGATCTCGACGAGGTCGAGGTCGTCCTTCGTGATGCCGGCCTTCTCGAGCGCCTTGCGCGACGCCGGGGCGGGGCCCGTGAGCATGATCGTCGGGTCGGCGCCCGAGACGGCGGTGGCCAGGATGCGGGCGCGCGGCGTGAGGCCGAGCTCCTCGCCGGTCTTCTCGTTGCCGATGGCCAGCAGCGACGCGCCGTCCACGATGCCCGAGGAGTTGCCCGGGGTGTGGACGTGGTTGATCTTCTCGATCCAGTGGTACTTCTGGAGCGCGACGGCGTCGAAGCCGCCCATCTCGCCCATGACCTCGAAGGACGGCTTGAGCTTGCCCAGCGTCTCCGTGGTCGTGCCCTTGCGGATGAACTCGTCGTGGTCGAGGACGACGTTGTCGTTGAGGTCGAGGACCGGGATGACCGAGTTCCCGAACCGTCCCTCTTCCTGAGCTCGTGCAGCCCTCTCCTGCGAGCGGGCGGCGTAGGCGTCGACGTCGTCGCGGCTGAACTCCTCGACGGTGGCGATGAGGTCCGCGCCGACGCCCTGCGGGATGAAGGCCGTGTCGTAGTTCGTCTCCGGGTCCATCGCCCACGCGCCGCCGTCCGAGCCCATCGGCACGCGCGACATGGACTCGACGCCGCCGGCGAAGACGAGGTCCTCCCAGCCGGAGGCGACCTTCTGGGCGGCGATGTTCACGGCCTCGAGACCGGAGGCGCAGAAGCGGTTGAGCTGCACGCCGGCGACGGTGTCGGGCAGGCCGGCCTTGATCGCCGCGGTCTTGGCGATGTCGGCGCCCTGGTCGCCGACGGGGGAGACGCAGCCGAGGACGACGTCGTCCACGCGCTTGGGGTCGAGGTTGGTGTTGCGCGAGAGCATCTCGTGCATGAGGCCGACGACGAGGTCGACCGGCTTGGTGGCATGCAGCGAGCCGTTGCTCTTGCCCTTGCCACGGGGGGTGCGGATCGCGTCGAAGACCAACGCGTCGGTGCCTGGCATGTGATCCCTCTTCTGGTCGTTCCGGAGGCGCGCGCTTGACAGAGCGTCGTGTCGCGCCCGACATTCAACTATCGGTGCCGAGCGCGTGCCGCAGAGACTACTGGCTGACTGGCCAGCCAGTGGCGTCGCGGCGGCCGCCCCTCGCGTGCGCGCGTCTAGACTGGGGCCGATGACCGAGGCCGCGCCGACCTGGACCGAGCACGCGACCGCGCGGCTGTCCGAGGCGGGCTTCCGGCGCGGCGGGGCGCGCCAGGCCGTCGTCGAGCTGCTGGGACGCCAGACCTGCGCGGTCAGCGCCCTCGAGATCGAGGAGGCCCTGCGCGACGCGCCGCGGCGCCCGGCGCGCGCGTCGATCTACCGCGCGCTGGACGAGCTCGAGCGCCTGCGGCTGGTCTCGCGCATCGAGGTGGGCCAGGGCATCGCGCGCTACGAGGCCCTGCACCCCGGCGGCGCCCATCACCACCACCACCTCGTCTGCGACGACTGCGGCGAGATCCAGCCGTTCGCCGACGACGAGCTCGAGCGGACGATCGGCCGCGTCTCCAGGCGCGTGGCCTTCGACGTCGCCGAGCACGAGATCGTCCTGCACGGCACCTGCGGCGACTGCCGCGAGCAGCGCTAGCCCGTCGCCGGGAGCGCCCGCGCGGTCCGGGCCGCCGCGGCGGCGGCCAGCCAGGCGCCGACGAGCACCAGCGCGATCGTCGCGCCCGCCGCCGTACGGGCGTGGAAGGAGACGTAGAGCCCGGCCCAGCCGGCGCCGACGGCGATCGTGCAGGCGGCGGCGAGCTGGGTGCGCAGCCGGTGGCAGAGCTCCCGTGCCGCGGCCGCCGGAGCCACGAGGACGCTGACGACGAGCAGGTTGCCCAGGCCCTCGGTGGCCACGAGCACGACGAGGGCCAGCAGGCCGAGGAGCGCGGCGTCGAGCCGCCCCGCGCGCAGGCCCAGGGCGCCGGCGCCCGCCCGGTCGAAGGCCGTCGCCGCCAGGCGCGGGTGCAGGACCCACAGCGCGGCGGCCAGGACCGCGAGGAGCGCGGCGCCGCGCAGCAGCGCGCCGTCGGTCGTGCCGAGGACGTCGCCGAAGAGCAGCTCGGCGAGCCGCGGGGGGACGTCGGGGGACAGGGCGAGCAGGACGCCTGCACCGAGGAAGCCGGTGACCACGACCGCCGTCGCCGTGTCGCGGCCGAGCTCGGGCACGCGGCCGGCGAGCGCCACCGCGAGGGCCGCGACGGCGAGGCCGGCGGCACCGCCGAGGACGAGCGGCAGCCCGGCGAGCGCGGCGACGACGAGCCCCGGCAGGAGCGCGTGCGACAGCGACTCGGCGGCGTAGGAGAGCCCGTTCCACACGACCCACACGCCGATCGCGCCGCCCGCGAGACCGAGCAGTACGACCTCGGCGAAGGCGCGGCGCAGGACCGGGTCCTGCCACGGGTCCAGCAGGGCGTCCACGTCAGCGTGCGTCGCGCCCGCAGACCGGCAGCGCGACGACGTCGGCGCCGTAGGCGCGGGCCAGCACCGCGGCGTCGAGCACCGACGGCGCCCCGAAGGCGACCTGCTCGCCGTTGAGGCACAGCACGCGCTCCCAGCGGCGGGCCTGCTCGACGTCGTGGGTGGCGACCAGCAGTGCCCGGCCCTCGGCGGCGAGGTCGGCCAGCAGCGCCTCGAGACGGTGGGCGCTGGCCGCGTCCAGGCCGGTGAACGGCTCGTCGAGCAGGAGCACGGGGGCGTCCTGCACCAGCGCGCGGGCGACGAGCACGCGCTGGCGCTGGCCGCCGCTGAGCTCGCCGAAGGTCGTCCTGGCGCGGTCGCCCAGGCCGACGCGCTCCAGCGCCTCGTGCGCGCGCCGGCGCTCTGCGCGCCCCGGCCGGCGCCACCACGCCAGCCGCGACAGGGCGCCCATCACGGCCACGTCGAGAGCACTGACCGGGAAGTCCAGGCGCGAGCGGTCGGTCTGGGGCACGACGGCGCAGCGCGGCAGCTCGAGCCGGCCCGCGAGCGGGGCCAGCTCGCCGAGCAGCACGCGGAAGAGCGTCGTCTTGCCGCCGCCGTTGGGGCCGAGCACCGCGAGGCGCTGCCCGGGCCGCACGTCGAAGGAGACGCCGGTGAGCGCGGGGGCGCCGCCGTAGCCGGCGACGAGTCCCTCCGCGCGCACCAGCGGGGTCAGGACCGGCTCGGGCATCCCTGCCGTCCGTCGGTCAGGCCGCGCACCAGGCGGTCGGCGTTGGCCTGCAGCGCGCCGAGCACCGTCGCGCCCGGCGAGCCGGCGGGACCGAGCGTGTCGGCGTACAGCGCGTCGCCGATCCGGGCGCCCGCGGCTCGGGCGACGGTCCGGGCTAGCTGCGGGTTGAGCGAGCTCTCCGGGAAGACGACGCGCACGCCCTCGTGGCGGATGGTGCGGCGCAGCTCGGCGAGGTCGCCGGCCGAGGCCTGCGCCTGGGTCGTCGTCGACGGGATGACGGCGCCCACGACGTGCAGGTCGTAGCGGTGGGCGAAGTACGCGAACGCGTCGTGGTCGGTGACGAGCTGGCGGTCGTCGTGGGGGATGCGCGCGAAGCACGCGGCGACCGTGCGGTCGGTGCGGCGGGTGCGCTCCACGTACCGGCGGGCGGCGGCGTCGAAGGCGGCGCGCCCCGCGGGCGCGGCGTCGCCGAGGGCGCGGGCGATCCGCGCGGTCGCCGCGACGACGTTGCGCGGGTCGTGCCACCAGTGGGGGTCGGTGTCGCCGTGGTCGTGCGCCTCCTCGCCGGCGTGCTCGTCCTCGGCGCCGTGGTCGTGGCGGGCCTCCTCACCGGGCTCGAGCACGACGGGCCGGCCCTTGCCGGCGTCGAGCACGCGCGCCGTGCTGCCGGAGCGGTCGACGACCTCCTGCACCCAGCCGTCGAGCCCGTCGCCCGAGGCGACGACCAGCTTGGCCTCCGCCACGGCCCGCACGTCGCTCGGGCGGGGCTCGTGGTCGTGGGGGTCGCTGTTGGGCTCGAGCAGCTGCACGACCTCGACGCGGTCCCCGCCGACCTCCCGGACCAGGTCGCCCATCTGCGTCGTCGTGGCGACCACCTGCAGCCGCCCGGCGCCCGGGTCGTCGTCGCCGCCGGAGCCGCACCCCGCGGCCCCGACGGCGGCGACGACCGCCGCGGCCCCCACCGCGGCGTGCCGCCCCCTGCCGGGCGAGCGCAGCGCCCGCCCCAGCGCGACGAGCACGAAGACGCTCGCGCCGAGCGCCGCGATCGTCGCGCCGGGCGGCGTGTCGAGCTCGAGCGCGAGCCAGACGCCGGCCACGCCCTCGGCCACCACGAGCCCCACCGTCGCGACCTGCCACGTGGCGAGGCGCCGGCAGACCAGCCGCGTCGTCGCGGCGGGCACGACGACGAGCGCCGGGACCAGCAGCGCGCCGAGCGTCGTCAGCGCGGCGAGCGCCAGCAGCGCGACCAGGGCGACGAGCAGCGCGTCGGTGAGGCGGGGGCGTGCACCGAGCGCCCGCGCGCTCGTGCCGTCGAAGCCGACGGCGAGCCATCGCGGTCCGAGCGTGAGCGTCGCCAGCGCGGCGATCGCGCTCGCGGCGCCGGCCAGCACCAGGTCCCCGTCGTCGACCAGGAGCAGGCTGCCGAAGAGCAGCGACTCGACGCTGGCCTGCGACCGGAAGACGTCGCTGGCGAGGACGACGCCGGCGGCGACGGCGGCGACCAGCGCGAGGGCGGTGTGCGCGTCGTGGCGCTCACCGCCCCGGCGCGCCGCCCACGCGACGCCCGCGGCGCACGCGCCGCCCGTCCCCGCCGCCCCCAGCACGGCGGCGAAGCCCAGGCCGTCGGCGACGACGAGGCCGGGGAAGGTCGCGGTCCCGACGGCGTGGGCGAGGAACGCCAGGCCGCGCAGGACGACCCACGTCCCGACGAGGCCCGCGGCGACGGCCAGGAGCACGACCTCGAGGAGGGCGCGCTGGGCGAAGGGCAGGGTCAGGAGGTCGGGCACGGCGCCGCACAGTACACCAGAACGAGACCCAGTCTCATGAACGGACGCGAAGCGGTACGGTGGCGCCATGTGCATGCAGTGCGCGATGGGGGCGATGACGGCGGGTGCGGCGGCGACCGGCGCGCGGAGCTACCTGCAGACGCGCGCCTGGGCGTGGCTCACGTCCGCCCGCCTGCACCGCATCACCGTCGTGCTGCTCGTCGCCGCGGTGCTGGCCGCCTCGACGCTGCTGGCCGGCAGCGGCGGCTGATCGCTCAGCGCCGCTGCACTGGTCAGCCCTCGTGGTGGCGGGCGTGGGCCTCGGCCACGGCGTCGAGCAGCGACCGCAGGTGCAGGGCCTTGCTCACGAACGCCAGACCGCCGGCGTCGCGCACGAGCTCGCGCCACGACTCGTCGGAGCTCATCGCCACCGCCGGCACCCCCGCGGCCGCCGCGGCCCGGATGACGTGGAAGCCGTCCGGCCCAGGCGGCATGTGCACGTCGGTGAGCACCAGGTGTGGTCGCAGCGCGAGGGCGGCGACGGCGTCCAGCGCGTCGGCGACCGCCGCCAGCAGCGTGAACCGCGGGTCCGCCCGGACCGCGGCGGTGAGCGCCGCGCGCCAGGCATGGTCGTCCTCGGCCACCAGCAGCCGGATCGGCTGCCCTTCGTCCTCTGCGCCGCGCTCCCGGGCCGTCCAAGCCCCGCGTCCGGCGTCCTGCCGCGCGTCCATCGCGCCTCCCCGACTCAGGTACCTCCGGCGGTCCGTCTCCGGCCGCCCTTCCCCTGTCGGGAATCTTGGTCGGGACCTGACGCGCTGTCGACCCGGCTCCCCAGAAGTGACGATGGCGTCATGTCCGGTGTCGGACACCACGAGCTGATCACCGGGCCGTCCGGGCCCGTCCGTACGGTCCGCCCATGGAGGTCGTCGTCGTCATCGTCGTCCTCGGCGCGCTCGCCGCCGGGGCCGTCGCCCTCTCGCGCCGGCGCTCCGCGGACGCTGAACGCCGGGCGGTGCTCGAGCGCGGCGCGCTGCAGTCGCCGCTGGACGAGCAGCGGATGCTGACCGGCGACGTCCGGCGCCTGGCGCCGGGCGACGTCGTCCACCACGACGGGACCGACTTCCTCGTCGACCGGACCGTCGAGTTCGACGAGGACGGGTTCCGCTGGCACGAGCACCTGCTCCTCGACGCGATCGGCGGTCGCAGGCTGTGGCTGTCGGTGGAGGACGACGAGGGCGTCGAGGTCGCGGTGTGGGAGAAGCTCGGCGGGCTCGACCTCGACCCGACCGCGCCGGAGGTCGTCCACGAGGGCGTCACCTACCGGCGCGAGGAGCGCGGCCGGGCCCGGTTCGTCGTCCGCGAGGCGGCGGGGGAGCGCGAGCGCGGCGAGATGGAGTACGCCGACTTCGTCGCGGGCGACAAGCGGCTGGGCTTCGAGCGCTACGGCACGGGCGGCTGGGAGACGTCGCTGGGGACGGTCGTGCCCGAGGCGGCCCTCGACGTCTACCCCAAGGGCGCATGAGCGCGCTCGACGACGCGCTGCTCGACGAGCTGGCGCTGCGCTCGCGGCTCAACGCGCTGGTGCACGAGCGCTCCGAGGCGCGCCAGGAGGCCGAGCGGCTGCGCGTGCGCGCCGGCGCCGCCGGGGCCGACCCGGACCTCGGCGCGCTGGCCGAGCGCTGGGAGGCGGTCGTCGCGCGGGTGGGCACCGAGCTCGAGCACCAGCGATCGCGGCTGCGCGAGCAGGAGGCGCTCGTCGCGCGCCTGCGCGCGGAGGCCGGCGGCGCGTGATCGCCCAGCTCGACGTCCCGTTCGCCGACGCGCGGGCGTCGAACCTGCGGTTCTCGCTCGCGCTCGAGGAGCAGCCCGCGCTCGGCCGGTGCGTCGTGGCGGCCGGCGGGGTGGAGGTCGAGCTGCGGATCCTCGGCGCGTCGCACCAGGCGATCGCCCGCTGCGACGGCACGGAGCTGCGCGAGACGGTGGCGTGCGTGCCCGGCGCCGACACCGCGGTACCGGGCTGGCTCGAGCGCCACGACGGACCGGCGCGCTACGTCTTCCGCTCGTCGGTCGAGCGGCCGGGGGCGGTGGCGCTGCGCGAGCGCGCCGCCGAGCTGCGGGCGGCCGCGGAGACGGACGCCGCCGCGATCGTCGGCGTCTTCCCGGGCGCGCGCGAGGCGCTGACCGCGATGCTCTGCCGGCCGGTCGAGGGCGGCGCCGCGTGGACGACGTGGCACCTGTACCCGGGCACGGGCGAGGTCGTCCGCACGCACAGCCGGCTGGTGGTGGCGTGACGGTCGGGCGCTGGGGGCTCGTGGTCGCGGTCGTCGGCCTGCTCGTCGTGGGCTACTCGGTCGCGCGCGGGACGAGCTCGGTGCGCGGCTTCGTCGAGGACCGCTGCCGGTCGACGGGCGTCGAGCGCGACCCGCAGGGCCGGCGCGCCGATGCCTTCACCTGCCGCGAACGTCCGTCGGTGCTCGCCGCCGCGCTGGCCAAGCGCCACAAGCCGGCCGAGCGGCGGACGACCGCCTCGGGCCTCTTCCTGCGCTACTCCAACCAGATGGTCGGCGTGCTCGGCGGCCCGGGCGGGCGCGGGTCGAAGGTCCTGCTCGCGCGCGAGCGCGACGGCTACGGCTTCTTCTACCCGTACGTCGGCGGGTGGTGGGGGACCTACAGCGGCCGCGGGGAGTCCTTCCGCGGCGGCGGTCCCGGAGGCGGCAAGTGAGGCGGGCGCTCGTCGCGCTGCTGTGCGCCCTGGCGAGCGTGCTCGCGCTGCCCGCCGCCGCCCACGCGCTGCTGCTCGAACCCGCCGACGCGACGGAGCTGGCCAACGACCTCGCGGACGCCTTCGAGGCCCAGGGCGTCTGCTACGGCTGGGAGATCCGGTTGAGCGACCAGGGCTCGCCGAGCCAGCAGGTCGGCTCGAGCTTCGGCCCCGACCAGCCGCTCGAGCTCGGCGACGCGCGCTGCACGAAGGGCAGCGTGAAGCTCGACGTCGACGTCACGTACACGAGCGAGTCCAGCGAGTCGGAGGACTCCGCGACCTTCGTCGTGCTCACGGACCGCTACGACGAGGTCGCGCTCACCGACGGGCTGCGGGCACTGGGCTTCGGCGACGGCGACCTCCTGGGCGGCGACGACGACACGGCCGTGGTGAACATGGCCGGCGCGCTGCCGGCGCTCGTCGCCGACCAGGCCGGCCTGCCCTACGTCCCCTTCGAGCCGACCACGCAGCCCGCCGCGCAGCAGGGCACGCCGACGAACTCGCCGGGCAGCGACTTCCTGCGCGAGAACGGGACGACGCTCGGCCTCGGGCTCGTCCTCCTCGTGGGCGGCGTCGCGTGGTTCTTCTGGGCGCGGCGCAAGGAGCGCAGGACCGCCCCGCCGCCACGCACGACGCCCGCCACCACCTCCACGACCCAGACGGAGCGCTGATCGCCGATGGACCTCCAGGACTTCGCCCACGACCTGCTCGCCGGCCTGCTCTACGGCGGGGTCGGCATCGCGCTGATGATGGCCGGCTTCATGGTGCTCGACATGCTCACGCCGGGCAAGCTCGCGCACCTCATCGTCCACGACCGCCGTCGCGACGCGGGCATCGTCGTCGCCGCCGGCTTCCTGGCCGTCGGCGCGATCGTCACGTCGGCGATCCTCGCGTCGGAGGGCGACCTCGACAAGGGCCTGGCCGAGACCGCGGGCTTCGGCGCCGTCGGGCTCATCCTGCTCGCGGTCGCGTTCGTCTCGCTCGACCGGCTCATGCCCGCCAAGCTCGGGGAGATCCTCGCCGACGAGCACGAGGACCCGGCGGCGGCGTACGTCACCGGGGCGGCGCTGGTCGCGGTGGGCGCGATGATCGCCGCGGCGATCTCGTAGCGGTGGCGGTCGCCCAGGCGCCCCTGCCGCTGCCCGCGGCGCTCGGGCCGCGCGGCGCCCGCCGCATCGTCCTGGGCGCGACGCTCGTCTGCGCGATCTGCGGGTTCGCCTACGAGCTGGTCATCGTCGCGCTGGGGACGGTCCTGTTCGGCTCGTCGACCGAGCAGACGGCGCTGGTGCTCGGGACGTTCGTCGCCGCGATGGGCCTCGGCTCGTGGGCGGCGGGACGGGTGCCGACGACGCGCGCGGTCGAGGGCTTCGTCGCGGTTGAGTGCGCGGTCGCCCTGGCGGGCGGCCTCTCGGCGCTCGGGCTGTTCGCCGCCTACGCGTGGCTCGACCTCTACGCGCCGGCGGTGCGGATCGTCAGCGTCCTGCTCGGCGCGCTCGTGGGCGCGGAGATCCCGCTGCTGGTGTCGATCGTCGGGCGGCTGCGCAGCGAGGCGGCGGGCCGGGCGGTGGGGACCCTGCTGGCGGCCGACTACGTCGGGGCGTTCGCGGTCGGCCTGGCGTTCCCGCTGGTGATCCTCCCCGCGCTCGGCCAGGTCCAGGCGGCACTCGCGTTCGGCGCGGTCAACGCCCTGGGCGGCGCGGTCGTCCTCTGGCTGCTGCGCGGGTGGATCTCCCGCACCGCGGTGGCGGTGCTCGGCGCCGCGCTCCTGGCCGTGCTGGCGGGGCTGGGCGTGGCGGCGGCCACCGCGGGGTCGGTGGAGGCCAGCGCGCGCCAGGCGCTCTACGACGACCCGATCGTCGCCCACGTCCAGTCGCGCTACCAGGACATCACGCTCACCGAGTCGCTCGACGGGCGCGACGTGCGCCTCTTCCTCAACGGCGACCTGCAGTTCTCCTCGGTGGACGAGCGCCGCTACCACGAGGCGCTCGTGCACCCGGTGATGGCGGGCCGCCACGACCGCGTGCTGGTCCTCGGGGGCGGTGACGGGCTCGCGCTGCGCGAGGTCCTGCGCTACCGCGACGTGCGCCACGTCACGGTCGTCGAGCTCGACCCGGCGGTCGTCCGGCTCGCGCGCGAGCGGCCGGAGCTGCGCCGGCTCAACGGCGGCGCGTTCGCCGACCCGCGCGTCGAGGTCGTCAACCGCGACGCGTTCAGCTGGTCGCGCGGCGCGGCGGCGGCGAGCTACGACGTCGTGCTCGTCGACCTCCCCGACCCCGACTCGGAGGACCTCGCGAAGCTCTACAGCGTCGAGCAGTACGGGATGCTCGGGCGCCGCGTGCTGGCCCCCGGCGGGCGGCTCGTGGTCCAGGCCGGCTCGCCGTGGTTCGCCCCGGAGGCGTTCTGGTGCATCGAGCGGACGGTCGCGGCCGCTGGGCTGGCGACGCGGCCGTACCACGTCGACGTGCCGTCCTTCGGCGACTGGGGCTACGTGCTGGCCCAGCGAGGCTCGCGCCCGCCGGCGCTCGGGCTCGACCCGCCGGCGCGGCTCGCGACGCTCGACGCCCCGACGCTGCGCGCCGCCGCGACGTTCGCGCCCGACCGCCGGCGGCTGCGCGTGCGCGCGTCGACGCTCGACCGGCCGTCGATCGTCCGCTACAGCCGTCGCGGGTGGCGCGACGAGTGAGCTAGCGTCCGGTTCGATGCCCGCGGCGCCCGCCTCCCAGCCGCTGCCCGTGCGCGGCGCGCTGGCGCCCGCGACCAAGCTGCGCCTGGTGGCCGAGGTCCTACGCACGTACGCCGCCGTGCGCCGGCGCATGAGCCGCGAGGACCTGCGCGACGTGCTGGTCGACCTGCGGGCGCTCGCGCCCGGCCCGCTCGCACCCGAGGACCGCGACGCACTGGAGCAGAGC
This sequence comes from Conexibacter sp. SYSU D00693, assembly GCF_017084525.1. Taxonomy (GTDB): domain Bacteria; phylum Actinomycetota; class Thermoleophilia; order Solirubrobacterales; family Solirubrobacteraceae; genus Baekduia. Next base: position 80,226 of record NZ_CP070950.1, read on the forward strand.
GTGCGGCTCGGACGCGTCGTCTCGCGCACGCTCGGGCCGCTGCCCGTCGACGCGACGTGCCTCGCGCGATCGCTCGTGCTCGTCGCGATGCTCGCGCGCCGGTCGCTGCCGGGGACCGTCGTCATCGGCGTGAAGCCGTCGGCCGGCGAGGGCTCGGACGGCGAGGGCTTCGGCGCGCACGCGTGGGTCGAGGTGGCCGGGCGGCCCGTGCTCGCCCCAGGCGCCTTCGCGCGCCTCACGGAGCTGTAGGAGGAGCTGGAGCGGCCGGCCCCGCAGTCCGCGGGCAGGGCCGGCCGCAAGCCGCTAGGAGGAGGAGCCGCTGCCGCTCGAGCCGCCGCTGCTGCGCCGGCTGGACGACGAGCCGGAGCCGCTGGACTGCGCGCGCGAGGACGACGAGCCGCTGCTCTTGGCGCGCGACGTCGTGCCGCTGCTCTTGGCGCGCGAGGTGGAGCCGCTGCTCTTCGCGCGCGAGGTCGTGCGCGACGAGCCGCCCGACGACTTCGCCGCCGAGGAGCGCGACGTGCTGCGCGACGACCCGCCGGAGGACTTCGCCGACGACGAGCGCGAGGAGCCCGAGGACGACGAGCGCGACGTGCTGCGCGACGAGCCCGAGGACGTCGAGCGCGACGACGACGAGCGCGACGTGCTGCGCGAGGAGCGCGAGCCGCCGTTGGTCGGGGCCTTGCGCTCGGCCGCCGGGATCTCCTCCTTGACGACCGCCTTGGTCAGCTGCGGGATCTGCTTCTCGAGGAACGCGGCCATGCGCTCCTCCTGCTTGCGGTGGGTCACCGCGAGCTTGGCGGTCTCCTTGTCGTCGAGCTCGTTGGCCAGCGCCTCGATCGCGAGGTAGTTGGCGATCTCCTCGTGCTCGTTCCACAGCTCGGTCTTCGCGTTCTTGAGCTGCTTCTCGGCCTCGCTCACGCCGCGGATGGCGTGCGCCGTGCCCTTGGCCAGCGACACCGCCTTGTTGGCGACGGAGTTCGCGGCCGCCGCCGCGTCGGCGACGGGCTCCGGGACCTTGAGGCCGTCGGGCGCACCACCCAGCTGCTTGATGCGCTTCTCGAGGTTCTTGCTCTGCGCCTTGGTCTCCTTCAGGTGGTCCTGGAGGCGCTTCTTGTAGGTGGCCTTGGAGGCCATCTTGATGTGCGCCTGCAGTGCGGTCTCGAGCTCCTTCTCCTTCCCGTGTGCTTCCACGAGGTACTGGACGATCTTGAGCTCCCGCGACGTCTGCTCGGTGGGCATGAACGCGTGTGTTCCCGTCACGGCGCCGTGTAGTCGCGAATGCAGCGCTATCCTGCCGCTCGGCGCGGTGGGCGTAGCTCAGTTGGTAGAGCTCCTGGTTGTGGTCCAGGCGGTCGGGGGTTCGAGTCCCCTCGCTCACCCCTCAAGAAGCCCCGCGTGGTCCGCGGGGCTTCGTCGTCGAGGGAGGCGCCGGCCTCAGCGCGAGGCCGGAGACGGCGCCGGCACCACGCGCAGCGCGCGCGCCGCGCGCCGCGGCAGCCACCAGTTCCAGCGTCCGAGCAGCGCGACGGTCGCCGGGACGAGCACACCGCGGATGAGCGTCGCGTCCAGCAGGATGCCGCCCCCCAGGGCGGTCGCGAACATCTTGGCCTCGGTCCCCGGGGCGGTGCTCATGGCGACGAACGCCAGGCCGAGGATGAGCGCCGCGCTCGTCACCAGCCGGCCGGTGCGCCCGATGCCCTCCACGACGGCGGCCTCCGTGGAGCCGGTGCGGTCATACGCCTCGCGCATCCGGCTGAGGATGAACACGTGGTAGTCCATCGAGATCCCGAACAGGAACGCGAAGACGACGATCGGCATCTCGACGTTGATCGCGTCGGTCGCCTCGATGCCCCAGACGGCCTCCGAGCCCAGCCCGTGCTGCCAGACGAGCACCATCAGGCCCCAGGCGGCGCCCACGGAGAGCAGGTTGAGCAGCACCGCCTTGAGCGGGATGACGATCGAGCGGAAGGCGCGGGCCAGGAGGAGGAAGGTCAGGCCGGCGATGAGGCCGATGACGAGCACGACGTCGCCGTAGACGGCATCGAGGAAGTCCGCGCTCTGCGCCGCCTCTCCGCCGGTCAGGGCGTCCTGGCCGGTCGCCGCGCGGATGCGGTCGAGCGTCGCCCGGCCCGCCGGGGAGTTGCCGTCGGCCGTCGGCACCACGGAGACCAGCGACGTGCCCTCCTGTCGCCAGTCGCGGGGCGCGATCACCCCGCGCACGCCCTCGAGGCGCTCGAGCGTCGCCACGACGCGCTGCGGGTCACCGCCCGCCACGAGCGTGTCGAACGGCGAGAGCGGGCCGGTGCCGATGCCCGACCGCTCGAGCTGGTCGAGCCCCGCGCGGGCCGGCCCGGCGCCGGCGAGCGACTCGGCCCGGGGGTTGCCGAGCTGGATCGTCGATGCGGCGACGACCAGGCCCACGAGCACGGCGCCCGACAGCACCGCGGCGCTCGCACGGTGGCGGACGACGAAGCCGGCCCAGGCCGACCAGCCCCGGCCGGGTCGGTCCTGGCGCGCGGCGTGGCGGCGGTCCAGCCGCGGGCCCAGCGTGCTCAGGACGACCGGCAGCAGCGACAGGGCGACGGCCACGCTGACCAGCGGGATGAGCATCCCGGCGATGCCGATGCTGCGCAGGAACGGCACGGGCAGGACGACGAGCGCCAGCAGGGAGATCGCCACCGTCGTGCCGCTGAAGACGACGGCGCGGCCCGCGTGCTCCATGGCCGCGACGACGGCGCCCTCCGGCGTCGCCCCGCGCTGGCGCTCCTCGCGCCATCGCACCACGACCAGCAGCGCGTAGTCGATCGCGATGGCGAGGCCGACGAGCGCGATCAGGACCTTGACGATGACGGAGACGTCCGTCGCGCTGGCGAGCGGCCAGACCGCCAGGAACGTCGTCGGGATCGCCGCGGCCGCCATGAGCAGCGGCACGACCGCCATCCACGAGGCGAAGACGAAGGCGAGGACGAGGAGGGCGCCGCCGCCGGCGATCGCCGCTTCGGCGGCGAGGCCGGCGCCGCCGCCCTGTCCGCCGTCGGCGGCGCCGGCGCGCAGCGCGTCGAGGCCGGTGACCCGGACGGGCGCGCCGCCGACGGTGACGCGCGCCACGGCGTCCTGCGCCGCCCGCGCCTCGTGCTGGCCGGGGTCGATGCCGCCCTTGCCCGGGATGAAGACCAGGGCGAAGGTGGTCCGGCCGTCGCGTGAGACGAAGGTGCGGTCACCGGTCGAGGCGAACGACGCGATCCGCGAGCCTGGGACGGCCTTCGCGATGCGGTGCAGGGCCGCGCGCAGCTGCGCCTGGACCTCCGGCGACTCGACCGTCGCCCCGCGTGGCAGCGTCACACCGGGACCAGCGGGGCGGCGTCGCCGCCGTTGCCGTAGGTCTTCGCGACGCGGTCGTTGACGACGAACGCCTCCTCGCCGGGGAGCGAGAACTGCTGGTCGAAGGACCGGTCGGCCGGTCCGGCTGCGGCGATGCCCGCGAGGGCGAGCGCCACCCAGAGGCCCACCACGAGCTTCTTGTGGCGCAGGACCCAGCGGGTCGTCGTGGTCAGGGCACGTCGCGTCGGCATGAGGCGGGTCCTCCAGGTCGTCGTTGTACTTACGCTGTAAGTACCGTCGGCCGGCGTTGTACACTTACGCCGTAAGTACGTCAAGCCGGGCGCCGCAGGGCGCCCCGCAACGACCGTCCGGAGATCCCCGCTGCCTCCTCGAAGCCGAAGCTCGTCGACCTCCCGCCCGCGGCTCAACCGCGAGCGGGTCCTGCACGCGGCCGTGGCGCTCGCCGACGAGCGCGGCCTGGGCGAGCTCTCGATGCGGGCGCTCGCGAAGGAGCTGGGCGTCGAGGCGATGTCGCTCTACAACCACGTCGCCAGCAAGCAGGACCTGCTCGACGGGATGATCGACCTGGTCTTCGCCGAGATCGAGCCGCCCAGGGCCGGAGGCGACTGGAAGGCGGAGCTGCGCAAGCGCGCGGTGTCCACGCGGCAGGCCCTGCTGCGCCATCGGTGGGCGGTCGGGCAGATGGAGGGGCGAACCACCCACGGACCGGCCAACCTGCGGGTGCACGACGCCGTGCTCGGGTGCCTGCGCGCGGCGGGCTTCTCGGTCGAGATGACGATCCACGCCATGTCGGTCCAGGACGCCTACGTCTACGGCTTCGCCCTGCAGCAGACGGACATGTCCTCCAGGACGCCCGAGGACTTCGCAGCGGAGGCCCGCCGGCAGATGGTCGACTACGCCGACGCGCTCGTCGACTTCCCCAACCTCGTCGAGGTGGTCGGCGGCCACGTGGCCGAGGTCGGCTACGACTACGACGCGGAGTTCCTCTTCGGGCTCGACGTCATCCTGGACGGGCTCGGCCGCCTGCTGGAGGACGCGTGACGCCGCCCGGGCCCACCGCACTCACCCGCCGGCAGCGCGTCGGCGTCCTGCTCATCTGCTCGATGAGCCTCCTCATCGGCGGACTCGACGTGACGGCGGTGAACGTCGCGCTGCCGTCGATCGGCCAGCAGCTCGACGCCGACCTCGCGTGGCTGCAGTGGTCGGTCAGCGCCTTCAACGTCGTCATGGCCAGCCTCCTGCTCGTCGCCGGCTCCACGGCCGACCGCTTCGGCCGCAAGCGCGTGCTGACCGTCGGCCTCGCGCTGTTCACGGCCGCGTCGGTCCTGTGCAGCGTGGCGCCCACCGTCGAGCTCCTGGTGGTCGCGCGCGTCCTCCAGGGCGCGGGCGCATCGATGCTCAACCCGGTCGCGATGTCGATCATCACCAACACCTTCACCGACCCGCGCGAGCGCGCGCAGGCGGTCGGGGTCTGGGGCGCGGCGTTCGGCGTGTCGCTCGCGCTCGGTCCGATCGTCGGTGGGGCGCTGGTCTCCGCGGCGAGCTGGCGGTGGATCTTCCTGATCAACCTGCCGCTCGGCCTGCTCGCGATCGCGCTGGTGCGCCGCTACGTGCCCGAGTCCAAGGCCCCGCGGGCTCGGAGGTTCGACCCGGTCGGGCAGGTGCTCGTCGCGGTCCTGCTCGCGTCGGTGACGTTCGGGATCATCGAGGCGCCGGAGGCCGGCTGGACCGCACCGTTGATCGTCGGCGCGTTCGGCGCCGCCGTCGCGGCGCTCGTCGCGCTGCTGGCCTACGAGCCGCGACGGTCCGAGCCGCTCGTCGACCTGCGCTTCTTCCGCTCGGTCGCCTTCTCCTGCTCGATCGCCCTGTCGGTCGTCGCCTTCGCGACCTTCGGCGGCTTCCTGTTCCTCAACACCATGTACCTGCAGGACGTCCGGGGCCTGTCGCCCGTCCAGGCGGGAGCGGCGGTGATCCCGATCGCCGTGATGATCTTCGCGCTGTCGCCCGTGTCGGGGGCCCTGGTGGGGCGCCGCGGGCCGCGGGCGCCGCTGACCATCGCCGGCGCCGGCTTCGCCGCCTCGTGCCTCATGCTCGTCGAGCTGGCCCCCGGGACGTCGATGGCGTGGCTCGTGGCCGCCTACGCGCTGTTCGGGGTCGCGTTCGGCCTCGTCAACGCGCCGATCACGAACGCCGCGGTCTCCGGCATGCCGCGCGCCCAAGCCGGGGTGGCGGCGGCCATCGCCACGACGTCCCGGCAGTTCGGCCAGGCGCTGGGCGTCGCCGTGGTCGGTGCCATCGCGGCGACCGGGAGCGGGATCGGCGCCGCCGACTTCGTCGCGGCGACCCGCCCGGCCTGGTGGACGCTGACGGCCTGTGGCGCCGCGGTCCTCGTGCTCGGGGTGCTCGCCACGAGCGACCGCGCGCGGGCCTCGGCGCAGCGGACGGCGAGCAGCCTCGACCCGGAGGCCGTGCCGGCCTAGCCCTTGCGCTTCCAGTAGCCGCGCATCGCCATGGAGGGCGGCTCCGGCCGCCCCTGGAGCGCGCGGCGGATGTCGCGCATCGCGGTGCTCTCCGCGCCGCCCCACACCTGTCCGTCGCCGTGGGACAGGGACAGGGCGAGCACGGCGTCGCGCAGCCGCGTCGTCGTGCCGGGCGGCGCGTCGCCGCGGTGCGCCCACGTCCACGTGACGTCCGCGCGGCTGCCGACGGGGCGCTCCTCCTCGGGGCCGGCGACCTCGACCACCGCGAACGCCCGGTGGCCGGCGGGCAGGACCTCGACGGCCGCCTGCAGCGCGGGCAGGCCCGTCTCGTCGGCGACGAGCAGCGTCCATGCGGCGTCGGGCGACGGCGACCAGTCGATGCGCGGGCCGGCGAAGGCGAGGCGGTCGCCGGCCTTCGCCGTGTCGGCCCACGACGAGAAGCGGCCGACGTCGCCGTGGGCGAAGAGGTCGACGTCGATCGCCGCGGCGGCCGGGTGGTGGGCGCGGACGGTGAAGTTGCGCCAGTGCTCGGTCCCCACGGAGGACTTGAGCACCCACTTCCACTTGCCGCCGAAGCCGCTCTGCGGCGGCGCGGGCCCGCCGGCGTCGACGGGCGGCCAGCCGAGGGTGATGACCTCGCCGGGCTGCTCGACGCCGAACCCCGCGCCGAAGCGCTCGCTCGCGAAGCGCACGCGGCGCATCCGCGGCGAGAGCTGCTCGACCGCCACGACCTCGGCGACGCCGGTGTGGAGGGGGAAGGGGCGCTTGTCGCTCATGCGTGCGTTCGGGGACCCTAATACGGTTGCCACACCATGACGCACACCTTCGGTGAGTCGCGCCACGTCACGCTCGCGGACGGCCGGCGCCTGCACGCCATGGTCCGGGGCGCGGGCGACGTGACCGTCGTCCTCGACGCGGGCATGGGCCTGTCGCGCTCGAGCTGGGGGCTCGTGGTGCCGGACGTCGCCGAGCAGGCGCGCACGGTCGTCTACGACCGGGCCGGCCTCGGGCGCAGCGACCGCGACCCGCGGCCGCGCACGCTCGAGCACCTGCGCGACGACCTGCTGGCCCTGCTCGCCGAGCTCGGCGACGGGCCGTTCGTCCTCGTGGGCCACAGCTGGGGCGGGCCGGTCGTGCGGACCGCCGCCGCGGCGCTCGGGCCCGGCGCGGTGCGCGGCGTCGTCCTCGTCGACCAGGTCGACGAGCACTGCGACCTGTACTTCGAGCCGTCCTCACGCAAGCGCTTCACCGCGTCGGCGCGGATGGTCGGGCCGATGGCGCGCGTCGGGCTCTACCGGCTCGTCGGCAGCCGTCCCGGCCGCCACCAGCCCGCCGACGTCGTCGCCGACCACCGCGCGGAGGACTTCACGCCGGCGGCCGCCGCGGCGATGGGGGCCGAGCTCGACGTCTTCATCGACGAGCTCGAGGCGCTGCGCGCGGCGCCGCCGCGTCTCGACGGGATCCCGGTCAGCGTCATCACCGGCACGAGGCCCACGCGCGCCGACCGCAAGGTGCGCAGCGCGATCGTCGCGGCGCACCGCCGGACGGCCGAGGTCCTGCCGGACGCGCGGCTGGTCGAGGCGCCGGGCTCGGCCCACCTCGTCCCGTTCACCGAGCCCGAGCTCGTCGTCCGCGAGGTGCTTCGCCTGGCCGGCTAGTGCGCGGCGGCGTGGCGGCGGTGCAGGATCGCCAGGACGACCGCGCCGACGAGCACGCCGAGGACCGCCGACGCGAGCGTGTTCGTCAGCCACGCCGCCACGCCGCCGACGGCGCCGAGCGCGTGGTCGACCTCGTGCTCGAGGTCGTGGACGAGGTCGTAGGGCGCGTGGAGGCCGAGGTCGTCGAGGCCGACGAGCAGGATGTGGCCGCCGACCCACAGCATCGCCGCGATGCCGACCTTCGAGAGGACGCTCATGACGATCGGCATGGCGCGCACGAGGCCGCGCCCGAACGACGCGGCGGCGCCCTTGCCGGTCTGGACGAGGCGCAGGCCGACGTCGTCCATCTTCACGATCGCCGCCACCGCGCCGTAGACGACGGCCGTGATCGCGAAGGCGACCGCGATGAGGATCAGCGCGCGGGACACGAACGCCTCGTCGGTCACCTCGTTGAGCGAGATGACCATGATCTCGGCGCTGAGGATGAAGTCGGTGCGGATGGCGCCCGAGACCAGCTCCTGCTCCTGCTCGGGCGTGTGGACGCCGCCGCCCTCCTGCGCCTCGTGCGCGTGCGGGCGCAGCATCTCCCAGAGCTTCTCCGCGCCCTCGAAGCACAGGTAGACGCCGCCGACCATGAGCAGCGGCGTGAGCAGCCAGTCCACGAACTCGCTCAGGACGAGCAGCGCGGGCAGGATGAACAGCAGCTTGTTGCGCAGCGACCCGACGGCGATGCGCTTGATGACCGGCAGCTCGCGCTCGGGCTTGAAGCCCTCGACGTAGCGCGGCGTCACGGCCGCGTCGTCGACGATCACCCCCGCCGCCTTCATGGAGGCGCGCCCCGCTCCCGCGGCGACGTCGTCCACCGACGCCGCGGCCAGGCGAGCCAGCGCGGCGACGTCGTCCAGCAGGGCGGCGAGACCGGCGCTCACGCTTGCACACCCTAAGGGTGCCGACCGTGAGAGGTCGTCACAGGTCGCGGCGTGCGAACAGCGCCGCCGCGGCGGCGAACACGGCCGCCACGTAGACGACCGCGAACGGGTACAGCAGTGCGCCGCTGTCCTGCGCGCCGCCGAACGGTCCGAGGGTGACGATCGCCTCGGTGGTGCCGCCCACGTCGGCGGTCAGGAGCGCGAGGCCGTCCTGGTAGAGCGCCTCGAACGGCAGCACCCACGTCGCGACGTCGCTGATGCTCGTCAGCGTCTCCGAGCTCAGCGCCTCGCCGATCTGGCCGAGCAGCCCCGCGATGAGCCCCGCGCCGAAGACCATGAACACCGCGATGCCGTTGGCCGTCGCCGAGAGCAGGACGGAGCCCAGCAGCGAGAGCGCGGCGATGACGACCGTCGCGCCGGCGAGGCCGAGCATCGGCGCCAGGACGCGGTCGGGCCACCAGCCCGCCAGGCCGGTGATGACGACGCAGCCGCCGAAGAGGACCATCGCGTAGAGCGCGCTCACCGTGCCCGCCGCCAGCAGGCGCCCGCCGACGTACGCGGTGCGGCCCAGCGGCCGGACGATGAGCGGCTGCAGCAGCCCGCTGTCGGCGTCGCCGCGGACGGCGCCGTGGGTCAGGAACGTCGCCAGGACCGCGCCGAGGAAGAGGATCGCGAACATCCCGAGGCCCAGGACGGTCGCGCCGGCGACGGTCTCGGCCTCGACACCGAACTCGTTGCCCGCGAAGCCGCCGACGTCGTCGAACAGCTCGTTGGTGCCCCAGGCGTAGAGGCCGAGGAAGACGACGCTCAACGCGAGCACGACGGCGAAGACCCGCCGGCGCACGGACTCGCGGATGGCGTGCAGCGCGACGACCTTCACGACACCGCCTCCACGTAGACGTCCTCGAGCGTCGACTGCAGCACCCGGACGCCGAAGACCTCCTCGCCGGCGGCCACGAGCTCCGCGACGATGCGCGGCGCGTCGTCGCGTCCCGCGCCCTCGAACAGCCGGGTGCCGCCCGCCAGGTCGACCTCGACGCCGCGCCCGCGGACGAGGTCCTCGGGCCGGCCGGCGCTGACGACCTCGCCGCCGCGCATGATCACGACGTGGTCGCAGACGAGCTCGACCTCGCTGAGCAGGTGCGAGTTGAGCAGGACGCTGTGGCCGCGCTCGCGCAGCTCGAGCAGGACGGAGCGGACCATCCGCCGGCCGACGGGGTCCAGCGCGCTCGTCGGCTCGTCGAGCAGCAGGAGCTTCGGCTCGCCGACGAGCGCCTGGGCCAGGCCGAGGCGCTGCTGCATGCCCTTGGACATGGCCTCGACGCGCCGGTCGCGGGCCTCGCTCAGCCCGACCAGGGCCAGCAGCTCGGTGCGCTCGGCCGCGCCGCCGCCCGAGCCCGCGAGCTGCTGGTGCAGCGTGAGGACCTCGTCGGCGCGGGCCCAGCCGGGGAAGCGGAAGAGCTCGGCGAGGTAGCCGATCTGCGCGCGGGCGGCCGGCGAGCCGGCGGGCGCGCCGCCGACGGTGATCGTCCCGCCGGTGGGACGCACGAGCCCGCAGGCGGACTTGACGAGCGTCGACTTGCCGGCGCCGTTGGGCCCCAGCAGGCCGACGAGCTCGCCGGGTTCGACCACGAGGTCGACGCCGCGCAGCGCCGTGACGCCGCCGCCGTAGGCCTTGACGAGCTGTCGCACCTCCAGGGCCGCCACGCGCCGCGAGGCTAGCGGCGCCCGTGTCAGGGTCGTGTCGCGGTGAGGAGCTCGAGGCTGCCCCACACGGTGCGCAGGCGCTCGCGCACCTCGACGTCGCCGAACCCGGCTTCGGCGCCGAAGGCGGGCAAGCGGCCCGTGGGGCGGCCGGGCGGCTGGTGTCGCGTCGGCTCTCGGGGCTGCCGCTGACCGCCACGCCCGCGATGATGCGCGCCCATGCGCGCGCTGCGGGTCCACGAGCTCACCGGCCCTGACGGCCTCCTCCTCGAGGAGGTCGACGAGCCGGCCGAGCAGGACGGGCTCGTCCTGGTCGACGTCGACGCGGTCGGCATCGGCTTCGTCGACCTGCTGACGACGCGCGGGCAGTACCAGCTCAAGCCGCCGCCGCCGTTCACGCCGGCCAGCGAGCTCGTCGGCCGCCGGCGCGACACCGGCGAGCGCGTGATCGCGCTCGCGATGTTCAGCGCGCTGGCGGAGGTGGCGCCGGCGCTGGGCTTCGCGCTGTTCCCGGTGCCCGACGCGCTGAGCGACGAGCAGGCCGCGGCCCTGCCGATCAACTACCAGACCGCCCACCTCGCGCTCGTGCGGCGCGGGCGCATGCGGGCAGGGGAGGCCGTGCTCGTCCACGGCGCGGCGGGTGGCGTCGGCTCGGCGGCGATCCAGGTCGCCCGCGCGCTCGAGGCGTCGCAGGTCATCGCGGTCGCGTCGACCGACGACAAGCGGCAGGCCGCGCGCGAGGCGGGCGCGACGCACGTGCTCGACGCGGGCGAGGACTGGGTCGCGGCGGTCAAGGAGCTCACGGACGGCCGCGGCGCAGACCTCGTGGTCGACCCCGTCGGCGGGGACGCGTTCCACCAGAGCCTGCGCTGCATGGCGCCCTTCGGCCGGCTGCTCGTCATCGGCTTCGCGAGCGGGACGATCCCCGAGGTCAAGGTCAACCGGCTGCTGCTGCGCCATCACGACGTCGTCGGCGTGAACTTCGGCGGCATGCTGCCGATCGACCAGCGCTTCGCCCTCGACGCGCACGCCGACCTCATGCGCTGGTTCGAGCAGGGGCACGTCCGGCCGCTGGTCGGGTCGGTCCACGACCTCGCCGACGGCGCCCAGGCCTTCCGCGACCTCGAGTCCCGGACGGTCGTGGGCAAGCCGGTGGTCCGCGTCAGCCGCTGACGGCGCCGCGGTCGCGCACGAGCCGCACGTCGGCACCGGGCAGCGCCTCCACCAGCCGGTCGACGGGCGAGGCGCGCAGCCGGCGTCGCGCAGGCGGCGCGAGCAGGACGTAGGTCGCGTCGAGCTCGCGCGCGACGGCGACGACCGCCTCGACCGCCTCGTCGGCCTCGCGCACCAGGAGCTCGACCCGCAGGGCCGCGCACAGGCGCGAGAGCGCGTCCAGCGCCGCCTGCTCGGGCGGCTCCGGCGGGCGCACCGGGCGGGTCACCAGGACGGTGAGCGGCGCGGCGAGGCGCTGGGCCGAGCGCCACGACCGGCGGACCACCGGCTCGCCGGCGGCGGGGTCCGGGACCCAGGCCAGCAGCCGCTCGGCCACGTCCGGCGCGTCGCCCGCCCGGGTCCCCAGGGGGACGTCGCGCCGGCGGCGCGCCTCGACCGCCTCGGCCACCTGGCGCAGCGCGAGCTCGCGCAGCGCGCCGAGGTGCTCGACCTTGAAGAAGCCGTTGAGCGCCGCCTCGACGCGATCGGGTGGGTGGACGAGCCCGGCGCGCAGCCGGTCCAGCAGCGCCGCGGGCGAGACGTCGACGACGACCACCTCGTCGGCCTCGGCCAGCACGCGGTCGGGGACCGTCTCGCGCACGCGCACGCCGGTGATCTCGTGCACGAGGTCGTTGAGCGACTCGAGGTGCTGGACGTTGACCGTCGACAGCACGTCGATGCCGGCGGCGAGCAGCGCCTCGACGTCCTGCCAGCGCTTGGCGTGCTCGAGCCCCGGCGCGTTGGTGTGCGCGAGCTCGTCGACGAGGACGAGCTCCGGCGCGCGCGCCAGCACGCCCGGCAGGTCGAGCTCGGTCAGCGCGACGCCGCCCCGGCTGACGGTGCGGCGTGCGAGCAGCTCGAGCCCCTGGGCCTCGGCGACGGTCGCCGAGCGCCCGTGCGGCTCGAGGTAGGCGACGACCGCGTCGCGCCCGGCGTCGGCGGCCGCCCGCAGCTCCTGCAGCGCCCGGAACGTCTTGCCGACGCCCGCCGCCATGCCGAGGACGACGCGGTGGCTGCTCACGCCCCGAGCATGCCGTGCACCACGAGGTCGATGAGCTTGATGCCCACGAACGGGGCGACGAGGCCGCCGACGCCGTAGAGCAGGAGGTTGCGCCGCAGCATCGCCGTCGCCGCCTCGGCGCGGTATCGCACGCCGCGCAGGGCGAGCGGCACCAGCGCCGGGATGACCAGCGCGTTGAAGATGATCGCGCTGAGGATCGCCGACTCGGGGGTCCCCAGGGCCATGACGTTGAGGTCGTCGAGCGGGCCGCGCGTGCCGGGGCTCGCGGCGTAGGTGAAGGCGAAGATCGCCGGCAGGATCGCGAAGTACTTCGCCACGTCGTTGGCGATCGAGAACGTCGTCAACGCGCCGCGGGTGATCAGGAGCTGCTTGCCGACCTCGACGACCTCGATGAGCTTCGTCGGGTTCGAGTCGAGGTCGACCATGTTGCCCGCCTCGCGCGCCGCCTGGGTGCCGGTGTTCATCGCCACCCCGACGTCGGCCTGCGCGAGCGCCGGCGCGTCGTTGGTCCCGTCGCCGGTCATGGCGACCATCCGGCCCTCGGCCTGCTGCTCGCGGATCAGCGCGAGCTTGGCCTCCGGGGTCGCCTCGGCGAGGAAGTCGTCGACGCCCGCCTCCTCGGCGATCCTCGCCGCGGTCAGCCGGTTGTCGCCGGTCACCATGACCGTGCGGATGCCCATCGCGCGCAGCTGGTCGAAGCGCTGGCGCATGCCGTCCTTCACGACGTCCTTGAGGTGCACGACCCCGAGGACCCGCGCGTCGCGCACCACACCCAGCGGCGTGCCGCCGTCGCGGGCGATGCGCTCGAGCGCGGGCGCGAACTCCGCGGGGACCACGCCGCCCTCCTCCTCGACCCACCGCACGATCGCGTCGCCCGCGCCCTTGCGCAGCCGCGAGCCGTCGAGGTCCACGCCGCTCATCCGCGTCTCGGCCGTGAAGGGGACGAAGTGCATCGCGCCCGCGCCGACGGTCACGAGCTCGCGCTCGCGGATCCCGTACTGCTTGGCCAGCACGACGATCGAGCGGCCCTCGGGCGTCTCGTCGGCCAGCGACGCGAGCTGCGCCGCCTCGGCCAGCTCGCCCTCGGCGACGCCCGGCATCGGCACGAACGCCGCGGCCTGGCGGTTGCCGAGGGTGATGGTCCCGGTCTTGTCGAGCAGCAGGACGTCGACGTCGCCGCTGGCCTCGACCGCGCGGCCCGACAGCGCCAGGACGTTGCGGCGCACGAGGCGGTCCATGCCGGCGATGCCGATCGCGCTGAGCAGCGCGCCGATCGTCGTGGGGATGAGCGCGACGAGCAGCGCCGCGAGTGTCGTGATCGACGCCGTGGCCCCGGCGTAGTCGGCGAACGGCCGCAGCGTCACGACGACGACGAGGAAGATCAGCGTCAGTGCCGTGAGCAGGATCCCGAGTGCGACCTCGTTGGGCGTCCTGCGGCGCTGGGCGCCCTCGACGAGGGAGATCATCCGGTCCAGGAAGGACTGCCCCGGCTCCTGCGTGACCTCGACGACGATGCGGTCCGACAGGACGCGGGTGCCGCCAGTCACGGCACTGCGGTCGCCTCCGGCCTCGCGGACGACGGGGGCCGACTCGCCGGTGATCGCCGACTCGTCGACCGAGGCGATGCCCTCGACCACCGTGCCGTCACCCGGGATGAGCTCGCCGGCCTCGACCACGACGACGTCGCCGCGCCGGAGCTCGGCCGCGCTCTTCCTCGTCCCGTCGCGCAGCGTGGCCACGGTGTCGGTGCGCATCGCGCGCAGCGTGTCGGCCTGGGCCTTGCCGCGACCCTCGGCGAGCGCCTCGGCGAGCGTCCCGAAGTACACGGTGGCCCAGAGCCACGCCGCGACCGAGAGGCCGAACCACCCGGGCTGGTCGCGGTCGGCGCCCGTCGCCCACACGACGGTGACGAGGATCGCCGCGAGCTCGACGACGAGCATGACCGGGTTGCCCGCCACCTGGCGCGGGTCCATCTTGCGCAGCGCGTCGACCGCCGCGGCGCGCAGCAGGGCGGTGTCCCTCATCGGGTGAGCTCCTCGATCCGGTCGTTGAGGTCGTTGACGTTCACCGTGGGCTCGCCGACGACGCCGAGCAGCCGGCCGCGCCGCACGGCGGCGACGACGTCGAGCACCCGGTCGGCGGGCAGGCCGCGCTCGCGCGCCACCCGGCGCGCCTGGATCCGGGCGTTGGCCGGCGAGATGTCGGGGTCGATCCCCGAGGCCGAGGTCTGCGCGGCGTCGTTGGGCACGTCGCGCACGGCGATGCCCTCGCGCGCGGCGTAGGCCTCGGCGTTGGCCTTGATCGCCTCGGCGGTGTCCTCGCCGTTCGGTCCGGCGTTGGAGAAGGACGTGGCGGTGGCGCTGAAGTCGGTGGCCGACGGTCGCGGCTGGAACAGGCCGGGCGCGCTGGACGGCGCGTGGGCGACGAGCCGGGCGTCGCCGTCGGCCTTCGCGCCGAACAGCGGCTGGGCGATCCCAGTGACGGCGAGCGGGTAGAGGACGCCGAGCAGGACCGTCAGGACGACGACGGCCACCGCGCTGCGACGCAGGTCCTGGAGCATCTGCCCTCCCTAGAAGAGCTGGTCGGTGAGGCCCTGGACCACGGGTCCGAGGAGCAGGGCCGGGACGAAGGTCAGGAGCGCGACGAGCAGGACCGCGCCGATGAGCAGGGCGACGAACGTCCCCGTGTCCGTGCGGAACGTCCCGGGGCCGACGGGCGCGACCTTCTTGCCCGCGAGCGCGCCCGCGACGGCCAGCACGGCGACCATCGGCCCGAAGCGCCCGAGGAGCATCGCCAGCCCGCCGAGCAGGTCGGCGAAGGTGATGCCGAAGGCGCCGGCGTTCGAGCCGTCGGGCTGGACGAACCCGGTGTAGCCCGCGAACGCCGAGCCGTTGTTGTTGCCCTGCGAGACGTAGGCGTACAGCGTCTCGGCGAAGCCCTGCGGGCCGCCGTTGAGGATCGACGGGTCGCCGTACCCCGAGCGGATCGCGACCGCGGTCGCGACGAGCACGAGCAGCGGCACCGCGAGGGTTCCGATCGCGACGAGCCGGATCTCGCGCGCCTCGAGCTTCTTGCCCAGGTACTCGGGCGTGCGGCCCACCATCAGGCCGGCGAGGAAGACCGCCAGCAGGACGAAGAGCAGCATCCCGTAGAGCCCGGAGCCGACCCCGCCGAAGACGACCTCGCCGGTCATCATGTTCGCCAGCGGGACCGCCGCGCCGATGCCGGTCAGCGACTCCATCGCCGCGTTCACCGCGCCGCACGAGGCGACGGTGGTGACGACGGCGTACAGCGAGGAGCCGCCGATGCCGAAGCGCGTCTCCTTGCCCTCCATGTTGCCGCCGGCGATCCCCGCGAGGTGCTGCGCGGGCGAGCCGCCGGCCTCCGCGGCGTAGACGATCGCGACCCCGGCGAGGAACAGGACCGTCATCGCGGCGAAGATCGCCCACCCCTGACGGCGCGAGCCGACCATCCGGCCGAACGTCGCGGTGAGCGCCGCGGGGATGGCGAGGATCGCCAGCAGCTGCACGACGTTCGTGAAGCCGTTGGGGTTCTCGAACGGGTGGGCGGAGTTGACGTTGAAGAAGCCGCCGCCGTTGGTGCCCAGCAGCTTGATCGCCTCCTGCGAGGCGACGGGGCCGACCGCCATGCCGTCGTGCGTGGAGGCGAGCGTCTGGACGACGCCCTGCGAGGCGAAGAGCAGCGCGAGCAGGACGCTCAGCGGCAGCAGGACGTGGACCAGGCCGCGGACGAGGTCGACGTGGAACGCGCCGACGGTGCGTCCGCTGCGGGCCGCGATGGCGCGGATGAACGCGACGGCGACGGCCATGCCGGCCGCGGCGCTGAGGAAGTTCTGCACCGCCAGCCCGACCATCTGGCTGACGTTGGTCATCGTCGTCTCGCCGGCGTAGAACTGCCAGTTCGTGTTCGTGACGAACGACGAGACGGTGTTGAACGTCGCGTCGGCCGGCGCGGCGCCGCCCATGCCGGACTGCAGCCGCAGCAGGACGTAGAGCGCGGTCCACGACAGGGCGCTGAAGACCAGCAGGCTGCGGGCGTAGGCCTTCCAGCCCTGCTCCTCGTCGGCGCGCGCGCCGAGGAGCCGCAGCAGGCCGCGCTCGAGCGGGCCGACGACCGGCGTCAGGAAGGTGCGCCGGCCGGTGTAGACCGCGGCCATGTAGCCGCCGAGCGGCGGCGTGATGGCGACCAGGAGCGCGACGAAGAGCACGACCTGGGCGATCCCCGCGGCGCTCACAGCCGGTCCAGCCCCTCGACGGCGAGGGCGAGGACGGCGAAGACGGCGGCCGCGAGGAGCACCGCCCACACGTCGCCGGGGATGCCGAGGAAGTCCATGGCCCCACCTTGGGCTCGCCCTCGTCAAGCTCGGGTGCAGAAGCGCCGCGGCGGCGTCAAGATCCCATGAAGGACGGGGTCGCGCGCGTACATTGGCGGCCCGTGGGGCCTGCTCGCCGTCCTCCGCTCGCGCTCGGCGTCCTCGCCGCGTCGGCCGCCGTCGCGGTGACGACCGGCCTGCTCTTCCCGCTGCGCGAGGTCGCGCCGGTGATCTCGCTGGGCGTCGTCTACCTGCTCGGCGTCCTGGGGGTCGCCGCGGTGTGGGGCGCGGGGCTCGGCGTCGCCACGGCGGTCGCCTCGGCGTTGGCGTTCAACCTCTTCCACATCGAGCCGACGGGCCGGCTGACGATCGCCCAGACCGAGAACTGGGTGGCGCTCGGGGTGTTCCTCGTCACCGCGGTCGTGGCCGGGTCGCTGGCGCAGGCGGCGCGGTCCCGGGCGCTCGAGGCCGAGGAGGGCCGGCGGGCGGCGGACCTCTCGGCCGAGCTCGCGCGCGTGCTGCTCAGCGCCGACGACCTCGAGGCGGCGCTGGCGCCGGCCGCGCAGCGGATCGCCGCCGCGTTCGGGCTCGACAGCGCGGCGGTCGTCCGCGAGGCCCCGGCCGCCGACCCCCGGCGGGTGGCGCTCCCGGTCGAAGGCCACGGCTGGCTGGTCGTCCCCGCCGCCGCACCGGGGGCGGTGCGCGAGCGGCTGGCCCGCGCCGTCGTCCCGACGCTGGCGGCGCTGCTGGACGCCGGCGACGCGCGGGCGCGCCTGCTGCACGAGGTGGTGGAGACGCGCGCGCTGCGCCGCAGCGAGGACATCAAGACGACGCTGCTGCGCACGGTCAGCCACGACCTGCGCACGCCCCTGACCGCGATCGCGGCGTCGGCCGAGGCGCTGGCGTCGCCGGCGCTCGCCGAGGACGAGCGGCGCGAGCTCGCCCAGGGCGCGGCCGACCAGGCGCGCGGGCTGTCGGCGCTCGTCGACGACCTCCTGGACCTGTCGCGGCTGGAGGCGGGCCGCGCCGAGCCGCGGCGCCAGTGGCTCGCGCTGGACGAGGTGCTCGACGCCGCCGCCGACGGCCTGCCCCGCGAACGCCTCGAGCTGCGCCTGGGCGACGACCTGCCGCTGCTGCACGCCGACCCGGTGCAGCTCGGCCGGGCGTTCCACAACCTGCTCGACAACGCGGTGCGCCACTCCGGCGGCCAGCCCGTGACCGTGCGCGCGCAGCCGGTGGGGGCCAAGCTCGTGGTCCGGGTGACCGACCGCGGCCCCGGCGTCCCCGAGGCCGAGCACGAGCGGATCTTCCAGCCGTTCTACCGGGCCGACCACGACCGGCCCCGCTCGGCGGGCTCGGGCCTCGGGCTGGCGATCGTCCGCGGCTTCGTCGAGTCCAACGGCGGGACCGTGCACGTCGAGAGCCACCCCGGCGCAGGGGCGTCGTTCGTCGTCAAGCTGCCGCTCGTGGAGGGCGCACGGTGACGACGGTCCTCGTCTGCGACGACGAGCCCCAGATCCTGCGCGCGCTGCGCGTCGTCCTGCGCGAGGCGGGCTTCGAGGTCGTGCTCGCGGAGACCGCGCAGGAGGCACTGGACCGCGCGTCGACGCGGCCGCCGGACGCGGCCATCCTCGACCTCGTCCTGCCCGACGGCACGGGGGTGGACGTCTGCCGCGAGCTGCGCCGCTGGAGCGAGATGCCGATCCTCGTGCTCAGCGCGGTCGGCGACGAGGAGGCCAAGGTCGAGGCGCTGGAGGCCGGCGCCGACGACTACGTCACCAAGCCCTTCGGGGCGCGCGAGCTCGTCGCCCGCCTCCAGGCGGCGCTGCGGCGGGTTCCCGGCGACCCGGGGCAGGCACGGGTCGAGGCCGGCGAGCTCGTGGTCGACGTCGCGGCGCGGCGCATCACGCGCTCGGGCGAGGAGGTCCACCTCACGCCCATCGAGTACGACCTGCTGCTCGAGCTCGTCCGCCACCGCGGGCGCCTGCTGACCCACCGCACCCTGCTGACCGAGGTGTGGGGGCCGGGCTACGCCGACGACGTGCCGGTCCTGCGCACGCACCTCGCGAACCTGCGGCGCAAGATCGGCGCGCACCACATCCGGACCGACCCGGGGGTCGGCTACCGCTTCGCCGACTGAGGCATCATGCGGCGCACTCGGTGGGCGCGGACGGCGGACAGCACGCGACAGGCCGCGCGCTGCTGCGCGGGGTGCTGCGCTCGCACCGGCGGGGCACCGCGCTCGGAGCCTCGCTGCTGGGCGCCCACCAGGCCCTCGAGGCGCTCGTGCCGGTGGTCGTGGGCGCGGCGATCGACGGCGCGGTGGCGCGCGGCGACGCCGGGGCGCTGGCACGGTGGATCGTCCTGCTGGTCGTCCTCTTCGGCTTCCTCTCGCAGGCCTACCGCTTCGGCGCGATCATCGCCATGCGCACCGCCGAGCGCGCGGCGCACGACCTGCGCCAGCGGTTGACCGCGCGCGTCGTCGACCCGCGCGGCGGCGGCGAGGGCGGACGGCTGCCCGGCGAGCTGCTCAGCATCGCGACGGCCGACGTCGACGCCGCCGCCGGCATCGTCCGGGCGTGCGCCTGGGGCGCGGGCGTCGTCGTCGCGCTCGGCGCGGGCGCGGCGGTCCTGCTCCTCACCTCGCCGACGCTCGCTCTCGTCGTGCTGGTCGGGCTCCCGGTCGTCGTCTGGCTGGGCAGTCGCCTCGCGGCGCTGCTCGAGCGCCACGCCGCCGGCCAGCAGGAGGCGGCGGCCGACGCCGCCGGCGTCGCCACCGACCTCGTGGAGGGGCTGCGCGTCCTGCAGGGCATCGGCGGCGCCCCGGCCGGCAGCGCGCGCTACCGGGAGGCGAGCCGCTCCTCGCTGCGCGCGACCCTCACGGCGGCGCGCGCCGAGGCGGCCTTCGAGGGCAGCGCGGTGCTCGTCAGCGGCATCGCGCTGGCCGCGGTCGCGCTCGTCGGCGGGCGGATGGCCGCGCAGGGCGACCTGACGCTGGGCGAGCTCGTGGCAGCGGTCGGCATCACGCAGTTCCTCGTCGGGCCGCTGCAGCGGATGGCGGCGATGACCGCGCTGGCCGTGCGTGCGCAGGCATCGGCCGACCGGCTCGCGGAGGCGCTGGCCGCGGCGCCGGCGGTCGGCGGGCCGGACGCGCCGGCGGCCGCGCCCAGCGGGTCCGCGGCGCTGCGCCTGCGCGCGGTGCGCGGGCGGTCGCTGCGCGGGATGGACCTCGACGTGGCCGCCGGGTCGACCGTCGCGCTGGTGGTCGACGCACGGCCCGCGGCCGACGAGCTGCTCGACGTCCTGGGGCGGGAGGTCGAGCTCGAGGGCGGGTCGGTGGAGGTGGGCGGTGTGGCCCTGGCGGCGCTCGACCCGGCCGCCGCGCGCGCGGCGGTGCTCGTCGCGCCCCACGACGGCGCACTGCTCGGGCGCAGCGTCCGCGACGAGGTCGAGGCCCTCGCGGGCGGCGACGCGGAGGCCGTGGCCCGGGCGATGGACGCCGCGGCGCTGGACGACGTCGCGGCTGCGCTCCCCGACGGCCTCGACACGGCGCTCGAGGACGGCGGGCGCGCGCTGTCGGGCGGCCAGCGCCAGCGCGTCGGCCTGGCCCGCGTGCTCGCGGCGCCCGCCCCGGTGCTCGTGCTCGACGAGCCGACGACGGCGCTCGACGCGGCGACGGAGGCGCGTGTCGCGTCAGCCCTCGTGGGGGCGCGGGGCGGCGGCACGACCCTCCTCGTCACCGACAGCCCGGCGCTGCTCGCCGCGGCCGACGAGGTCGTCGTCGTGCGCGGCGGCGTCGTGGCGGCGCGCGGCACGCACGCCGAGCTCCTCGCGCGTGACGCGGGCTACCGCGAGGCGGTGCTGCGATGAGCCTGCTGCCCACCGCCGACCGTGGCGCGGTCGTCGCCGAGGTCCGGGCGCTCGTGGCGCCGCGCCGCGGGCCGGCGGCGGTGGCGCTCCTCACGCTGCTGCTCGCCGCGGCCGCCGGCCTGGCCGTCCCGCTGCTGCTCGGCGAGGTCGTGGACCGCGTGACGGACGGCGACGGCCCCGGGGCGGTGACGACACCGGTCGTCCTGCTCGCGGGCGCCGCGGTCGCGCAGGCCGTCCTGACCGGCGTGGGCATGGTGCTCGTCGCGCGGGTGACCCAGCCGATGCTGGCGGCGCTGCGCGAGCGGGTGGTCGACCGCGTCCTGCGCCTGCCGGCCGACCGGGTCGAGCGCGCCGGGCGCGGCGACCTGCTCTCGCGGGTCGGCGACGACGTGGGCGTCGTCTCGCAGGCGGTCGTCGAGGCACTGCCGCCGCTGGCGGGTGCCGGGCTGAGCGTCGTGCTGACCTTCGGCGGCCTGCTGGCGATCGACCCGCGCCTCGGGCTCGCGGCGATGCTCGCGGTCCCGGTGCAGGTCGCCGCCGTGCGCTGGTACGTCCCGCGGGCGACGCCGGTGTACGGCGACGAGCGCGTCGTCAGCGGCGCGCGGGCGCAGACGCTGCTCGAGGTCGTCGCGGGGGCGCGGACGGTCCGGGCGCTCGGGCTGAGCCGCGGCGAGCTCGCGCGCGTCGAGCAGCGCTCGCTGGCGGGCGTCGACGCGGTCGTGCGGTCGATGCGCGTCGGCACGTCGTTCGGCTCCCGGCTCAACGGCGCCGAGCTCGTGGGCACCGCGGCGGTGCTCGTCGCGGGCTTCCTGCTCGTCGACGCCGAGGCGCTGTCGGTCGGCGGCGCGACGGCCGGCGCGCTGCTCTTCATCCGGACCTTCGACCAGTTCAACGTCGTGCTGGGAGCGATCGACGAGGCCCAGCGCGCGATCGCCGGCCTGTCGCGCCTGGTCGGCGTGACGCTCGTGCCGGTGCCGTCCGAGCCCGTCGACCCTCCCGCGCCGCGGGGCGCGGCGGTGCGCCTGCGCGGCGTGCGCCACCAATACGCCGACGACGCGCCCGAGGTCCTGCACGGGGTCGACCTCGACGTCGCGGCCGGGGAGCGCGTGGCGCTCGTCGGCCTCTCCGGCGCGGGCAAGACGACGCTCGCGAAGGTCGTCGCGGGCTTCCACGCCCCGACCGCCGGCACGGTGCAGGTGGGCGGCGTCGCGCTCGCGGACCTCGGCCCGACGGCGACCCGCCACGCGGTGGCGCTGGTCACGCAGGAGGTCCACGTCTTCGCCGGCACGCTCGCCGACGACCTGCGCCTCGCCGCGCCCGCCGCCGACACCGCCGCCCTCGAGGCGGCCCTGGAGCAGGCCGGGGCGCTGGACTGGGCGCGCGCCCTGCCCGACGGCCTGGACACCGTCGTCGGCACCGGCGGGGTCGCCCTCACGCCGGCCCAGGCCCAGCAGGTCGCCCTCGCCCGTCTCGCGCTCGCCGACCCGCCGGTCGCCGTCCTGGACGAGGCGACGGCCGAGGCCGGCAGCGCCGGCGCCCGCGTCCTCGAGGCCGCCGCCGACCGCGTCCTGGCCGGTCGCACCGCGCTGGTCGTCGCCCACCGCCTCACCCAGGCCGCCCGCGCCGACCGCGTCGTCGTCCTCGAGGCCGGCCGCGTGGTCGAGGACGGCCCGCACGACGCGCTCGTCGCGACGGGCGGGCGCTACGCGGACCTGTGGGCGGCGTGGTCGGCCGCCCGCGGCTGACGGCGCCTAGCGACGCCAGGCGGTGAGGTGCGCGTCGACCAGGAACTCGTCGACGCGGCGGAGGTCGCCCTGGGGCGGGAGGTCTCCGGCGGTCGTTGCCTCCTCGAGCTGCGCGGTCACCGCGTCGAGCTCGGCGAGGACGTCGTCGAGCGGGACGTCGCCGGCGCGCACCGCGCGCAGCCGGCCGCGGTGAGGCTCGGGCATGGGCAGCGTGATCCGTCCGGTGGCCAGCAGCTCGATGCCCTGGAGGCCGATGCGCAGGGCGTGCATCGCGTACTTCGTGTCGTAGCCGTGGGCGGCGGACAGCTCGCGGGTGCGGGTGGCGTGGCGCTCGCCGACAAGCCCGCGGCGCTGGGCGTCGACGTAGCCGCGGAACGCGTGCGCCGTGCGCTGGGAGAGGAAGGCCGGCGCCAGCGCCTGCAGCTCACGGCCCACGTCGTCGGCGTGGAGCAGGTGCTCGCCCTCGACGAAGAGCAGCAGCAGCACGGTCGGGCTGCCCTTGAGCGCCAACCGGCAGAACTTGCGCAGGCCGTACACGGTGAGGTCGAGGTCGCCCGGACCGGACGGCGTGCCCTCGGGCTGCGTGCGCGAGACGTAGTGGTCGAAGCGCCGCAGGCCGACGACGTGCGTCGCAGGCTCGAGGCAGACGCCCATCTCGTCGCGGTCGTCCGTCCCCGGGTTCGACAGGCCGTGGACCGTCGAGCCGACCAGCCCGCGGAGGACCAGGCCGTCGAGGGCGATCGAGCGGGCGAGGTCCGTGTCGGGCTCCTTGGTGTTGATCGAGCGCTCCTCCATGGCCTGAGCCTAGGCGGCCGGTCGGCACAGCCACACGAGGCCTCCCGCTCGGGGCGCGGCTCCCCTAGGGTCGCGGCCGTGAGCCCCAGCATCCCGTCGCGGCCGTCCGCCGGCCCCGGAGGCTTCATCGCCCTCGGCGCCGTGCTCCTGCTCGGCCTCGTCGTCGTCATCAGCGTCGGCGCGTTCGTCTTCTCGATCAAGGGGACCGACGCGGGCACGGTCTGCGTCGTGCGCGAGGGCGGGCCGTTCGACGGGCGCGACGTGAAGGAGATCCGGCAGCCGGGGGAGGGGCCCAAGCCGATCGGGCCGTTCAACAAGCAGGACTGCCTGCCGACGACCGAGCGCGACTCCACCGACGTCATCGAGGCCGACCCGACGTTCCCGACGCGCGACTCCGTCCAGGTCGTCGCCGACGGCCAGGCGCTGTTCTCGCTCACGACCGACCCGGCCAAGGTCGAGGCCTTCTACCGCAAGTACGGGCGGCGCCGGTGGGGCGGCGACGAGATCTCCAGCGACTCGGGGTGGCTGAACTTCCTGCGCCAGCGCTTCGCGCCCGTGGTCCTCGACGCGCAGCGCCAGGTCATCGGCGAGTACGACTGCACGGCGCTCAACAACCTCTGCCAGTACGTGCAGAACCCGCGGGCGGCCGCGCGCGAGGGCGAGGCCAAGCGCGTCGACAACACCCAGAACCTCTCCGAGGCCCAGGCGAAGATCGCCTCGACGCTCAAGGAGAAGCTGCGCGCCGCGTTCGGCGACGACTACTTCGAGAACGTGCGCTACCAGAACCTGCGCATCCGCTTCGAGACCGAGGTCCAGCGGCGGATCACCGAGGCGCAGTCGCTGCGCACCCAGGCGGCCAACGCCGAGCTCGACGCGCAGCGCAAGCAGGCCGAGGCGCGCGGCGAGGCGCAGCGGCGCGTCGAGGAGGCGACCGGCCAGCGCCGGGCGGCGTTCCAGCAGGCCCAGGCCTACCGCCTCAACCCCAACCAGCGGGTCATCGACCGCATCCGCGCCTTCTGCGGCAACGACGGCTGCGACCCGCAGGTCATCGGCGGCGACATCGGCGACGTCATCTCGTCGCTGTCGCAGCAGGCCGCCGGCGGGCGATGAAGGTCCTCCTGGTCCTCGTCGTCCTCCTCGCGCTCGTCGTCGTCGTCCTGCGCCTGCGCGCGATGCTGCGCGCCCGCACCGACGAGCGCGCGCCGTGGCAGGTGCGCGAGGTGACCAACGGCAACCAGCTCGAGCTGTGGCTCGTGCGCGGCGCAGGGGAGCGCATGCTCTTCGCCGGCCTGCCGCTGCAGGCGCCCGACTTCGACGACCGCCTGCACGAGGCGCGCGCCGAGGCCGACGTCCGGCGCGCGGCGCTGCAGGCGGGCCGGCCGCCGCTGGGCCGGTAGGTCGCCATGGCGGCCGATCCGGGACGTGTCAACCGCTGCCACAAGACTTGCACATTCGTTTGACTGTGTGTATGTTCTCTCGCGAGCCATGACCGGCGAGACGGGCGACCTGCTCCGCCTTGACCTCCCGAGGGCGGAGGAGGTGCGCGCGTCGCTGCCGGAGCGGGACGAGGTCGATGCGATGGCGGCGGCGGCCAAGGCGCTCGGGGACCCGACGCGGCTGGCCGTCGCCCTCGCCCTGCGCGAGGGCGGCCAGCTCTGCGGCCTCGACCTCGGCTGGGTCGTCGGCGTCAGCCAGCAGCTCGTCTCCCACCACGTCCGCCTCCTGCGCACCGCCGGCCTCGCCCGCTCCGAGCGCGACGGCAAGCTCGTCCTCTACGAGCTCACGCCGGACGGCCGGACGCTGGTCGACACGGTCCGCGACCGCCGGGCCGCGTAGCGGCGCCGCGTAGGCTCGACGGCTCGTGAAGCGCCTGCTCCTCCTCGTCCTGTCCGTCGCCGCCCTCGCCGGCGCCACCCGCCTGCGCGCCGCCCGGCGCGCCGAGGCCGAGCGCGTCGCGCCGTGGGAGGTCCTGGAGGTCGAGAGCGACGGGGCGACGGAGTTCCACCTCGTCCGCGGCTCGAGCCAGCGCCTCTTCCTCGGCGCGGTCGACCTGGACGCGCCGGACGTCGATGAGCAGCTGCGCTCGGCGCGCCACGTCGCCGAGCAGCGCCGGGCGGCGCTGCAGGCCGAACGGCCCTAGGTCGACCACCAGTCGACCAGCCAGCCGAGGCCGGCATCGCGCAGGCGCGTCGCGACGCGGCCCGGCTCCTCCCACGTGCTCGCCGGCGCGGCCTCCTCGAGCCGGCGCCAGAAGCGGTCGAGCTGCTCGGGAGCACCGCGCGCCCTGATGCGCACGCGCGCTGCGCCGCCGCGCTCCTCGCGCCGGACGACCTTCGCGTCGACCCTGCACACCAGGGCGAGGTCGCGCACGCGACGGTCGACGTCCCACGTGCTCGCGATGACGTGGGTGCGGACGTCGGCGAGGTCCGGGGCGCCGAGGGGCTCGCCGGCAGCGGGCACCGCCTCGTGGTTCCCCCATGCGCGACCGGGAAGTCGCGACCGCCGCGCGTCTGGCCTGTCGCGCGCGAGCCCCAGGCGCCTCAGCGGTAGAAGGCGTCCGGGGCCACCCGGACGGTCGTGCGCCAAGGCGGCGGGGGCTACGGGTCCCCGCTGGACCGGCCGGCCGAGAAGGTGCTCGCCGACGTCTGCGACGGCTTCGTGACGGCCCGCCGGGCGGAGGACGCGTACGGCGTCGTCCTCACCGGCGATCCGGACCGCTGGGAGACGCTGGCCGTCGACGAGCAGGCCACGGCCGGCCGCCGCGCCCAGCTCCGCGCCCAGGGCTGGCTCGACCGCGACGCCGACGACGCCACGCGCGCCGGACGCGACGAGCGCAGCTGGTGGCTGGCCGCCGCGATCTGACCGGCCGGGCCGCCGCATGACCTGGACGAGGCCCTCGCTCGACCACCAGAGCCTCTTCGCGGGAGCCGCCGGGAAGTCGCGCCCGCCGCCGCTCTAGCCTGCCTCGCGCCGATGCAGCGCGCGCCGAGCACCACCGCCGCGGTCCTGCGCTTCCTCGCCGGGAGCCTCGCGGCGATCGCGGTCGTGGTCGTCGGCTCGTCCTTCGTGCTGCGCGAGGTCGCCACGGACGAGGCCGAGCGCGACACGCGCCAGCAGGTGCAGCTGGAGGGACGGCTCGTGGAGTCGGCCGGGCTGACCGACGGCGTGCTGCGCGGGGACGCACGAGCGCTGCGCCGCCTCGACGACGTCGTGGTCGGGCAGGTGCTCGTCGGGCCGGTCGTGCGCGCGAAGCTGTGGACGCGCGACGGGCGGGTCCTGTACTCCGACGAGCCCCGGCTCGTCGGCCGGCGCTTCGAGCTGGGCGACGAGGAGGCCGAGCTGTTCAAGACGGGCGGCGCGGACGCCGAGCTCAGCGACCTCTCCCAGCCCGAGAACCGCTTCGAGCGCCAGGAGGGCGAGCTGCTGGAGGCCCACACCGTCATCCGCACGCCCTCGGGGACGCCGGTGCTGTTCGAGACCTACCAGCGCTTCTCGTCGATCACCGACGACCGGTCGCGGCTGCTCGGCGCGATCGCACCGCCGCTCCTGGGCGGCCTCGCGATCCTGCTGCTGTTCCAGGTGCCGCTGGCACTCGGCCTGGCGCGGCGCGTGCGCCGCGGGCATGCCGAGCGCGAGGCGCTGCTGCGCGCGGCCATCGACGCCTCGGACGCCGAGCGCCGGCGCATCGCGGCCGACCTGCACGACGGGGCGGTGCAGGACCTGGCGGGCGTCGCGTTCGGCCTCGCGCCGCTCGCCGACGACGCTCGCCGGCGCGGCGACGAGGACGCCGCGCGCGTGCTCGACCAGGCGGCGGGCGACCTGCGCGGCGGCGTGCGCGCGCTGCGCACGCTCCTGGTGGAGATCCACCCGCCGAGCCTGGCGAGCACGGGCGTCGAGCCGGCGCTCGACGACCTGCTCAGCCCGCTGGCGGCGGCCGGTGTGGCGACCGAGCTGCACGTCGACGACGCCGCCGTGGCGCCCGGGGCGCACGACGCGCTGGTCTACCGCGTCGCCCGCGAGGCCCTGCGCAACGTCGAGCGCCACGCGCAGGCCACGTCGGTCCGGGTGGACGTGACGCGCGACGGGCGGGGAACCACCCGCCTCGTGGTCCACGACGACGGCCAGGGCTTCGACGCCGGCCAGCGTGCGCGGCGCGGGGAGGAGGGCCACGTCGGCCTGACGCTCCTCGACGGGCTGGTCGGTCAGGCGGGCGGGACCCTCGACGTCGCCTCGCAGCCGGGCGCCGGCACGACGATCACCCTGGAGGTCGGCGGCGCGTGATCCGCGTGCTCGTCGCCGACGACCACGGCGTGGTCCGCGAGGGCCTCGGCCGGCTCATCGACGCCTTCGCCGACCTGGAGCTCGTCGGGACCGCGGCGGACGGCGCGCAGGCCGTCGAGCAGGCCCTGGCCCACGTGCCGGACGTCGTCCTGATGGACCTGGACATGCCGCACGTCGACGGGATCGAGGCGACGCGCCGCATCGCCGCCGCCCAGCCGCAGGTGGCGGTGCTCGTCCTCACGTCCTTCTCCGACAGCGCGCGCATCACCGGCGCCATGGACGCCGGCGCCGTCGGCTACCTGCTCAAGGACGCGTCGGCCGACCAGGTCGCCGAGGGCGTGCGCGCCGCCGCGCGCGGCGAGTCCCCGCTCGACCCGCGCGCCGCCAGGACGATCCTCACCGCCCGCAGCGCGCCCGACCCGCTCGCCGCGCTGTCCCACCGCGAGCGCGAGGTGCTGGAGCTGCTCGTCGAGGGGCTGCCGAACAAGCTCATCGCGCGGCGCCTGGACATCAGCGAGAAGACGGTCAAGACCCACCTGACCAGCGTGTTCCGCCACCTCGGCGTCAGCGACCGCACGCAGGCGGCGCTGTGGGCCGAGCGCCACCGCCTGGGGCGCGGGTCCCAGGGCTGACTGCGACCAAGGTCCCATTGCGCCCGGGACCGCCCTCGCGCGACCGTGGCGCCCATGCAGAAGACCACCGCACTGGCCTTGGCCCTCGTGGCCGCGCTCGGGTCGGCCTCGCCGGCGCTCGCCCGTCACGGCGACGACGACGGACCGGGCGACGACCGCGGCGGCGCGCAGGTGCGCGGCGGCGACGACGGACCGGGCGACGACCGCGGCGGCAGCGACGACCGCGGCGACGACCGTGCCCGCACCGAGGTCCGCCGCGCCGGCTCCTGCGGGCGCGGCGCCACCTCCAAGCTCAAGCTCAAGCACGACGACGGCCGCATCGAGGCCGAGTTCGAGGTCGACCGCAACCGGGCCGGCGAGCGCTGGCGCGTGACGCTGTCGCGCGGCGGCCGCGTCCTGGTCCGGGGCACCGCGCGGACCGCCGGGCGCAGCGGCTCGTTCTCCTTCGAGCGCCGGATCTCCGACCTCGACGGGGCCGACCGCGTCACCGCGCGCGCCGTCGGGCCCGACGGCCTGACCTGCACCGCCACCGTCACGCTGCCCTCAGCCTGATGGCGGCCCCCTGGGTCGACCGCTAGCCCAGCTCGAACAGCTCGTCCACCAGCGCGAGTAGCGGCTCTCGCAGGGTCGGCAGCTCCTCGAGGCGGCCCAGGGAGACCCGGGTCGTCACGAGCGAGCTGACGGCCGCGACCAGGGCCTCGGCGCGGAAGCGCGCGTCGGCGTCGCGCGCGCCGAGCACGTGGGCGACGAGCTCCACGAACGTCGCCTGCAGCTCGGCCCGGCGCTCGAGCGCGGCGGGGCCCGCCGCGTAGACCTCGACGAGGAAGGTCCGGGCGAACGACGGGCGGTCCAGGAACGCGGCGAAGTACGCGTCCAGGGCGCGGCGCAGGCGCTCCTGCGGCGGGCCGGAGGCCTCCTCGAGCCCCTCGCGCATCCGGGTCTGCATGTGCTGGACGCCGTGGTCGTAGGCGGCCAGGAAGCAGGCTTCCTTGTCGGCGAACTGCTCGTAGAACGTCTCGCGCGACACCCGCGCGCCCTTGATGACGTGCGCGACCGTCGTCCGGGCGTAGCCGTGCTCGGCCACGGCGTCGGCCATCGCCGCGAGCATCCGCCCGCGCTGGGACGCGAGGACCTCCTCGCGCGAGAGCCCGTGCCGGCCGCGCGGGAGCTGCCGGGGCTCCGCCATGGGGCCACCCTACGCCCTCGGTCGCGCAGGTCCGGGGACCGGATCAGGGTGCACCCCGATGGCTCGGGGTCCCGCGGCCTCCACGATGCTGCCCATGCGACTTCGTCACGCCATCACCGCCATCGCCATCGCCGGAGCTGCCGCGTTCGCCGGCTGCGGCGACGACACCGCCGACACCGAGAAGCTCCAGCAGCAGGGCCAGGAGCTGCGCGAGAAGGCCGAGCAGGCCGCCGAGGACGTCCGCTCGGGCAAGCGCGACGTCGAGGAGGTCTCCGAGGAGCTCACGAAGGACTCGACCGACCTGGCCGACCAGGCCATCGAGGAGGTCAAGGACGACTCGCGCGTCCCGGACGAGGCCAAGCAGCAGCTCGAGGACGCCCAGCAGCAGCTCAAGGACCTGCAGGAGCAGCAGCAGACGCCGTAGCGGTCCCCACGGCCGCTGCGACCCCACGAGGTCGCACAGCACGACGGGCTCCGGTGCATGGCCGGGGCCCGTCGTCGTCCTGGCTAGCCGGGTGCCTCGAGGACGACGTCGTCGCCGACCGCGACGCGCCCCGGGGTGACCGTCGCCCCGTAGACGCCGGCGCACGACCCGCGCTCCTGGGCGACCGTGCGCAGCACGACAGGGTCGCGCTCGAGCGTCCGCGGGTCGACGTTGACCATCACGCAGCGCTTGTCGCGCTGGTCGAGGCGCAGCCGGACGCCACCCGCGCGCAGGACCGCCCCGACCCAGCCGTCCTCCGCGAACGGCACGTCGTCCACCGCTTCGACGAGGAGGTTCGGGCGGAAGCGCAGCGGCTCGAGCTGCCGGCCCGCGAGCCGCCCCAGCTCGGCGACCGACTGGGTGGTGATGAGCGACAGCGGCTCGGTGTCGAAGACCCCGCGGCTCTGGCGCAGGACCCGGACGCCCTCGCCCAGCGCCTCCGCGAGGGCCGGGTCGACGACGTCGAGCTCCTCGCCGGACGGCGTGCGCACGAGCGTCGCGGACCGGTCCGGGTCGCCGGGCTCGGCGAAGCGCGGGACGTGGTGGGCCATGTCCGCCCGCTCGCGGATGGTCAGCCACGGGAAGCCGCTGCGCTCGAGCCCGGGCCGCACGAACGCCCAGCGCCGGTCGCCGGCCAGCCCGTGCCACGACACGTCGACGGCGTCCAGCGCCTCGGCCGCCATCGACTTCACCGGGTAGCGCCACAGCGCCGCCACCCGGCCGACCACCCGCTCGTCCACGTGGCGAAGTCCATCGCATCCGCCCGACGGCGGGAAGGATCCGGCGCGGCGTGCGTCAGTGAGGGCATGACCCACCTCATCCCGCGCCGCGCCGTCTGGCTGACGGCGCTCTGCCTGGCGGTCGGCGGCGTGGCCGGCTGCGGCGACGACGACGAGGGCGGCAGCGCCGCCGCCACGACCCAGGAGGCCGCCCCCGCGCCCGCTGAGACGGCGCCCGCGGAGACCGCGGCCGGCGGCGGCGAGACGCAGCTCGAGATCGACGCGACGGAGCCCGGCGACCCGCCGTTCGGCTTCAGCAAGGAGGAGCTCACGGCGAAGCCGGGCCAGGTGACGATCACGATGGCCAACCCGGACGGCAACAAGGCGCCGCACGCCGTCGCGCTCGAGGGCCCGGGGGTCGACGAGTCCGGCGAGGTCGTGCCGGGCGGGGGCGGGGACTCCACGGTGTCCGCGCCGCTCGAGGCCGGCACCTACACCTTCTACTGCCCCGTCGGCCAGCACCGCCAGAACGGCATGGAGGGGACGCTCACCGTCGAGTAGCGCCGTCCGCGTGACGCCGCCGCTGCCCCTCGCGGGCATGCCGCCGACTACGGTCGTCGGCGTGCCCGCGGAGGCGCAGCCACCCCACCGGCTGGATCCGGCCGCGCTCGGCGACCACGTCGACCGGCTGTTCCGCGCCGCCTGGGCGATGTGCGGCAGCCCGCACGACGCCGAGGACCTCGTGCAGGAGACCTACGTCCGGGTGCTGGCGCGTCCGCGGTTCCTGCGTCGCGGCGACGACCTCGCCTACCTGCTGCAGACGCTGCGCAACGTCCACGTCAGCCGCCACCGCGCCGCCGGCGCGCGCCCCGACGAGCTCCTGAGCGACGACCTCGACCACCACGAGGACCCGCGCACGGCGTGGCGCCCGGACGTCGCGCTCGACGCCGGCGAGCTCTTCGCCGCCATCGCCGCGTTGCCGGACCCCTTCCGCGACGCGCTCGTGGCCGTCGACCTCGTCGGCCTGAGCTACGCGGAGGCGGCGCGCGCCGTGGGCACGACGGAGCCGACGCTGACCACGCGCCTGCATCGCGCCCGGCGTCGCGTGGCGCGCCGGCTGGCTCCCGCGGCCCACCCCGAGGCGGTGCGGGAGGCATGAGCGAGCGCCACGAGACCGACGCCTTCGGCGCGGCGGTCCAGGCGGCGGCCGCGGAGGTCCGCGCGCCGCAGGCGCTGCGCGAGCGCCTCGCGACCCTCGAGGCCCCGCCGCGCCGCCGGCGCACCCACTGGCCCTCCGTGCTGGCCGGGGCGCTCACGGCCCTCCTCGTCGCGCTCGTCGTCGTCCTCGGCGGCGGGAACGACGGGCCCGCTGACGTGCTCGACGGCGTCGAGCTCGCCCTGCGCGCGCCCACCGCTCCGCCGCCCGCCCGCGACGCGCGGGACCAGCGCTTCACCGCCCTGCGCGTCGGTCGCGTCCGGGTCCCGGACTACGGCTACGGCACCGGCTGGGAGGCCCGGGGCCGGCGCACGGACGAGGTCGACGGCCGCCGCGCCGTGACGCTGCTCTACCGGACCCCCGCGGGCCGGCAGGTCGGCTACACCGTCGTCGACGGGACGCTGCCCGTCCCCGGCGACGTCGCCCGACACGCCGGCGGCCCCCGGGGCCCGGCGGAGGTCCGCCGCGACGGCGCGGGCGTGCTGACCTGGCGGGTGCAGGGCCAGACCTGCCTGCTGGCCGGCCGCGGGGTCGGCCCCGACGAGCTGCGCGCCGCCTACGACCGGGTGACCGGCCGGCTGGTGCCCTGAGCTCGCCTAGACTCGCGTGCCGTGCGAGGACGGGGACGGCTGGTGCTCACGGCAGCCTGCATGGCGGCGCTCGTCGCGGGCTGCGGCGGGGGCGGCGACGAGGGCGAGCGGGGCGCGCCCGCGCCGAAGGGGACCCCGGCGCGCAGCTCCGAGCTCGACGCCGCCGCCAAGGCCACCAAGGCGATCCGCAGCTATCGCGCGACCGTGAAGATGCGCTCGGACGTCGCGGGCGCCGCCCAGCGCTTCGACGGCGTCGTGATCTCGGCGGTCGACGCCCGGAGCGGGCGGATCTTCGGCCGCTTCGCCGAGGCCGGCGCGCGCGAGACCCAGCTCGAGGCGATCACGCAGGGCGCGACGCAGTGGGTGCGCTCCGGCCAGCTCACGCGCCAGCTGCCCGACGGCAAGCGCTGGCTGCGGGTGGAGGGCGACGCGAGCACCCCGAGCACCCTGACCCCCGTCGAGTTCGTGACCTTCCTGCGCGACTCGGGCAGCGCCCGGGAGCTGGGGGAGGAGGACGTCCGCGGCGAGCCCACGACGCACGTCACCGGCGAGCTGGACTCGAAGGCGATCGCCCGCACGAGCGGCGTCGCCGCCCAGCAGCGCCTCCAGCGCGTCGTCGGCGCGGGCGACTTCCGGGCGACCGTCGACCTCTGGATCGGCGAGGACGACCGCCCCCGGCGGATGCAGCTGACGATGCGCCCGCCCAAGCCGACGACGGGGATGCTGCGCAGCACGCTCGAGGTGCTCGGCTACGACGTCGACCTGCGCAACGCCGCGCCGCCGCCGGCGAGGGAGACGGTCACGCCGGCCGAGCTCGGCGCGCCGGGCGGCTGAGCCGGGAGCAGGCTCCCACCACCCTCGGGGGGTGACCGCACCCGCCCGCCCGTCCCGGGCGCGGAGGATCTGCGACGCCGTGCCGAAGGTCCTCATCGCCGACGACGTCGCAGGGGTGCGCCGCACCCTGCGCGCCGTGCTGGACGAGGCCGCGGGCCTCGACGTGGTCGGCTGCGCGGCCGACGGGGGCGAGGCGGTGGAGCGCACGCTGCGCCTCCAGCCCGACGTCGTCCTGATGGACGTCCGCATGCCGGGCGTCGACGGCATCGAGGCGATCCGCCGCCTGCGCGCCGCGGGCTCGCGCGCGCGGGTGCTCGTCCTGACGACCTCCGACATGGACGACGTCGTCCAGGACGCGCTCGAGGCCGGCGCGCTGGGCTTCCTGCTCAAGGACGTCGCCTCCGACCGCCTCGCCGACGCGGTCCACGCTACGGCGCGCGGCGAGACCGTGATGGATCCCGTCATCACCCGCCGGCTGGTCGACCACTGGCTCGCGCGCCCGGCGCCGGAGCCCGAGGTCCGCGAGCGCCTCGCGCAGCTCACCGACCGCGAGCTGGAGGTCCTGCGCCTGCTCACGCGCGGCCTGTCCAACGCGCAGATCGCCGACGAGCTCGTGCTCGGCGAGGCGACGGTGAAGACCCACGTCGCCCGGCTCCTGGGCAAGCTCGGCGTCGACAGCCGGCTGCAGGCGGTGGTCCTGGCCTTCGGCGCCGGTGTAGGTGGACCACCGGGTCCGCGGCTCAGCTAGCCTCTGGTCGTCACCGATCGGTGGCGCATGATGCGCCGCCGCGGAGAGGGAGAGCGCACATGCTGGAGCAGGGTCTGGGTCGCAGGCTGTGGCGGGCGGTGCTGGCCGCCGTCTGCCTGGTGCTGGTCGGGGGCGCCGCGTCGGCGCACGCCGCGAGCTGGTCGGACTACGACCGGCCGGCCACGAACGGGGTGGTGACCGACCGCGAGGTGCCGATCACCATGCGCGACGGCATCGTCCTCTCGGCCACCGTCTCCCGGCCCGACCGGCCCGGGCGCTACCCCGTGCTCGTCACCCAGACGCCGTACGGCAAGGAGGGCGTCGGCGGCTTCTTCGGCGCGGGGGCCAACTACCTCGTCCAGCGCGGCTACGTGCAGGTGACCGTCGACGTCCGCGGCACCGGCGCCTCGCAGGGCCAGTGGGACTCGTTCGGCACCGCCGAGCAGCTCGACGGCAAGGACGTGGTCGAGTGGGCGGCCAGGCAGCCGTGGAGCGACGGCAACGTGGGGCTCAACGGCCCGTCGTACATGGGCCTCAACCAGCTCTACACCGCGGCGCTGCAGCCCGCCGGGCTCAAGGCGATCTTCCCCGTGGTCCCGATGGCCGACGGCTACCGCGACATCGTCTTCTCCGGCGGCGCGATCAACGCGGGCTTCATCCCGCTGTGGCTCGGGCTCGTCACGGCGGGCTCGATCACGCCGCCGTCCTACGCGCTGAGCGGCAAGAAGGAGGACCTCGTCCGTGGCCTGTCGGCGCTGACGAGCCACGTCACCGGCGTGGCGAACTTCCAGCTCAACACGCTGCTCGGCGCGATCCTCGGCACCGACACCGTCTACGACGGGCCGTTCTGGCGCACGCGCTCGCCGCTCGAGGTCGTCGACGACATCAAGGTCCCGGCGTTCGTGGTCGGCGGCCTGCACGACATCTTCCAGCGCGGCGAGCCGCTCGTCTACGAGCGCCTCAAGCAGCGCGTCGACGCGCGCCTGCTCATCGGCCCGTGGACGCACGTCGGCGGCTCGATGGGGGAGGGCCTGCCGCGCGACGGCGTCCCGTCGCTGAGCAGGATCCAGCTGCGCTGGTTCGACCACTGGCTCAAGGGCCTGGACTCGAAGGTCGGCGAGATCCCCAAGGTCACGCAGTACGCCTGGGGCGCCGAGCGCTACGAGGTCCAGGACGACTGGCCCCGGCCGCAGATGGCGCCGCGCAGGATGTTCCTGCGGGGCGGCAAGGCCCTGTCGGCGGACGCGCCGCGCGCGGCCGAGTCCCCGCAGGGCTACGTCCAGCAGCCGCTGTCGGGCATCTGCACGCAGAGCACCGTGCAATGGACCGCTGGCCTGCTGGGTTCGATCCCGTGCGCGCAGGACAACCGGCTGGACGAGGCGCTCGGCCAGGCGACCTACACGACGCCGCCGCTCGAGCAGGACCTCCACGTCGACGGCCCGATCGCCGCGAAGCTCTGGATCACGACGACCGCGAAGGACGCGCCCGTCACGGTGCGCCTGACCGACGTCTCCCCGAGCGGCGCGTCGACCGAGCTGACCTCGGGCTGGCTGGCGGCGACCTTCCGCGCGCGCGACACGAGCCGCGACCGCGTCGTGCGCGGCGAGACGATCCAGCCCTGGCACCCGTACACGCGCTCGTCGGTGCAGGCGGTCAAGCCCGGCGAGGCGACCGAGATGGACGTCGAGGTCTTCCCGACCAACGCGGTCATCCGCAAGGGCCACCGCCTGCGCGTCGTCGTCGCCCCGAGCGACTTCCCCCACCAGGTTCCGCCGCTGCCCCAGCTGCGCGACTCGCTCCTGGGCTCCGTGAAGGTCCTCACCGACCCCGAGCACGCCTCGCACGTCGTGCTGCCGACCGTGGGCAGCGAGTGCGCGGTGCCGGCGAAGGCGGCGGCGAAGAAGAAGGCCGCGAAGAAGAAGGCCGCCAGGAGGAAGCAGGCCTCCAAGCGCAGGACGTCCTCGGCGAAGCAGCGCAAGGCCGCGGCGAAGACGAAGACGAAGGCGAAGGGCAAGCCGCGCAAGGGCGCGAAGACCAAGGCGAAGGCGAAGAAGCCCGCCAAGCGCCAGGCCGCCCCCGCGGGGTGCGCGGCGCTGCCGATGCCCGACCTGACGCGGGGCTAGGCCGCCACGGCGGCCGCCGGCGCGGCGTCGTCCGCGCCGGCGTCCTCGCCCAGCGCCACACACACGCGACCGTCGAGCACCTGCACGCGGTGGGTCGCCACGGGGCCGCCGGCGTGGCCGATCGGCGCGCCGGTGTCCAGCGCGTAGCGGCGCTCGTGCAGCGGGCAGATGACGGAGCAGTCCGCGGCGATCCCGTCGGCGAGCGGGCCGCCCGCGTGCGGGCAGGCGTGGTCGATGGCGTACCAGCCCGTCGGCGTGTTGAACAGGGCGATGCGGCGGCCCTCCACGTCGATGGAGCGGCCCTCGCCGGCCGGGACGTCGTCGACGGAGCAGACGGGGATCATCGGAGCGCCTCCTCGGGCGGGCCGACGACGGCAGGCTCGCGCGCGGCGGCCGGCTCGTCGTCCAGGTCGGTGAACTGCCGGGGGTGGTAGGGCTCGCGGCGCTCGAGCCACGGGTCGGTGACCGCCGCCTTGGCGAGGCGGAAGCGCTCGCGCAGGGCGGCACCGGACGCCTCGCCCAGGACCTCCTCGCGGATGCGGTCCAGGCCCCACCGGGGGACGAAGTCGTACGTGCGCTCCTTGAAGTCCGCGTTCTCGCGGTAGAGCTGGAGGAACGTCGTGGCGACGCGCAGCGCCTCGGCGCGCGAGTCGACCGTGGCCAGGAC
The DNA here is from genome assembly GCF_017084525.1 of Conexibacter sp. SYSU D00693. Taxonomy (GTDB): domain Bacteria; phylum Actinomycetota; class Thermoleophilia; order Solirubrobacterales; family Solirubrobacteraceae; genus Baekduia. Next base: position 116,798 of record NZ_CP070950.1, read on the forward strand.
GTCGGCCTCGCGGACGTTGCCGCCGGCCGCGCCGCCGACGCGGACCTGCCAGCGGCCCTCGCCGACCGCGACGAGCCCGACGTCCTTGATCGTCGCCTCGGCGCAGTTGCGCGCGCAGCCCGAGACGCCGGCCTTGACCTTGTGGGGCGTGTGCAGGCCCTCCCACGCCTTCTCGAGCTCGACGCCGAGGCCCATCGAGTCGCCGAGGCCGAAGCGGCAGAAGTCCTCGCCCACGCACGTCTTGACCGTGCGCACCGCCTTGGCGTACGCGTGGCCCGAGGGCATGCCGAGCGCCTCCCAGACGGCCGGCAGGTCCTGCTTCTTGACGCCGAGGAGGTCGAGCCGCTGGCCGCCGGTGACCTTCACCAGCGGCACGTCGAACTGCTCGGCGACGTCGGCGATGCGGCGCAGCTCCTCGGGCGTGGTCACGCCGCCGTACATGCGCGGGACGACGCTGAACGTGCCGTCCTTCTGGATGTTCGCGTGGACGCGGTCGTTGATGAAGCGCGCGTGGCGTTCCTCGCGGTGGCGGTTGGCGTTGACCTCGGAGACGAGGTAGGCCAGCGCCGGCTTGCAGGCGCCGCAGTCGCGCCCCGTCCCGCAGGCCGCGGAGACCTCGGAGACCGACTCGAGGCCCTGTTCGCGCACCACGGCGGCGAGGTCCTCGCGCGTCTGGCGCTTGCACGGGCACAGGTAGGCGGGCTCGTCGGCGACCTCGCCGCCGGCGGCCAGCGCGACGAGGTCGACCACGGTCGCCTTGCACGAGCCGCAGCCCGTGCCGGCGCGGGTCATCGCCATCACCTCGCGCGGCGTGCGCGCGCCCTCCTCGGTGACCGCGGCCGTGATCTGGCCCTTGCAGACGCCGTTGCAGTCGCAGACCTGGGTGTCGTCGCTCCACTCGGCGGGGCCCGCCTCGGCCGAGGCGGCGAGCACGGCGAGCGGGTCCTCGACCTCGTCCCCGCGGCGCACGAGGCCGAGCAGCGCCTCGGCGCCACGCACGTCCCCGAGGAGGATGGCGCCCGCCGCCCGGCCCTCGTGCACCACGAGCTTGCGGTAGACGCCGCGCCCCGCGTCCTGCGAGACGACCTCGCCGTCGCCGTCGGTGGCCCCGATGGCCACGAGCGGCACGTCGGAGACCTTGAGCTTCGCGCTCGGGATCGAGCCCTCGTAGGCGGCGGTCGTGTCGCCGCAGATCGCCGCGGCGGCAGTGCGCGCCTGGTCGAGGATCGGGGCGACGAGCCCGTGCACGATCCCGCGGTGCTGGGCGCACTCGCCGACCGCCCACACGCCGTCGACCGTGGTGCGCAGGCCGTCGTCGACGACGATCCCGCGCTCGACGGCGCAGCCGGTGGCGCGGCCGAGCTCGGCCTGGGGCCTGATGCCGATGGAGACGACCACGAGGTCGGCCTCCAGCTCGTCGCCGCCCGCGAAGCGCAGCCGGTCGGGGGCGATCTCGGCCGTCTGGCGCTCGAAGAGGACGTCCATGCCCAGGGCGCGTTCGAGCAGCGCGGCGGAGCCGGCGTCCAGCTGGCGCTCCATGAGCCGGTCCATGAGGTGCACGACGGTGACCGCGCAGCCCTGGGAGGCGATGCCGCGCGCGGCCTCGAGGCCGAGCAGCCCGCCGCCGATGACCGCGGCGTGCCTCGCGGTGGTCGCCGCGTCGCGGATGGCGTCGCAGTCCTCGGGGCCGCGGAAGGGGTGGACGTGGGGCTGGTCGATGCCGGGGATCGGCGGCATCAGCGCGTCCGACCCGGTGGCGAGGACCAGCGCGGTGTAGGGCAGCTCGGCGCCGTCGTCGAGCACGACGAGGCGCTCGGCGGCGCGGACCTCGACGACGCGGCGTCCGACGAGCGTGCCGACGTGGTGGTCGGTGAACCACTCGGCGGGGCGCAGCGCGAGCGTCTCGCACGAGGCGCCCGACACGAGGATCTCCGAGAGCCGGACGCGGTCGTAGGGCAGCCGCGGCTCGGCGCAGACCAGCGTGATCGGGGTCAGCGCGTCGAGCTCGCGCACCGCCTCGCAGACCGCCTGGCCGGCGATGCCGCCCCCGACCACGACGACGCCAGGGGCGCCCGGGACCGTGCCGTCCATGCTCATGCGGGCATCGTGGCCGGGGGCGGTTTCGCGTCCGCGACGCTCGTGTTTCGAGCTGATGACGCGTGGAGGTCGAGCAGCTGACGGACCTGGCCGGCGCAGCCGCCACAGCCCGTCGAGGCGCGCGTGGCCGTCGCGACCTGCGCCACCGTCCGGGCCCCGCCGCCGACGATCGCCTGCTCGATCGTCCCCGCCGTCACGGCGTTGCAGGAGCAGACGAGCTCGTCGGGGTCGGGCGGTGCCGGGGGCCGGGTCGCGGCCGGGCCGTCGAGGAGCCCGTCGTCGACCGCGTGGCCGGTGCGCAGGAGCGTCGAGCAGCGCCGCGCGTCGGCGACGTCGCCGAGCATGAGCGCGCCGACGAGGCGGTCGCCGTCGAGCACGAGCTTGCGGAACACGCCCCGGCGGGTGTCGCGCAGGACGACCTCGTCCTCACCGTCGGCGGCCTCGGGCCGGCCGCCGCAGAACAGGTCGACGCCGGCGACCTTGAGCGTCGTGGCGGGGACGACGGGGTGGAAGGCGGCGGGGTCGCCGGCGATGCCCGCGGCGGCGACCCGGGCCTGCTCGGCCAGCGGCGCCCAGAGCCCGTAGACCGTGCCGCGGTGCTCGGCGCACTCGCCGACCGCCCAGACGCGCGGGGCGCCGGCGCGCAGCTGGTCGTCGACCTCGATCGCCCGGCCGACCGGCAGGCCCGCCGCGGCGGCCAGCGTCGTCTCGGGCCGCACGCCCGCCGCGACCACCACGACGTCGGCGGGCAGCCGCGTGCCGTCGTCGAGGACGACCGCGTCGGCCTCGATCGCGGCGGCCAGGCGCCCGCAGCGCGCGGTGATGCCGCGGGCGGCGAGCGCCCGGGCGAGCATCGCCGCCGAGGCCTCGTCGAGCTGGCGGCCCATGAGCCATGGGGCCGCCTCGACGACGTCGACCGCGGCGCCGCGGCCGGCCAGGCCGGCGGCGGCCTCGAGGCCGAGCAGGCCGCCGCCGAGGACGACGGCGCGCCGCGCGCCGGCGCCCAGCGCCGCCTCGAGCGCGGCGACGTCGGCCTGCGTGCGGAAGACGTGGACGTGGTCGGCGCCGGCGCCCGGCACCGGCGGCACGAACGGCCGCGAGCCCGTCGCCACGACCAGCGCGTCGTAGCCGTGGACCTCGCCGTGCGCGTCGGTCACGGTGCGAGCCGCCGTGTCGATCGCCGTCGCCGGGCAGCCGCCGCGCAGGTCGACGCCGTGCTGGGCGTACCACGCGGCGGGCCGCAGCCCGAGCTCGGCCGGCCCGCAGTCGCCGGCCAGGAGCTTGGAGAGCAGGATCCGGTTGTACGCCGGCCCCGGCTCCTCGCCGAGCATCGTCACCCGCCACGACGGGTCGCGCTGCAGCAGCTCCTCGACCACGCGCAGCCCCGCCATCCCGGTGCCGACGACGACCAGCCGCGGGCGTCCGGATGGAAGGTGCCTGGCACCTTCCACCCGCGCGGCCGGGGTGACCCCCGCCGGCGCGAGGCCGACGGCGATGGCCTTGAGCTCGGGCTGGCCCGAGGTCGGGTCGACGCTGCGGTGCCCGAGGACGTTCAGCGCGCCGGCGCCCGCGGGGGCGTGCAGCGCCCCGAAGTGGAACGGCGCGAAGGCGACGCCGCGCGGGAGCGTCGCATCGAGGCGGGCGCGCAGCACGACCTCGCCGCGGCGGGAGGACACCCGGACGCGGTCGCCCTCGTCGACACCGGCGTCCGCCGCGTCCTCGGGGTGGACGTCGACCGTCGGCTCACCCGCCGCGCGCCGCAGCGCCTCGGACTTCCCGGTCCGCGACATCGTGTGCCACTGGTCGGCCAGGCGGCCCGTCGTGAGCACCAGCGGCCGGTCCTCGTCGGGGGCGTCGGCGGGGTCGGCGTGGGGGGTGGGGGCGAAGTGCGCCTTGCCCGCCGGCGTCGGGATGCCGCGCCCGCCCTCATAGAGGCGGGTCGTCCCGTCGTGCTCGACCTGTGCCGGCGCGGGCCACTGCACCGAGCCCTCGCGCCGCAGGCGCTCGTGGGAGATCCCGCTCTGGTCGCACGGGCGTCCCGCAGTGAGGGCGACGTACTCGGCGTGGACCTCGGCGGGCGTCGCCCACGCGAAGTCGGCGCCGAAGCCCAGCTCGCGTGCCAGCCCGGCGTAGATCTGCCAGTCGGGCCGCGCGTCACCGGGCGGGTCCAGCAGCTGGCGCACGAGCCCGACGCGCCGCTCCGAGCTCGTCATCGTGCCCTCCTTCTCCGGCCAGGCGGCCGCGGGCAGGACGGCGTGGGCGAGCGCCGAGGTCTCCGTCGGGTGGTGGCAGTCCTGGACGACGAGCAGCTCTGCGCGCTCGAGCGCCTCGCGCACGCGCCCGCCGTCGGGCAGCGAGACGACCGGGTTGGTGGCCGCCACCAGCACGGCCTTCACCCGGCCCTCGAGGAGCGCGTCGACGAGCTCGACCGCCGTGAGCCCGGGAACCGCCGGGAGCCGCTCGGCCGGGACGCCCCAGTGGGCGGCGACCTCCGCGCGGTGCCCGGCGTCGACGACCTTGCGGTAGCCGGGGAGCAGGTGGGCCAGGCCGCCGGTCTCCCGCCCGCCCATCGCGTTGGGCTGACCGGTCAGCGACAGCGGACCGCACCCAGGACGGCCGAGGTTGCCCGTCGCCAGGCAGAGGTTGATGAGCGCGCGGTTCTTCAGCGTCCCCACGGTCGACTGGTTGGCGCCCATCGACCACAGCGCCATGGCCGTCCCCGCCGTGCCGAACAGCCGCGCCGCCCGCACGATGTCGGCCGCGGGGACGCCGCAGGCCTCGGCGGCCCGCGGCACCGGCCACGCGCGCGCGGCCTCCAGCGCCCGGCCGAAGCCCGTCGTGTGGCGCGCCACGAACGCCTCGTCGAGCAGGCCCTCGTCGGCCAGCACCCCCAGCATCGCGTTGAGCAGCGGCAGGTCGCTGCCCGGGCGCACGGCGAGGTGGAGGTCGGCGGCCTGGGCCGTGGGCGTCGCGCGCGGGTCGACCACGACGACCTTCGCGCCCTCGGCCTGGCGGTCGCGGATGCGGCTCCAGACGATCGGGTGGCAGGCCGCCGCGTTCGAGCCGAGCAGCAGCAGGCAGTCGGCGAGGGCCAGGTCGGCGTAGGCGGGCGGCGGACCGTCGGCACCGAAGGCGCCCGTGTAGCCCGCGACCGCGCTCGACATGCACAGCCGCGAGTTGGAGTCGACGTTGTTCGTCGCGAGGAAGCCCTTGGCCAGCTTGTTGACCGCGTAGTAGTCCTCGGTCAGCAGCTGGCCCGAGACGTAGAAGGCGACCGCGTCGGGCCCGTGCTCGGCCACGATCCGTGCGAGCTCGCCGCCGACGTGGCCCAGCGCCTCGTCCCACGTCGCCTCCGTGAAGCGCTCGTCGCGCGAGGCGCGCAGCAGCGGCACCGTCGCGCGGTCCGCGGCGTGCACCGCGGAGCCCAGCTCGATCGGCTTGCGGCAGGTGCGCCCGCGGTTGACGGGGTGGCGCGGGTCGCCGGCCACCCGGGCGACGCGGCCCCCGTCGACCTCGACGCGCAGCCCGCAGCCGGTCCCGCAGTACGGGCAGAGCGTCGCCTGGGCCTCGGGCACGCCGAGCACTGTGCGGGGCCGCGGTTTCTCCCGCGCGACGCGTCTGTTTCGGGCTGATGAACAGCTCGACCGAGTGGCACGGATCTTCCGACGAAGTGGCGACTCGGAGGCCCTCCGGGCGCCCCTACCTTGCAGTCGTGGACCTGCGCAAGGCCTACGTGCAGCGCACCGTCGAGGAGCGCGGGGTGCGCTTCGTGCGCCTGTGGTTCGTCGACGTCCTCGGCGCCCTGAAGTCCCTCGCGGTCCCGGTCTCGGAGCTCGACGCCGCGCTGGAGGAGGGCGTGGGCGTCGACGGCTCCGCGCTCGAGGGCGCCGCGCGCAAGCGCGAGCGCGACGTCATCGCGATGCCCGACCCGGGCACCTTCGCGCTGCTGCCGTGGCGCGGCGGCGACGTCGCCCGGATGTTCTGCAGCCTCGAGCAGCCCGGCGGCGCGCCGGCGCCCGCCGACTCCCGCGCGGTCCTGGCACGCGTCCTGGAGTCGATCGCCGACCTCGGGTGGACCGCCCAGGTCGGGGCCGAGCTGGAGTTCTTCCTCTTCGCCGACGACGGGGACGGCGCGGCGCCGCGGCCGCTCGACGCCGGCAACTACTTCGACCTCACGCCGCTGGACGAGGGCAGCGACTTCCGGCGGCGCACCATCGACCTGCTCGAGCAGCTCGGCATCCCCGTGAAGGCCAGCCACCACGAGGTCGGCCCGAGCCAGCACGAGATCCAGCTCGCGCATACCGACGCGCTGTCGATGGCCGACGCCATCACGACCTTCCGCCTGGCGGTCAAGGAGGTCGCCAGCGAGCTCGGCGTCTTCGCGACGTTCATGCCCAAGCCGCTCGAGCGCCACGCCGGCAGCGGCATGCACCTGCACCTGTCGCTCTTCGACGGCTCGCGCAACGCGTTCTTCTCGCCCGACCCCGGCGAGCCGCTCTCCGCGCTGGGCCGCCAGTTCCTCGCCGGCCTGCTGGCCCACGCCGGCGAGCTCACGCTGCTGACCAACCAGTGGGTGAACTCCTACAAGCGGCTGGCCAACGGCTTCGAGGCCCCGCGCCACGTGCTGTGGACGCGCACCGGCGGCGCCGGCCTCGTGCGCGTCCCGTCCAACCGCCCGGACCGCGAGAGCGCCGCCCGCATCGAGCTGCGCTCGCCCGACCCCGGTGCCAACCCGTACCTCGCCTGCGCCCTCATCCTCGCCGCGGGCCTGCGCGGCATCGAGCGCGGCTACCAGCTGGCGCCCGAGGAGCACGGCGGCGTGACCCACGAGGCGCCGCTGCTGCCCTCCGACCTGCGCGAGGCGACCGACGCCTTCGCGTCCTCGGAGCTCGCCCGTGAGACGCTCGGGGACGCGCTCGTCGACCTCGTCGTCGCCAACAAGCGCGCGGAGTGGGACGCCTACCAGTCCACCGTCACCCAGTGGGAGCTCGAGCGCTTCCTGCGCTCCCTGTAGCCGGCCGTGGCCGAGGCCTGGATCTACACCGACCCCGACGCCGACGGCGACGCCGCCGGCGAGGTCGCGCGGGTCCTGGCCGACCTGGGCTTCGCCCCGCGCAGGGTGACCGCCAACGGCTCGCTGCGCCCCGAGGGCGACGGCGTCGCGGCGGGCCGCCCGCCCGACCTCGCGCTCGTCCTGGGCGACGTCGGCCTGTGCGCGCGGCTCGAGAGCGACGAGGACCTCGGCGACGTCCCCGTCCTCGTGGCGGTCGACGACGAGGACCTCGAGTCCGGCGCGGTGCACGAGGGCCACGAGCTCGTGGTCCTGCCGATCCGGCCGGTCGAGCTGCGCGCGCGCATCGCCCGCGCCCGCCGCCGCGTCACCGGCGTCACCGACGACGAGGTCGTCCGCGTCGGCTCGCTCGAGGTGAACCTCGCGACCTACCAGGTCGCCGTCGACGGCAAGCCGGTCGACTTCACCTACCTCGAGTACGAGCTCCTGAAGTTCCTCGTCACCCACCCCGGGCGCGTCTTCAGCCGCGAGGCGCTGCTGAGCCGCGTCTGGGGCTTCGACTACTACGGCGGCGCGCGGACGGTCGACGTCCACGTGCGACGGGTCCGGGCGAAGCTCGGCACCGAGCACGCCCAGCGGATCAAGACCGTGCGCAGCGTCGGCTACCTCTTCGAGGGAGAGGCCCAGCGATGACCGACCTCAGCACGCAGCCCGTCCGGGGGCGCGCCGGCTACGCCGGCTTCCGCTCCGTCATCAAGGCGGTGGCCACCGGCCCGCGGGGCTCGCGCGACCTCACCTTCGACGAGGCGCGCGAGGCCGGCGCCGCGCTGCTGGCCGGCGACGTCACGCCGGCACAGGCCGGCGCGTTCCTCATCGGCCTGCGCGTCAAGGGCGAGGCGGCCGACGAGCTCGCCGGCCTGGCGCAGGCGTTGCGCGACCGGGCGACGGCGCTGCGCGCGCCGGACGGCGGCGGGCCGCTCGTCGTCAGCGCCGGCGCGTTCGACGGCATCGCCGAGGCGCCGCCGCTGTCGCTGGCCGCGGGCGCGTGCGCCACGGCGGCCGGCGCCCGCGTGGTCGTCGCCTGTGGCAGCCGCATCGGGCCCAAGCACGGCGTGACGGCCGCCGACGTCCTCGGCGCGCTCGGCGGCCCGGCACGGCCCGGGCCCGAGGAGTCCGCGGCGCTCCTCGCGCGCGCGGGGATGACGGTGGTGCACGCCGGCGAGTCGCTGCCCGGCTGGGAGGGCCTGGCCGAGGTGCGCAACGAGGTCGGGCTCCGCGGCCCGGTGCACTCGGCCGAGAAGCTCGTCGACTGGTTCGGCGCGCGGCGCTTCGTCGTCGGCCACACCCACGGCGGCTACGCGCCGCGGCTGCTCGGCGCGCTCGAGCGCCTCGGCGCCGACCACGCCGTCGCCCTGCGCGGGGTGGAGGGCTCCGACGTGCTGCGCCCCGGCCGGCCGGTCGCCGCGACGCTCGCGGGGCCGGTCGAGCTGCCCGAGCGCCTCGGGCTCATCCTGCGCGGCGACCCGGACCCGGAGCTCGCCGGGGGTCTCACGCGCGCGGTGCTGGCGGGCGACGAGCACGGCGCCGCGCGCCGCGCCGTCGTGCTCAGCAGCGCGGTCCGGCTGCTCGCGGCCGGCGTGGCGACCGACCCCGCCGAGGGCGTGCGCCGCAGCGAGGCGGCGCTGGCCGACGGCCGCGCCGCCGCGGTGCTCGACGCGCTCGTCGGCTGAGGGTCAGGCCTCGTCGGCCAGCGCCGCGACGACGCCCTCGAGGAGGTCGACCGCCTGCGCCATGCAGGCGAGGTCCAGGCGCTCGGGGACGTCGGTCGGCTTGTGGTAGTTCGCCGGCAGCTTCATGTCGTCCAGGCCGCCCAGGAGCATCGAGGGGTAGCCGGCGTGCAGGGGGATCTGGCCGTCGGAGGCGAAGGCGTTGCGCAGGCCGCGCCAGACCTCGATGCCCTTGGCGTCCGCCACGCGGTTGGCGAGGTCCTTCACGCGGTCGGTGTAGGCGTGCTGGACCAGGAAGCCCTCGGACTCGGCGATGACCAGGTGGCCCGAGCCGAGCGTCTCGAGCGCGATGAAGGTCGTGGTCGCCTTGTCGAGCTCGGGGAAGTGCCGGCGGCCCCAGCCCTGCATGCCCTCGGAGTTGGACTCCTCGGCGCCCGTCGAGACCAGGATGACCCGGATGCCCTCGAGCCGGCGCTCGGCGAGCGCGAGCAGGACGGCGACCGCGGAGAGGTTGTCGTTGGCGCCGGGGACGACCGGCGAGCGGCCGATGTCGACCATGACCCCGATGGCGCCGAGGCTCGCCGCCGCGCCGGCGCGCCGCTTGCCCAGCAGGGTGAGGATCGGGCCCAGGACGACGCCCCACATGACCGGCGGCCAGCGCTTGGCGCGCTGCACGACCGCGGGCCAGCGCTCGAAGACCGCCTCGAGCAGGGTGGTGTCGAAGATCGCGCCGCCGTGCGCCGCGTCGTGGTGGGCGACGACGACGACCGTGCGCGGCGCGTCCGGGTCGCCGGCGTAGGCGGTGACGTTGCGCGCGCGCCGGCGCGGCAGCAGCCTGCGGAACGCGCGCGAGCGGTGGTCGAGGTCGTCGACGAGCAGGGCGAGCGCCCCGGCGGCCAGCAGCCGCCGGCGCCACGGCCGCGACGACGCGGCACCGACCAGCGTCGCGGCGTTGAGCAGCCCGATCGGCCACCAGAAGCCGCCGTGGGCGGGCTCGTCCTCGACCTCCACCCGCAGGCCGAGCGCGCGCAGGCGGTCGGCGATCCACGCCGCGGCCTCGTGCTCGCCCGGCGATGCCGAGCCCCGCTCGATGGACGCCAGGTGCTCGACGACCTCGCGCAGCTGCCCCTCGCTCATCGCGGCGGACCCTACCGGCGGGCCCGCCGCGTCCGGCGGGGCGGGCTAGGCGGGGTCGCTGAACTCGAGGTGCTCGGTCCAGGTGGGGTCGATCTCGTCGAGCGTCTGGACGAAGGGGATCTCGTGCTCGGTGCCCTCGACGTCGAAGACGCGACCGCCGTCCTCGGTCTCGGTGCCGGTCAGCCCGGTCTCCTCCGCGAACTCGTCGAGGATCCGGGCCGCGGTCTCGCGGTCGCCCTTGGGGATGAGCGTGATCGTTGAGGCCATGGCCGCACCAAGTACCCGGTGCGCGGCGTCTGAGCCGTGACCGATCGCACACAGCGCCCGTGCGTCAGGATCCTCCCCAGCGATGCAGGCCCTCGTCGTCTTCCTCCTGCGTCGGCTCGTCGGGCTCGTCGCGGTGCTGGCCGGCGCGACGGCCCTGACCCACGCGCTGCTGCGCGTCCTGCGGCCCGACCTCTTCGGCGACGACCTCGGTGTCGTGCGCGGGACGCTGGAGAAGCTCGAGCGGGTCTTCCTGCACCTCGACCTGGGCCGCGGCGGGGTGTCCAACCGGCCGGTGCTCGACCTGATGCTCGAGGGGCTGCCCGCCGACGCGGCGCTCGTGGCGGGCGGCCTCCTGCTCGGGCTGCTCGGCGGGCTGGCGGCGGGCGCGGTCGCGGCGCGCGGGCCGCGCTGGCGCTCCGTGGCCCTGCAGGCGCTCGCGCTCGTCGCCCTCTGCGCGCCCGTCTACTGGGTCGCGCTCGTGGCCAACCGCGCGTTCTTCCCCGGCTTCGGCTGGATCCCGTTCGGGCTCGTGGCGGGGGAGGGGGCGGCCTACCAGCCGCTGACCGAGGACCCGCTGCAGTGGCTGCGCAGCCTGCTGCTGCCGTGGACGGTGCTCGCGCTGCCGCTGGCCGCCGCGAGCCTGCGCCTCACGCGCTCCGGCCTGCGCGAGGTCGCGGGCGCCGACTTCCTGCAGACCGCGCGGGCGAAGGGGCTCGACGAGCGCACGGTGGTCCGGCACCACGCGCTGCCCGTGGCGACCGCGCCGGTGCTCACCCTGGCCGGCGCGAACATGGCACTGCTCGTCATGAACGTCATCCTCGTCGAGCAGGTCTTCGCGGTGCCGGGGGTGTTCCGGGAGACGCTGCGCGCGGTGCGCGTCGGCGACTTCGAGTCGCTGCAGGGTCTCGTGCTCGTCGGCGCGCTGCTCGTCGTCCTGGCCAACACGGCGGTGGACCTCGTCGCGCGCCGGCTGGACCCGCAGGTGCGCTGAGGCGGACTAGAGTCGCGCCGTGGGGGACGAGGAGCGCGTCCGGTGGGCGACGAGCGGGGGCGCGAGCATCGCCTACCGCACCATCGGCGACGGGCCGATCGACCTGCTGTTCCTCCCGGGGATCCTGTCCCACATCGAGGTCGTGCTCGAGGAGCCGGGCGTCGAGCGCTTCTACCGCCGGCTTTCGCGCGCGGGCCGCGTCGTGCTCATGGACCGGCGCGGCTCCGGGCTGTCGGACCCCGTGTCGGGGTCCGACCTGCCGCTGGCCACCGAGGTCACCGACATCGAGGCGGTCCTCGACGACCTGGGCACCGACCGGGCCGTGCTGTTCGCCTACACGACGAGCGCCTCGCTGGCGGTCACGTTCGCGGTGCGGCGTCCCGAGCGGACCCTCGCGCTGCTGCTGTACGGCGCGCAGGTCGTCCCGACGCGCGACGAGGAGGCGCCGTGGGCGCTGACGCGCGAGGAGCGCGACGCGCAGATCGCGGCCACCGCGCGGATGTGGGGCACGGGGGAGACGCTCGACCTCCTGGCGCCCGGCGCGGCCGACCAGCCGCAGCTGCGCACGTGGCTCGGGCGGCTCGAGCGCCTGTCGATGACGCCGCGCGGCTTCGAGGAGGCCAGCCGGCGCTTCTCCGAGCAGGACGTGCGCGGCCTGCTGCCCCACATCCGCGTGCCGACCTTGCTGCTGCACCGCACCGACGACCAGCTCATCGACGTGCGCCACGCACGGCTGGCGGCGACGCGGATCCCGGGCGCCCGGCTGGTCGAGCTCCCCGGCAGCGACAGCCTGCCGATGCTCGGCGACACCGAGGCGCTCACCGGCGAGATCCTCGAGTTCCTCACCGGCGGGCGCGTGGGGCGTGAGCCCGAGCGCCGGCTGCTCACCGTGCTGTTCACCGACGTCGTCGACGCCACCGGCCACGCCGCGCGGCTGGGCGACTCGCGCTGGCGCGACCTGCTCGCCGCCCACGACGCGCGGGTCCGCCGCGAGCTCGAGCGCTTCGGCGGGCGCGAGGTCAAGACGGTGGGCGACGCGTTCCTGGCCACGTGGGAGGGCGCGCCGTCGCCGGCGCTGCGCTGCGCCCAGGCGATCCGGCGCGCGGTCCGGGAGCTGGGGATCGAGGTCCGCGCGGGGCTGCACACCGGCGAGTGCGAGGTGCTCGGCGACGACGTCGGCGGCATGGCCGTCCACATCGCCGCACGCGTCGCCGCGCTCGCGAGCGCCGACGAGGTCCTCGCCTCGGGCACGGCCTACGGGACCGTCGTCGGGTCGGGCCTCGAGTTCACCGCCCGCGGCGACCACGAGCTCAAGGGCGTCCCCGGCCGCTGGCCCCTCTTCGCCCTCGAGGGCTGAGGGTGAAAGGTGCCTGGCACCTACCACTCGCCTGAGTGGAAAGTGCCTGGCACGTTCCGCGCGCGCGAACACGTCGTCGCGCCGGGCCGAGCGGTCCGGATGGACGGCGTGTCAGACGGCCCGCATCCCGCGTTGCAGGGGCGCAACCTCCGCGAGTCACGGCAGTTCCGGGAGGCAGAGACGTGTCCAACCCCCCACGGAGGTCCCTCACATGTCCCGACGCACCCGAGCCCGGCTCGACGGCCGCGGCCCCCTCGTCATCGTCTTCACCGTCCTGCTCGCGATCGTCGCCGCGCCCTTCGCGGTCGCCGCGGGCGAGGGCAAGTCGATGACCCTCGGCGCGCGCAACCCGTCCAACAACGAGAGCCAGGCGCTGACCCGCGAGACGGAGATCATCGCCAACACCAGCACCTACGGCACCCGCCAGTCCAACAAGTCCGACAACGGCGGCGGGGCGATCTACGGCTGTCGCTCCAAGCAGGGCGGCTCCGCGGCCAAGAACGAGCCGTGCATCCGCTCGAACAACCTGGCCGACGGCCTCGCCTTCGAGTTCGAGACCGACGGCCCGGTCGTCGGCTCGATCCGCGCCAAGGACGCCAACGCCAAGCCGTTCACCACGAACGCCACCGGCGTCGCCGACGGCCTGAACGCCGACCGCGTGGACTCCAAGAGCGCGGACGAGATCGCCTCCGACGGCGCGAAGGCCGCCGTGGGCGCCGTCCAGACCGGGCTGAAGGTCGCCCGCGTGGGCGCCGACGGCTCGACGACGGCCGAGACGCGCCGCGGCGTCACCTCGACGGTGCGTGACGGCGCCGGCCGCTACACGGTCACCTTCGACGCGGACATCCGCGCGTGCGCCCTCCAGGCCACGCAGGTCGTGGCCACCGACGCGGAGTTCGACGCGCCGGGCAGCACCGCCGTCCGCGTCACCGGCGAGCGCACGGTGCGCGTCGCCACCGACGACGACGCCGGCGCCGCGGCCGACCGCGCGTTCCACCTGCAGGCCACCTGCCTCTAGGCGCCGCGACGCCACCCCTGAGGTGCCGGAGGGCGCTCGCGCAAGCGGGCGCCCTTCGCGCGTCTAGAGGACCTCGCGCCCGCGCGCGCGAGCCCACGCGTACCGCGTGAGCATCACGGCCCAGTCGGCCACGCCGCCGTACAGGTGGCCGACGGGCCCGGTGACGACCCAGGCGGCGGCGCGGGTGCGGAGCTGGGGGCGGTCCACGGCGCCTCGACGCTATCGTCGTCGCGCAATGGCCGCCGCATCCCCCGTGAAGACGACCGTCACCGAGCTGCCCGAGTCGCGCGTGCGCGTCGAGGCCGAGGTGCCCGCGGACGAGGTGGGCCGCCGCATGGCCGAGACGGCCCGCCGCCTCGGTCGCGACCTGCGCGTGCAGGGCTTCCGCCGCGGCAAGGTCCCGCCCCCGGTCGTCATCCAGCGCGTCGGTCGCGAGGCCGTCCTGGACGAGACGGTGCGCGGCTCCCTGGGCCGCTGGTACGCCGACGCCGTCACCGCCGCGGGCATCAGCCCGATCGGCGACCCGGACGTCGACCTCGGCGACCTGCCCGCGGAGGGCCAGCCGCTGACCTTCACGATCGAGATCGGCGTGCGCCCGACCGCCCAGCTGGGCGACTACAAGGGCCTGCAGGTCGCCAAGCGCGAGGCCCAGGCCGACGACGAGGCCGTCCAGGCCCAGATCGACCAGCTGCGCGAGAGCATGGCCCGCCTCGAGACCGTCGAGCGCGCCGCGGAGACCGGCGACTTCGTCGTCATGGACTTCGCGGGCTCGATCGACGGCGAGCTCTTCGAGGGCGGCTCGGGCAACGACCAGATGATCGAGCTCGGCGGCGGGCGGCTCGTGCCCGGCTTCGAGGAGCAGCTCGTCGGCGCGAAGGCGGGCGACGAGGTCGAGGTCACGGTCACCTTCCCCGAGGAGTACCTCCACGAGGCCGTCGCCGGCAAGGACGCCGTCTTCCAGGTCACGGTCAAGGAGGTCAAGGCCAAGGAGCTGCCCGAGCTCGACGACGAGTTCGCCTCCGACGCCGCCGGCTTCGACACGCTCGACGAGCTGCGCGAGGACATCGCGAACAAGCTCAAGGAGACCGACGAGGCGCGCGCGGACGCGGAGTACCGCGAGGCCGTCCTGGACGCCGCCGTCGCCGGTGCGACGGTCGAGATCCCCGACGCGCTGGTCGAGGCCCGCGCGCGCGAGCTCTTCGACCGCACCGCCCACCAGCTCTCCCACCAGGGCATCTCGCGCGAGGCCTTCCTCCAGATGTCGGGCAAGACCGAGGACGAGATCGTCGAGGACGGCAAGTCCGACGCCGAGCAGGCGCTCAAGCGCGAGGCCGTCCTGGCCGCCATCGTCGAGGCCGAGGAGCTCAAGCCCTCCGACGGCGACGTGCTCGACGCGCTGCAGGCCTCGGCGGCCCGCGAGGGCGTCTCGGTGGAGAAGCTCCGCGACCGCCTCGAGCGCGACGGCCGCCTGGCCGAGCTCGAGGAGGACCTGGCCCAGCGGGCCGCGCTCGACCTCCTGGTCGAGCACGCCGCGGACGGCTGATCGGTCCTCCCGCGCGCGGCCTCAGGGTCGCGCGCCGACGGCCGATGAACCTCCCAGGAGGGTGCTGGAGACCGGTTGCTACCGTTGTCCGACTTCCGCCCTGCCACCCGGCAGGAACGGACGCCCAGACACGGAACTGAGAGGTCGCATGAGCCCGCTTGTCCCCATGGTGGTGGAGCAGACGTCCCGCGGTGAGCGGGCGTTCGACATCTACTCACGCCTGCTCAGCGAGCGGATCGTGTTCCTGGGGACGCCGGTCGACGACCAGATCGCGAACCTCATCGTGGCGCAGCTCCTGCACCTCGAGTCCGAGGACCCCGACAAGGACATCTCGCTCTACATCAACTCGCCCGGCGGGTCGGTGTACGCGGGTCTCGCGATCTACGACACGATGCAGTTCATCAAGCCCGACGTGCAGACGATCTGCGTCGGCATCGCGATGAGCATGGGCGCCCTGCTGCTGGCCGGCGGCGCGGAGGGCAAGCGCATGGCGCTGCCCAACGCGAAGATCCTCATCCACCAGGTCTCCTCGGGCTTCCAGGGCCAGGCGACGGACATCGAGATCCACGCCAAGGAGATCATCGACATCCGCGAGCGCCTGGACCACATCATCGCCAAGCACTCCGGCCAGACGTACGAGAAGGTCTCCAAGGACACCGAGCGCGACTACTTCATGAGCTCGGAGGAGGCCAAGGAGTACGGGATCATCGACCGGGTGATCACCCAGCACTAGGCTTCGGCCGACTGGCTGGCCCCCAGAGGAGAGACGCACATGGCGCGCCCGACCGATTCCAACGAGCAGCTGCTCTGCAGCTTCTGCGGCAAGTCCCAGCGGCAGGTCAAGAAGCTGATCGCCGGTCCGGGCGTCTACATCTGCGACGAGTGCATCGACCTCTGCAACGAGATCATCGACGAGGAGCTCACCGCCCCGCCGTCGTTCGACCTCGACAACCTCCCCAAGCCGCGCGAGATCTACGACGTGCTCGACGAGTACGTCGTCGGCCAGGAGGAGAGCAAGCGCACGCTGTCGGTGGCGGTCTACAACCACTACAAGCGCGTGCAGATGATGCAGGCGGGCGACGCCGACATCGAGCTGCAGAAGTCGAACATCCTGCTGCTCGGGCCGACGGGCTGCGGCAAGACGCTGCTGGCCCAGACGCTCGCCAAGATCCTCAACGTCCCGTTCGCGATCGCCGACGCCACGGCGCTCACCGAGGCCGGCTACGTCGGCGAGGACGTCGAGAACATCCTCCTCAAGCTGATCCAGGCCGCGGACTACGACGTCAAGAAGGCCGAGACCGGGATCATCTACATCGACGAGGTCGACAAGATCGCCCGCAAGGCCGACAACCCGTCGATCACGCGCGACGTGAGCGGCGAGGGCGTCCAGCAGGCGCTCCTGAAGATCCTCGAGGGCACCACCGCGTCGGTGCCGCCGCAGGGCGGGCGCAAGCACCCCCACCAGGAGTTCCTGTCGATCGACACGACGAACGTCCTGTTCATCTGCGGCGGGGCGTTCGCCAACCTCGACCAGGTCATCGCGCGGCGCCTGGGCAACAAGGGCGTCGGCTTCGGCGCGACGATCCAGGCCAAGGAGGAGCGCGACGTCGGCGAGCTCTTCCAGAACTGCCTGCCCGAGGACCTCGTCAACTACGGGCTCATCCCGGAGTTCATCGGCCGCCTGCCGGTCATGAGCGCGGTGCACCAGCTGCGCCGGGACGACCTCGTCCAGATCCTCACCGAGCCGCGCAACGCGCTGGTCAAGCAGTTCCAGCGCTTCTTCCAGTTCGACGGCATCGAGCTCGTCTTCTCCGACGACGCGCTGCACGCGGTCGCGCAGAAGGCGCTCGAGCGCGAGACGGGCGCCCGCGGTCTGCGCTCGATCATCGAGGAGGTCCTCCTCGACGTGCAGTTCGAGCTCCCGTCGCGCCGCGACGTCAAGAAGTGCGTCGTGACCAAGGAGACCATCGCGAAGGGCAACCCGCCCACGCTGGTCACCGAGGCGCAGGCGGACGACGACGACGCGCCCGCGGCGGCGGCCGGGTAGTCCCGGCGCGTGCCGCGTCTTCCGTTCGTCAAGGCCTCACCCTGGATGCTCGCCGCCGAGGCGGCGATGGCGGCGCGCCGCCACTGGAAGGACCTCCCGGTCGAGGACCAGCAGCGCCTGCGCGAGCTGCTGCCCAAGGCCAAGGGCGGCCCGTCCGCGCTGAGCGCCAAGGAGAAGGCCGAGCTCAAGGAGATCCTCAAGCGCTTCGACGTCCCCGGCGTCGGCAAGGAGCTCCTGCCGGTCGTCGGGCGCCGCGCCCGCAGGCGCCGCTAGCCGGCGGGGCGCTGGGACATCCGGCGCAGGACGACGTCGGCGACCTCGTCGCCGGCCTCCTCCGCCACGAAGTGCGAGGCGCTCGAGATCACGTCGAGCGTCGTGCCGCCCGGGAGCATCTCCGCCCACCGCCGGCCCCACTCGAGCTCGAAGATCGGGTCGACGTCGGGCCAGACGAGGTGGATCGGCGTGTGCGACCACGCGCACAGCGCCTCGTGGCAGCGCTGCTGCTCGGCGGCGTTGCCCTCCTGCGGCTGGGCCCACGGCAGCAGCCACGGGAAGCGCCGCGCGCCGGCCTTGGACTCGACGGTGTCGAACGGCGCCTCGTAGGCGGCCTTCAGCGCGCCGGGGTCCTGGATCGGGCGCGCGCGGGCGAGGCCGAGGACGTCGCCGACCGGCAGGTCGCCGGTCTCCGGCTCGAAGCCCGTCGCGAGCTCGCGCCACTGGCGCCAGCCCTCGCCGTAGACCATGCCCTCGTGGTGCAGCCAGGTGTTGAGCACCACGAGGCGCGAGAACCGCTCGGGCTGGTCGACCGCGAGCCGCAGCCCGATCGGCCCGCCCCAGTCGTGGGCCACGAGCATCACGTCGCGGAGGTCGAGCTCGTCGAGCACGTGCCGGGCCACCTCGCAGTGGCGCTCGATCGTGTACCAGTCGTCGTCCAGCACCTTGTCGCTGCGCCCGAACCCGATGTGGTCGAAGGCCACGCAGCGGATCCCGGCGGCGCTGAAGCGGTCGATGACCCGGCGCCACATGTAGGCCCACGTCGGCTCGCCGTGGACGAACAGCGCCGTCGTCCCCGCCGGCTCAGTGCTCGGGGCGACGTCGACGTGGTGGACCCGCAGCCCCTGCCACTCGACGTAGCGCGGCTCGTGCGGCCAGTCCTCCAGGCCGGCGAAGCGCTCGTCGGGCGTGCGGTGGACGCGCATGCGCGGCGCATTGTGCCGTGGTGGCGCGCGGCGCGGCGAGCCGTTCGGGGCCGACCGACCGCGACCCTGTCATCTCCGGCGTCCCAGACCGGAGATCGCAGGGTCACGGTCGACGGCGGCGAGCCGACCAGCGAACGCCGCCCGCCCCGCGCCCCCGGAGCGTCACGGGCTCCAGGGGCGCGGGCCGACTAGCCCAGGGTGGCTAGGCGGGGCTGGGGGCGAGGGAGCGACGGCGCAGGGACCCGGCGCTGACCGCGATGAGGCCGAGGGCCGCCATCGCCGTCACGAACTCCAAGCCGGGCAGGTAGCCGTCGGGCAGGGCCCCGGAACCGGCCGCCGACTCGCCGCCGGCGGCGACGATGGCGGTCACGACCGCGAGGACGATGGCTCCGCCGACCTGGAAGGAGGTGTTGACCAGGCCGGACGCGAGACCCTGCTCGTGGTCGGCCACGCCGGTGGTGGCCGCCACGTTGAGCGCCGGGAAGGCCAGCGCGAAGCCGCTGCCGATGAGCAGCATGGTGGGCAGGAGGACCGAGGCGTAGCCGAAGCCGCTGTCGATCCGCAGGAACAGGGCATAGCCCACGGTGAACGCCAGGAGGCCGGCGGCGAGCACGCGGCGCGTGCCGAGCCGGTCGATGACGCGACCCATGTTGGGCGCCGTGAACGCGACGATCAGGCCGCCGGGCAGGAAGCCCAGCGCGGTCTCGAGCGCGCTCCAGCCCAGCGTCTGCTGCAGGTGCAGCGTGACGAGGAACTGGAAGGAGACGTACGAGCCGAACACCGCCATCGCGGCGAGGTTGGCGTGCACGATCCCGGGGGTCTTCAGGATCCCGAGGCGCAGGAGCGGATGCTCGACGCGCCGCTCGATCACCACGAAGGCGACGAGGAGGGCCACGACGGCGGCGAAGCCGACCAGCGTCTCGGCCGCGCTCCAGCCGACGTCCGGCGCGCGCACGACGGTGAAGACGAGCGCGAGCATCGCGCCGGTCACCGTCACCGCGCCCGCGAGGTCGTAGGACTTGGGCGCGTCCGCGAGCGGCTTGTCGGCGCGGATGAGCCGCGGCGCCAGGAAGGCGAGCAGCAGCGCGATCGGCGCGGGCAGCAGGAACGTCCAGCGCCAGCCGGCCGTCGTCAGGAGCCCGCCCATGATCAGGCCGAGCGAGAAGCCGGAGGCACCGGTCGCGGTGTAGATCGCCAGCGCCTTGTTGCGCAGCGGGCCCTCGGGGAACGTCGTGGTGATGATCGACAGGCCGGCGGGCGCGGTGAACGCGGCGGCCAGCCCCTTGATGAAGCGCGTGGCGATCAGGACCGTGCCGTCGCTGCTCAGGCCGCCCAGCAGCGACGCGAGCGCGAAGACGACCAGCGCGCCGACGAAGACGCGTCGCCGGCCCAGCAGGTCGGCCGCGCGGCCGCCGAGGAGGAGCAGGCCGCCGTAGCCGAGCACGTAGCCCGAGACGACCCACTGGAGGGTGGAGGTGGACAGGTCGAGGTCCGCGTCGATGGACGGCAGGGCCACGCCCACCATCGACACGTCCAGACCGTCGAGGAAGAGAGCACCGCAGAGCACGAGCAGCGCCCCCCAGGCGCGTGCGTCGAGCCTCGTGGCCGCGGAGCCGTTCTCGGTCGTGGAGGAGGTCATGCGATCCCACAATACATGCATGCGCATGCATCGACAAGTGCATGTCCTTGCATACACCATGCCGCAACCGGCTACCATCCCTGCGGTGAGCGCGAGCGAGACCGACCTGGTGGGTGAGTGGCGTGACCTCCTGGCCCGGCACGCCCGGGTCACCGACGCGCTCGAGCGCGCGCTCCAGCGCCACCACCAGCTCTCGGTCACGGAGTTCGAGGCGCTCCAGCGCCTGGCCGAGAACGAGGACGACGGCTGTCGCCTCCAGCAGCTCGTCGACGACGTGCACATGAGCCAGAGCGCCCTCTCGCGCCTGGTCAGCCGCCTCGAGGAGCGCGGCCTCGTCGTCCGCAAGGCCTGCGAGATGGACCGCCGTGGCACGTACGCCTGCCTCACGCAGGAGGGCCGCGACCGGCTCCGGTCCGCGGAGCCCACGCAGCGCGACGTCCTCGCGCAGGTCCTCGGCGCCTAGCCGGCGCGCACCGCTCCGGGCGGGGGCCCGGACGTAGACTCTCCCCGGATGAGCCTGGAGGACCGCAAGCGGTTCGAGCCCGCCGAGGCCGAGCCGCCGATCGTCGAGCGCTGGTTGAGCTCCGGCCTCTTCTCGCCCGACCCGGCCGGCCCGAAGGAGGAGACCTTCTCGATCGCCGTCCCGCCGCCCAACGTCACGGGCGCGCTGCACATGGGCCACGCGCTCAACGGGTCGGTCCAGGACGTCCTGATCCGCTTCCACCGCCAGCGCGGCGCGCGCGCCAAGTGGACGCTGGGCACCGACCACGCCGGCATCGCCACCCAGGCGCAGGTCGAGAAGCAGGTCGCACGCGAGGGCACCTCGCGCAAGGAGATGGGGCGTGCGGCGTTCGTCGAGCGGACCTGGCGCTGGCGCGAGGAGTACGGCGGCACGATCGTCGGCCAGTTCAAGCGCCTGGGCTGCTCGATGGACTACGACCACGAGCGCTTCACCCTGGACGAGGGCTACGCGCGGGCGGTGCTCGAGGTCTTCGTCGCCCTCTTCCGCAAGGGCCTGATCTACCGCGACAACTACATGGTCAACTGGGACCCGGGCACCGGCTCGGCGATCAGCGACCTGGAGGTCGAGGAGCGCGAGGTCGACGACGTCCTCTACTCGATCGCCTACCCGCGCGCGGACGGGCCCGGGGAGGTCGTCGTCGCGACCGTGCGCCCCGAGACGATGCTCGCGGACGTCGCCGTCGCGGTGAACCCGCTCGACGAGCGTCACGTCGACCTCATCGGCGCGCAGATCCGCCTGCCGCTGACGGACCGCACGATCCCGGTCATCGCCGACGATTACGTCAAGACCGACTTCGGCACGGGCTGCCTGAAGATCACGCCGGGCCACGACCCCAACGACTTCGAGATCGGCCGCAAGCACGGCCTGCCCGAGCTCAGCGCGATCGGCGAGGACGGCCGCATGACCGAGCTCGCCGGCGAGTTCGCCGGCCTGACCGCGCTCGAGGCCCGCAAGGCGGTCGTCGAGCGGCTGCGCGAGCAGGGGCTGCTGCGCGCGGAGGAGCCCTACCGCCACGTCGTCCCGTTCAGCCACCGCTCGGGCGAGCGCATCGAGCCGCTCATCTCCCTGCAGTGGTTCATGCGCATGGACGTCCTGGCCAAGCCGGCGATCGACGTCGTGCGCGAGGGCCGCGTGCGCATCCACCCGCCCTCGCAGCAGCGCCGCTACGTCGACTGGCTCGAGGGGATCCGCCCCTGGTGCATCTCCCGCCAGCTGTGGTGGGGCCACCAGATCCCCGTCTGGTACCGCGGCGACGAGGTCTTCTGCGGCGTCGAGGCGCCCGAGGGCGACGGCTGGGAGCGCGATCCCGACGTCCTGGACACCTGGTTCTCGAGCGCCCTGTGGCCGTTCGCCACGCTCGGCTGGCCCGACGAGACCCCCGAGCTCGAGGCCTTCTACCCGACGTCGGTGCTCTCGACGGCGCGCGACATCCTCTTCCTGTGGGTCGCCCGCATGGTGATGATGGGCCTCGAGTTCACCAACGACGTCCCGTTCGCCGACGTCTACTGCCACTCGGTGATCCAGGCGCCCGACGGCCGGCGGATGAGCAAGTCGCTGGGGACGGGCATCGACCCGATGGCGCTCATCGAGGGCGGCGAGCGCCCCCCGGCCTTCCCGCAGGGCGGGGAGTTCCCGGCCTACGGCGCCGACGCCGTGCGCTTCGGCCTGCTGGCGATGAGCTCGACGCAGGACGTCCGCTTCTCCGAGGAGAAGATCGCCCAGGGCGCGGCGCTGGCCAACAAGCTCTTCAACGCCTCGCGCTTCGTGCTCCTGCGCGCGCAGGCGGTGACGCCGGCTCCGGCGCCCGAGACGGTCGAGGACCGCTGGATCCTCTCGCGCCTGCACCACGCGCGCACGACGTTCGAGGCCCAGGTCGCGGACTTCGACTTCTCCAAGGCGGCGTTCGGGCTCTACGACTTCGTCTACGCGGAGCTGTGCGACTGGTACCTCGAGCTCATCAAGGGCCGCGAGTTCGACGAGCGGCTCTCCGCGCACCTGCTCTACGTCCTGCGCGAGACGCTCGTGCTCTGCCACCCGGTGATCCCGTTCGTCACCGAGGAGCTGTGGGCGCACCTGCCCGGGACCGAGGGCCTGCTGGCCGGTCACGTCGCCGGGCCGCTGCAGGGCGGCGCGGACGCCGAGGCCGAGCGGGCGGTGCAGACGGTCATCGACGTGGTGCAGGCCGTGCGCTCGTGGCGCGACGCGTCGGGCGTCAAGCCCGGCGAGCGGCTGGAGGCCCGTGTGGCGGGCCTCGACGGCATCGCGCCGCTCGTCTCGCGCCTGGCGCGCCTCGAGCTGCTGGAGGCCGACACGCGCGAGCCGGTCGCGACGATCCCGGTCGCCGGCCTCCAGGTCGAGCTGCTGACGGGCGTCGACCCCGCCGAGGCGGCCGCGAAGGTCGAGGCGGAGCGCCAGCGCCTCACGGGCGAGGTCCAGCGCGCCGAGGCCAAGCTCGCCAACGAGGGCTTCGTGGCCAAGGCCCCGGAGCACGTCGTCGCCGCGGAGCGCGAGAAGCTGGCGCGCCTGCGGGCGGAGCTCGAGGCCCTGTAGCCATGGGCGGCGCGCCGGCGATGAGCTACCCGGAGGCCGAGCGCGCGCTGCTCGACCTCGAGCTCTTCGGCATGCGGTTCGGCCTGGACCGCATGCGCCGGCTGCTCACCGTCCTGGGCTCGCCGCAGGAGCGATTCCGGGCGATCCACGTCGTCGGCTCCAACGGCAAGTCGTCGACCACCCGCCTGGCCGCGGCGATCCTGCGCCGCCACGGGCTGCGCACCGGCGCCTACCTGTCCCCGCACCTCGTCGCGTTCCGCGAGCGCGTGCGCGTCGACGACGAGGACGTCAGCGAGGCCGCCTTCGCCGATGCGGTCGCCCGCGTCCTCGCCGCGGCGGAGAAGGTCGACCGCACGAACGGCCCGGACGACCGGGTGACCCAGTTCGAGGCCGTGACCGCGGCGGGCCTGCTGCTGCTGGCCGAGGCGGAGGTCCAGGTCGCGGTCGTCGAGGCCGGGCTCGGCGGGCGCTTCGACGCGACGAACGTCCTGCCGACGTCGGTCGCGGTGTGCACGAACGTCGGGCTGGAGCACACGCGCTGGCTCGGGCCGACGATCCGCGACGTGGCGTCCGAGAAGCTCGCCGTCGTCCGCGACGGGTCGACGCTCGTGGTCGGCCACGGGCTGCACCCCGACGCGCTCGAGGTGGCCGAGCGCGTGTGCCGCGAGCGCCGCGCCCGGCTCGTGCAGGCGCCCGAGGACGTGGGGGTCGAGCTCGTCGCCCAGGGCGCCTTCCAGCGGCGCAACTTCGCCACGGCCCACGCCGCGGTGGGCGCGCTGCTCGGCGAGCTCGACGACGCGGCGGTCCGCGCTGCGGCGGCCGCGACGCTCGTGCCCGGGCGCTTCGAGGAGGTCGACCACGACCCGATCACCATCGTCGACGGGGCGCACAACCCGGCGGGCGTCGAGGCGCTGGCCGACTCGCTGCCGTCGTTCCTCGCCGGCCGCCGGCTCGTGGCGGTCGTCTCCGTCCTCGACGACAAGGACGCCGCGACGATGCTCGCCACGCTGGCACCGCTGTGCGACCACATCGTCTGCACCTCCAACGCCAACCCGCGGACGCTGTCGCCCGCGACCCTGCTGACCGAGTGCGAGCGCCTCGGCGTCGCCGCCTCCATCGAGCCTGATCCGCGGCGGGCGCTGGAGCGCGCGCGGGAGCTGGCGGGACCCGGCGGCGTGGCCCTCGCGACCGGCTCGCTCTACCTCCTGGCCGACCTGCGTCGCCCCGCGACCCACCGAGACCAGCGAGCATCCCGTCTGTGAGCGTCCAGGACGGGGGAGGGCCGGGCATCGACGACGGCGAGGTCGCCCCGCACGGCGAGCCGTCCGTCGGGACGATGATCGCGGGCGTCGCGGCGCTCGTCGTCGTGGTGGTCCTCGTCTTCTTCGCCCTGGGCTACCTCATCGGGCGGCTGGTCCTCTAGCGCCCGCGCAGGGTTCCGGTGGATCGCCCCGAATCCCGCAGCGACCCGTACTCTTGTCTGCTCTGATGCTCCCGCTCGCCGTCTTCGGGATCGAGAACAACGGCCTCAACACGGCCGTGAAGCTCCTGGTCCTGCTCCTCCTGGTCGTCTGGTTCGCGCTCGTCTACTACACGTACATGGACGCGCGGCGGCGCATCGCGGACCCGATGCTCATCGGCTGCGCGACCGCGGCGAGCCTCTTCCCCTTCGTCGGGACGATCGTCTACATGATCGTCCGGCCCCCGGAGTACCTGGACGACGTCCGCGAGCGCGAGCTCGAGATGCAGGCCGCCGAGGCCCGCCTGCATCAGCTCGACTACCTCCTCTGCCCGCACTGCGACGGCGAGGTCGAGAAGGACTTCCTGCGCTGCCCGCACTGCCTGCGCAAGCTCAAGGACGCCTGCGGCCATTGCGCCAAGCCGCTGGACCCCGCCTGGAAGATCTGCCCGTACTGCGAGACGGAGATCCCGGGCGTGACGCCCCGCCCGCGCCGCCGCCGGCGACGGGCCGAGGGCACCGAGCCCACCGTCGTCGAGTCCTAGCCGGACCGCAACGCGCCGGGGCACCGGCGCGGCTAGCGTCCCGGCCCTATGGAACGCACCCTCATCCTCGTCAAGCCGGACGCGTTCGCGCGCGGCCTGACCGGCGAGATCCTCGCGCGGTTCGAGCGCAAGGGCCTGAAGATCGCCGCGCTCAAGCAGCTCACGACGCCGCGTGAGACCGCCGAGACGCACTACGCCGAGCACCGGGAGCGACCGTTCTTCGGCGAGCTCGTCGACTTCATCACCGGCGGTCCGCTCGTCGCGCTCGTGCTCGAGGGCCAGGACGCCATCAAGGCCGCTCGCCAGCTCATCGGCGCGACGAACCCGCTCGAGGCCACGCCCGGCTCGATCCGCGGCGACTTCGCGATCGAGGTCGGCACGAACATGGTGCACGGCTCGGACTCGCCGGAGTCGGCCGAGCGCGAGATCGGCATCTGGTTCCCGGAGCTCTAGGGGTCCCGCTGAGCGCGAAGCTCCTCCTCGCCTCAGCGTCGCCGCAGCGCCGGGCGATCCTCGAGCAGCTCGGGGTCGCCTTCGACGTCGCGGCGCAGGACGTGGAGGAGCTCGCGGCGGGCGATCCGGCGCAGGTCGCGCTGGAGAACGCCCGCCGCAAGGCGCGGTCGGCCGCCGACGCCCACCCGGGGCGGCTCGTCCTCGGGTGCGACACCGTCGTCGCCCTCGACGGCGCGATCTACGGCAAGCCCGAGAGCGAGGGCCGCGCGCGCGAGACCCTCGGCGTCCTCGCCGGTCGCACCCACGACGTCGTCTCCGGCCTCGTCGTCGGCGACCGCCAGGCGGTCTCGACGACCCGCGTGACCTTCCGCCCCCTCACCACGCCGATGGTCGACTGGTACGTCGCCACGGGGGAGTGGGAGGGACGCGCCGGCGGCTACGCCATCCAGGGCCGCGGCGCGGCGCTCGTGCGCGCGATCGAGGGCGACTACCTCAACGTCGTCGGCCTGCCGGTCGCGACGCTGCTGGACCTGGCGCCCGAGCTGGTCACGCCCACCGCCTAGGCCTCCAGCGGCGGCTCAGCCCGCCGCCGCCCGCGCGGCCGCCGCCTCCTCGCGCGCCGCGACCGCGGCCCGCACGAGCGCCTCGGCCTCCGCCGGC
The DNA here is from genome assembly GCF_017084525.1 of Conexibacter sp. SYSU D00693. Taxonomy (GTDB): domain Bacteria; phylum Actinomycetota; class Thermoleophilia; order Solirubrobacterales; family Solirubrobacteraceae; genus Baekduia. The sequence goes on from NZ_CP070950.1 coordinate 143,021, forward strand.
GCCTTGCCCAGCGCGCCGGCGTCGAACGGCGGCTGCGGGTCGTACTCGATGCCGAGCTGGATCGCCTGGGCGACGAGGTCGCCGCACATCCGGGCGACGAGCGCGAGCGCCATGTCGATCCCCGACGACACGCCCGCGGCGGTGACGACCTTGCCCTGGAAGACGACGCGGTCCTCGACGACGACCGCGCCGTGGGAGGCGAGCTCGTCGCGGTCGAGCCAGTGCGTCGTGGCGTGGAGGCCGTCCAGGACGCCGGCGGCGCCGAGGACGATGGCCCCGGTGCAGACCGAGGTCGTCCAGGTCGACGTCTCGTGCGCGCCGCGGACCCACGTCACGAGCCGCTCGTCCTGGGCGAAGCGGGTCGTCGAGATGCCGCCGGGGACGCAGACCACGTCGGGCGCCGGGACGTCCTCGAACGCCGCCTCGGCGATGACCTGCAGCATGCGGTTGTCGGTGCGCACCGGGCCGGGCTCGTGCGCGAGGAAGCGCACGGTGGTGCCGGGCACGCGCGACAGGACCTCGTAGGGCCCGATCGCGTCGAGCGCGGTGAAGTCCTCGAACAGCGGGATGGCGACCTGCATGACGGCTCCTTGGTCTCGAAGGGGTTCAGGCGGCGCGGGAGAAGCGCTCGCGGACCTCGCTCGGGGAGACCCCGAGCCGGCGGTGGAAGGCGCGGCGCAGGACCTCGCCGCTGCCCAGCCCGACCTCGCGGGCGATCGACTCGACGCCCAGCGGGGACGAGGTGAGCAGCGCGCGGGCGCGCTCGACGCGCAGCGCCTCGACGTAGGCGGCCGGCGACATGCCGGTCTCGGTGCCGAACAGCCGCGTGAGCTGGCGCTCGGAGCGCCCGACGCGGGCGGCCAGCACCGGCACGGACAGGTCCTCGTCGAGGTGGTCGCCGATCCACGCCTGCAGCTCGCGCACCGGACCGCGCGACGCGGTCTGCGCGGCCAGCGTGGTGGAGAACTGCGCCTGGTCGCCCGGGCGCTTGAGGAAGAGGACGAGCGCGCGGGCGACCGACAGGGCGACCGCCGGCCCCAGGTCGTCCTCGACCAGCGCGAGCGCGAGGTCCATCCCCGCGGTCACCCCCGCCGACGTCCACACGTCGCCGTCGCGCACGAAGATCGGGTCCGGGACGACCTCGACGCCCGGGTGCCGGCGGGCGAGGGACCGGCACCACGCCCAGTGCGTGGTCGCGCGCCGGCCGTCGAGCAGCCCGGCCGCCGCCAGGACGAACGCGCCGGTGCACACCGACGTCACGCGCCGCGAGACCGCCGCCTGGTCGCGCACCCACCACAGCAGCTCGAGGGTCAGCTGCTCGGACCGCGTCCACGCGCCGCCGGCCACGACGAGCGTGTCGGCCGGCGCGACCTCCGGCAGGGGGGAGGCCACGACGTCGAGCCCGCTCGAGGTCGCGACGACCCCGCGGTCCCCGGGGGCGACGAGCGCCGTCTCGTACTCCGGCGCCTCGGCCACCGCGCAGGCCGTGGACAGCACCTCGATGGGCCCGACCGCGTCGAGGGCCTGGAGGCCGTCTCCGGCGAGGACGAGGACGCGGCGGGGGGCAGGCACGGCATCGATCCTGACCGCCCTCGCACGTGTCCGCAAGGACGGACACCCCACGGATCCGGACGTGGAAGGTGCCAGGCACCTTCCGTCGGATCGAACCCCTCCTAAAGCCCCGATGAACGGCGACTTGCAGGCGCTTTTGCGCAGGGGCACCGCGACAGGCCGTCAGCAGGCCGACCGCTACACTCCCGCCACGCGGCCCTCCGCCGGCCCCCACCTGGCCGTGGGGCAGTCCCCGCCCGGGTGGTCGCGTCCTCACGCTGGCATGGGCTTCTTCAGCTACCTCACCGGCTTCGGTGGCCGCGACATGGCGGTCGACCTCGGCACGGCGAACACCCTGGTCTACGTCCGCGGGCGCGGCATCGTGCTGAGCGAGCCGTCCGTGGTCGCGATCGACTCACGCACCGGCGAGGTGCACGCGGTGGGGATCGAGGCCAAGCGCATGCTGGGCCGCACGCCCGGCACGATCCAGGCCATCCGTCCGCTCAAGGACGGCGTCATCGCCGACTTCGACGTGACGGAGGAGATGCTCCGCCACTTCATCCAGAAGGTGCACCAGAACCGCTGGGCCCACCCGCGGGTCGTCGTGTGCGTGCCCTCCGGCGTCACCGGCGTGGAGAAGCGCGCCGTCGAGGAGGCGTGCCTGTCGGCCGGCGCGCGCCAGGCCTACCTCATCGAGGAGCCCATGGCCGCCGCGATCGGCGCGGGCCTGCCCGTGGGCGAGCCCACCGGCTCGATGGTCGTCGACATCGGCGGCGGCACCTCCGAGGTCGCCGTCATCTCGCTCGGCGGCATCGTCGTCTCGCAGTCGATCCGCGTCGGCGGCGACGAGCTCGACGAGGCGATCATCAACTACGCCAAGCGCGAGTACAAGCTCCTGATCGGCCAGCAGACCGCCGAGGAGGTCAAGCTCGAGATCGGCTCCGCCTACCCCATGGGCGAGGAGGTGCAGGCGGAGATCCGCGGCCGGGACATGGTGTCCGGCCTGCCCAAGACCGTGGTCCTCACCAGCGAGGAGATCCGCCAGGCGCTCGAGGAGCCCCTGTCGCAGATCGTCGACGCGGTGAAGGAGACCCTCGACCGCACGCCGCCCGAGCTCGCCTCGGACATCATGGACCGGGGCATCATGCTCGCGGGCGGCGGCTCCCTGCTGCAGGGGCTCGACGAGCGCCTGCGCGAGGAGACCCAGATGCCGGCGCACCTCGCGGAGTCCCCGCTGACGTGCGTCGCCGTCGGCTCCGGCCGCTCGCTGGAGGAGTTCGAGGTCATCCATCGGACCAACAAGAACTCGCGCTCGCGTCCGCGCCGGCGCTATCAGTGACCCGCGGCCCGGTCGCGGGTTGGTGTGAGCTGACGTGCACGACCGCAAGACCATCCGACGCCGGCGCGCGGTCCTCGGACTCCTCGTCGCCTCGTCGCTCGTCCTGCTGACGGCGTGGTTCGGCGAGTCCGCCGGCGGCGGGCTGCACTCCATCCAGCGCGGCGTGGGCGAGGTCTTCTCGCCGATCCAGGAGGGCGCGAGCCGCTCGCTCAAGCCGGCGCGCGACCTCTTCGGCTGGATCGGCGACACCATCGACGCCAAGGGCGAGAACGAGGAGCTCAAGCGCGAGCGCGACGCCCTGGCCGAGCAGGTGGCCGCCGCCCAGAACGCGGTCCGCGAGAACCGCGAGCTCAAGGCCCAGCTCGGGCTCGACACGAACCTCGGGATCTCCGACTACGACCCCGAGACCGCGCGCGTCGTCGGCCAGTCGCCGACGCTGTGGTTCGCCACGCTGAAGATCAACAAGGGCCGCTCGGACGGCATCGGGCTCGACATGCCGGTCGTCGCCTCCGACGGCGACGGCGCGGGTCTCGTCGGTCGCATCTCGAGCGTCACCGGCGGCAGCGCGTTCGTCACGCTCATCACCGACAGCTCGATGAAGGTCTCGGCGCGGGGCGCACGCGGCGGCGGCGCCGGCGTGGTCGAGCCCGAGGTCGGCAACCCGCGCGACCTCGTCCTGCAGGACACCAAGGGCACCGACCGCTTCGAGCGCGGCGACCTCATCGTCACCGCCGGCACGACGAACCCGCGGCTGCCCTCGCTGTTCCCGAGCGGCATCCCGATCGGCCACGTGACGCGCGTGGAGGACCCGGAGACCGACGCCCAGGAGGTCCACCTCGAGCCGGACGTCGACCTGCGCGGGCTGGAGTTCGTGCGGGTCCTGACCAAGCGCGTGGACGGCGAGGGCACCTAGCGGCGTGTTCGGCTCCCCGCAGATGGCCGCCCGCCTCGCGGTGCTGGGCTTCGCGCTCTCGATCCTCCAGGTCGCGTTCGTGAGCCAGCTGCCGATCGCGGGCTCCAGCGCGGACCTCCTGCCGCTCACCGTCGCCTCGGTCGGGCTGCTGTGCGGCTCGGTCCCCGGCGCGGTCTTCGGCTTCGCCGTCGGCCTCTTCGCCGACATCGCCTACGCCCAGACGATGGGCCTCAGCTCGCTCGTCTTCACCGTCGCGGGCTACGCGGCCGGGCGGTTCCTCGAGCTGCGCGACCCGCAGAACCCGATCATGCCGATGGCCGTGGGCGCGGCGATCACGCTGCTGACCGCCGTCGGCTTCGGGCTGATGAACTTCCTGCTGGGCATCGACGCGCCCGTGAGCCTCCTGCTCCTGCGCCTCATCCTGGTGACCGTGGTCCTCAACGCCCTCCTCGCGCTGCCGCTGCACGCGCTCGTCCGCCGGGCGCTGGGCAGCGACCTGCCCGGTGACGGCCGGCGTCGCCGCCGGCGCGCGTACACGACGGGTGGACTCAGCCCCTTGAGCCAGGCGAGGGGCTGACGGATGATCGATCCGATCCAGGACCGTCGCCCTCCGCTGTCCCCGTCGCTCGCCCTGCGCGTCGCCGTCCTCGGCGTCGTCGCGTTCGTGCTGTTCGGGATCGTCTTCTTCCGCCTCTGGTACCTGCAGGTCCTCAGCGGCGACCAGTACCTGGCCCAGGCCAACGACAACCGCGTCCGCGTCGAGCGCGTCGCCGCGCCGCGCGGGGCGATCGTCGACCGCGACGGCCGCGTGCTCGTGCGCAACCGCCGGGCCAACGTCGTGGCCATCGAGCCCGACAAGCTGCCCCAGGAGGTCCGCGACCAGGCCGCCGAGTGGGGCCGCCTCGCCGGCCTGCGCGAGCGCAGGCCCAAGGGCCGCAAGGGCGACCCGATCCCGATCCCGCAGCTGCTGGACGGGCGCACCAAGACGCTCTACCGGCGCCTGGGCCGCGTCATCCGCATGCCGTGGCAGGACATCCACCAGCGGGTGGTGGAGCAGCTCGTGCAGGTGCCCTACGCGCCGATCACGGTCAAGACGGACATCCTGGACTCCGAGCGCAACTACATCGCCGAGCGCCAGGACGACTTCCCCGGCGTGCGCGCCGAGCACAAGTACCTGCGCACCTACCCGCAGGGCCAGCTGGCCGCCCAGGTCTTCGGGACGATCGGCGAGATCACCGAGGACCAGCTCGACGACGAGCACTTCGACGGCGCGCCGCAGGGCACCGTCGTCGGCCAGAGCGGCCTCGAGTACGAGTACGACACGTACCTGCGCGGGCGCGACGGCTCGACGCGGATCATCGTCGACGCCAACGGCAACCCGAAGGGAACGCGGCCGGGCCGCGACCCGACGCCGGGCCGCCAGCTGCGCCTGACGATCGACCTCGGCCTGCAGTCGACGATGCAGCAGGCGCTGGCCCGCGGCGGGGGCGGCCGGCCGTCGGCCGCGGTGGCGCTCGACCCGTCGACGGGCGAGGTCCTCGCCATGGCGTCGCTGCCGACGTTCGACCCCGAGGTCCTGGCGCGGCCGATCACCCAGGAGAAGTACGACTCGCTCTTCGGCGACCCCGAGACCTCGCCGCTGACCAACCGCGCGACGACCGGCCTCTACGCCACCGGCTCGACGTTCAAGCCCGTCACGGCGCTCGCCGCGCTGGCCGCCGGCAAGACCACGCCGCTGGCCCAGATCAACGACACGGGCTGCATCACGATCGGCAAGGGCGTGGGCGGCGAGCGCTGCAACGCCAAGAAGCAGGTCTACGGCGCGGTCGACCTGCGCCGCGCGATGACGGTGTCCTCGGACATCTACTTCTACGTCATGGGCCAGCGCCTCAACGCCGTCGCCGACGAGCCGCTGCAGACCTGGGCCCGCCGCCTGGGCTACGGCCGGCGCACCGGCATCGACCTGCCCGTCGGCGCCAAGGGCCTGGTCCCGGACGCCGAGTGGCGCGAGGACGCCAACCGGCGCGAGGCCGACTGCCGCAAGGACAACGACGGCAAGCCGTGCGGGATCGCCGACGGCACGAACCGCCCGTGGCTCGAGGGCGACGAGGTCAACCTCGCCATCGGCCAGGGCGACCTCCAGGCCACGCCGCTGCAGGTGGCGCTCTCCTACGCCGCGATCGCCAACGGCGGCCGGGTGCCCAAGCCGCACCTCGCCCAGCGCGTGGAGGACGAGCAGGGCCGCGTCCTGCAGCGCATCGACCCCGGCACCGCCCGGCGCTTCAGGCTGCCCGAGGAGTGGCGCGCGGCGATCATGGACGGCCTGAAGGGCGCGGCCTCCGCACCCGGCGGCACGTCGACGGGCGTCTTCCAGGGCTGGGACCACGACCGCTTCCCGGTCTACGGCAAGACCGGCACCGTGCAGCGCACCGGCCAGAACGACTCGTCCTGGTACGTCGCCTACGCCCACCAGGCCACGCCGGAGGGCAAGCGGCTGCGGCCGATCGTCGTCGCCGCGCTCGTCGAGGGCGGCGGGTTCGGCGCCGCGTCGGCCGCCCCGGCGGTCAAGCAGGTCCTGTCCAAGTGGTTCACCGGCAAGGCCGGCGAGTTCACCCCGGGGTCGTCGACGGACACGTGAGCGCGCTCGGCTCCACGATCACCGACGTCCAGGGCGACCGGCCCAAGCCGGCCGCGCGGCCCGCCGGCATGGCGCTGCCCGTCGACCTCGTCCTCTGGCTGTCGGTCCTCGGCGTCTGCGCCGTCTCGCTCGTCACGCTCAACGCGGCGACCGCGGACGACATCCCGGGCAGCCCGCACTACTTCGTCATCCGCCAGGGCGCCTTCATGGTCGTCGGGATCGCGCTCGCGCTCGTGCTGTCGCGCATCGACTACAGCCGCATGCGCGAGCTGCGCCACGGCCTCTACGGGCTGCTGATCTTCGGCATCCTCGCCGTCTTCGCCCTGGGATCGGACTCGCGCGGCTCCAAGCGCGCGATCTCCACCCCCTTCTTCGAGATCCAGTTCTCCGAGCTCGGCAAGGTCCTGCTCGTGCTCGTGCTCTCGGCCTTCCTGGTCGAGCGCGCGCGGCGCCTGCGTGACCGCGACACGACCGCCCGCGCGATGTTGCTCGCGCTGTTCCCGGCGGCGATCGTGATGGCCGAGGACCTCGGGTCCGGGCTGGTGTTCATCGCCATCGCGCTGTCCGTGCTGTTCGTGGCCGGCGTGTCGGGCAAGCACCTCCTGGGCCTGGTCGCGCTCGGCGCGGCCGCCGTCACCCTCGTGCTCGTCGCCGCACCGGCGATGGGCGTCGAGGTGCTCAAGCCGTACCAGCAGGACCGCCTCACGTCGTTCCTGCACCCGTCCGAGGACCCCGGCGCCGCCGGCTACCAGCAGAACCAGTCGCGCATCGCCATCGGCTCAGGTCAGAAGACCGGCCGGGGCGACGCGGCGACGCAGACGGAGCTCAACTTCCTCCCCGAGCACCACACGGACTTCGCGTTCGCCGTGGTGGGGGAGCGGTGGGGCTTCGCCGGCGCGGCCCTGGTCCTCACCCTCTACGCGTTGCTCATCTGGCGGGCCATGCGCATCCTCGTCATCGCCAAGAACCTGTTCGGCGCGCTCGTCGTCGGCGGCGTGGTCGGGATGCTGCTCTGCCAGGTGTTCGTCAACGTCGGCATGAACGTCGGGATCATGCCCATCACCGGCATCCCGCTTCCGCTGCTCAGCTACGGCGGATCGTCGGTGCTCTCCACGTTCCTCGCGATCGGCCTCCTCCAGTCCGTGTACTGGCAGGGCCGCGGCGCCGCCGCGCTCAAGGGCCGCATCCGCACATGACCTCAAGGACTGACATTGCGCAAGACCGTGCTGGTGAGCGTCGACCGGGGCGAGACCCGGGTCGCGCTGCTCGAAGGTCAGGGATCCCCGGCTGCGAAGCGGGGGAGCTCTAGCCGCAGCAGGACCTCCACCAAGAAGGACCCGACCGACGGCCTGCGGGTCGCGGAGCTCTACCTGGAGCGCCGCACCAACCGCTCGATCGTCGGCAACATCTACAAGGGCAAGGTCGACAACGTCCTGCCCGGCCTCGAGGCGGCGTTCGTCGACATCGGCCTCGACAAGAACGGCTTCCTCCACGTCGACGAGATCGTCCTGCCGGGCGTCGAGGTGGCCCGCCGGGGCCGCGGCACCGGCGGCGGCAAGGGCAAGCCGATCCACGAGGTGCTCAAGCCGGGCCAGGAGGTCGTCGTCCAGGTCGTCAAGGACCCGCTGAAGACCAAGGGCGCGCGCCTGTCGATGGACCTGACGATCGCCGGGCGCTACATGGTCTACACCCCGACCGGCGAGGGCGTGGGCGTCTCCAAGCGCCTCGACGACAAGGAGCGCACCCGCCTGCGCAAGGAGGCCAAGGACCTCGACCTCAAGGGCGGCGGCGCGATCATCCGCACCGCGGCGCAGGGCGCCAAGCGCCCCGACCTCGAGCGCGAGCTGCAGTACCTCTTCAAGCTCCACGAGGTCCTCGACAAGCGCGTGGCCGAGTCCACGGCGCCGTCGCTGGTCTTCCAGGAGGCCGACCTCTCGGTCCGTGTGGTGCGCGACATCTTCAGCGACCACTTCGAGCGGGCGATCGTCGACGACCCCAAGCAGCACCAGCGCCTGACGTCGTTCTTCAGCCGCACCGCGCCGGAGCTCGTCGACCGCGTCGAGCTCTGGGAGGAGAGCAAGCCGCTCTTCGAGCGCTTCGGCGTGGAGAAGGAGATCGACGGCCTGATGAGCAAGCGGGTGGACCTGCCCTCGGGGGGCTACCTGCTCATCGACTACGCCGAGGCGCTGACGGTCATCGACGTCAACTCGGGCTCGTTCGTGGGCCGCGGCAAGCAGGCCCGCCTCGAGGACACGATCACCAAGACCAACCTCGAGGCCGCCGACGAGGTCGTGCGCCAGCTGCGCCTGCGCGACATCGGCGGGATCATCGTCATCGACTTCATCGACATGGCGCGGGCCAAGAACCGCCACGCCGTGCTCGACACGCTGCGCAAGGCGCTGGACGAGGACCGCACGAAGACCTTCACCGCGGAGATCTCGAAGCTCGGCCTCGTCGAGATGACGCGCCAGAACGTCACGGAGGGCGTGCGCGAGATCATGACCCGCTCGTGCCCGACCTGCGATGGCGAGGGCGTCATCAAGTCCGAGGAGACGATCGCCATCGAGTTCGAGCGCCGGCTGCGCGAGATGGCCTCGCGGGCCAAGCGCGCGACGGAGGCGTTCCTCGTGCAGATGAACCCGCGGGTGAGCGCGCAGTTCACCGGCGAGGGGGCGCGCGTCCTGCACCAGCTCGAGCAGGACACGGGCAAGCTCTTCCACTTCCAGGGCTCCGAGGGCCTGCCGCTGGACTGGCTCGAGGTGCTCGCCGAGGGCGGCAAGGAGGAGATCGAGGAGCAGGCGATCCCGTTCCGCGAGGGCGACGAGGTGCTCGTCCACATCGTCGAGCCCCACATGTACGAGGTCGACGACGCCGTCGCGAAGATCGACGGCTACATCATCAGCGTCACCGACGGCGGCCGGTTCGTGGGCGAGAAGCGCATGGTGCGCATCGAGGAGGCGGGCCGCACGGCCGCCACCGCGACCCTCCTGGACGACGAGGGTGGTGCGGACGAAGACGCGCTAGACTCGAAGCCCAGGCGCCGTGGCCGCAGAGGCGGACGGCGCCGTTCCGCTGCTACGGCGGAAGCGACCTCGGAGTAGCCACACCATGCCCTACGCGATCGTCAAGACCGGCGGCAAGCAGTACCGCGTGGAGGAGGGCCAGACCCTCCTCGTCGAGCGCCTGCCCGGAGATGCCGGCTCCACCCTCGACCTCGAGCCCCTGCTCGTGGCGGGCGACGACGCCGCGTTCGGCGACGCCCTCGAGGGCGCCTCGGTGCAGGCCGAGGTCGTCGAGCACGTGCGCGGACCCAAGATCCGCATCTTCAAGTACAAGCCGAAGCGCGGCTACCGGCGCCGGGCGGGTCACCGCCAGGAGCTGACCCGGATCCGCGTCACGAAGATCGCCGCCAAGGCGTAGGAGGGACTGGACCTCATGGCACACAAGAAGGGCCTCGGCTCCTCCCGCAACGGCCGTGACTCGAACGCCAAGCGCCTCGGCGTGAAGGTGTTCGCCGGCCAGACCGTCACCGGCGGCGAGATCATCGTGCGCCAGCGCGGCACCCGCTTCAAGCCGGGCGCCGGCGTGGGCATCGGCAAGGACGACACGCTCTTCGCGCGGGCCGCCGGCACGGTGCAGTTCGTCGAGGGGCGGCGCGGTCGCGTCGTCTCCGTCGAGCCCGCCGCCGCGGCCGAGTAGCACCGCCGTGGAGCCGGTCAAGGTCGCGCGGCTCGTCGGCGCCGGCCGGGCCGCGATCGGGCTCGGCATGCTCGTCGCGCCCAGGCTCGCGGTCGGCACCTGGATCGGCGCGCCCGCCGACACCGTCGGGACCCAGACCGTCGTGCGCGCCTTCGGCGCGCGCGAGCTCCTGCTCGGCTTCCTGCAGTCCCACGTCGCGGCCCAGCCCGGCGTGGGCCGCCGCACCTTCGCGGCGCTCTCGCTGTGCGACCTCGTCGACGCGTCGGTGACGATCGCCGGCCGCAAGCACCTGCCGGCCTCCGGCGTGGCGCTCGTCGGCGTCATGGCGGCGGCCGGCGGCGTCTCGCAGCTCTCGCTCTCGCGGAAGCTGCCGTAGCGCCGTGGCGGGCGGGGGTCTCGAGCCGCGGCGGACCGGACGGCGGATGACGCGCCGCGAGCGCGAGTCGCGCGCCTACGCGCTCGGCATGGTGTCCCTCGGCGCGGGCGGCCTGGCGGTCGTCCTCGTCCTGCTCGCCGTGTTCGGCGTCGTCGGCCTCGGGCCCGGCCTGCTGGCGGCGGTGGTCGCCGCGGGCGCGGGCTACGGCTTCCGGCGCACCGTCGCGTAGCCCGGCCGGCCGCGCGGGGTGCGGCCGCTACGTCGGCTGGGCCGTGGGCCGCACGAGGATCTCGTTGACGTCCACGTGCTTGGGCTGCTGCACCGCGTACATGACGGCGCGGGCGATGTCGTCGGCCTCCAGGGCCCGGATCTGGGGCTTGTCGTCGAAGAAGGGCGTGTCGACCATGCCGGGCTCGATGAGGGTCACGCGGATGCCGGTGTCGTTGAGGTCCTGGCGCGCGGCCTCGCCCATCGCGGTCACGGCGTGCTTCGTGCACGAGTAGAAGGAGCCGGGGAGCGCCCGGCGGCCGGCGACCGAGCTCGTGAGCAGGAGGTGGCCCTCGGTCTCCTTGAGCGCCGGGATGGCGGCGCGGATGGTGTAGGCGGCGCCGAGGACGTTGGTGAGGACCATCGCGCGCCACTCGTCGGGCTCGCCCTCGAGGAAGCCGCGCGCGCCGCCGAAGCCGGCGTTGGCGAAGGCGACGTCGAGGCGGCCGAAGTGCTCGAGGGTCCGGGAGACGAGCGCCTGCTGGTCCTCCCAGCTCGTGACGTCGCAGCGCACCGCGATGGCGCGCTCGTCGCCGCCGAGCTCCTCCGCGAGGGCCTGGAGCTTGTCCTCGCTGCGGGCGCTGAGGACGAGGCGGTGGCCCTCGGCGGCGGCGTGACGGGCGGTCGCGGCGCCGATGCCGGTGCTCGCGCCGGTGATGAGGAAGACGGGGTCGGCCATCCCCCCAACCTACGATGGGGGATGAGGTGCTGTACGACAGAGCGAGAATCTGGGTCCAGGCGGGGGGTGGCGGCAACGGCTGCCTGTCCTTCCGCCGCGAGGCCCACGTCCCGCGAGGCGGGCCCGACGGCGGCGACGGCGGCCACGGCGGGGACGTCGTGCTGGTCTGCGACGACTCGCTGCGCGACCTCCAGACCTTCAAGCGCCGCGCGCACTACAAGGCCGAGCGCGGCCGCCACGGCGAGGGCGCCAAGCGCCACGGCGCCGACGGGGACGACCTGGTCGTCAAGGTCCCGCCGGGCACGGTCGTCGTGCACGAGGACGACGGGACGACGCACGACCTCGTGGTCCCCGGCCAGCAGGCCGTGGTGGCCAAGGGCGGCTCGGGCGGGCGCGGCAACCCGCACTTCCGCAGCGCCACCCGCCAGGCGCCGCGCTTCGCCGAGCGGGGCCTCGACGGCGAGGAGCGCTGGCTGGACCTGCGCCTCAAGCTCCTGGCCGACGTCGGGCTCGTCGGGCTGCCCAACGCCGGCAAGTCCTCGCTGCTGCGCACGATGACCCGCGCGGCGCCGAAGGTCGCCGACTACCCGTTCACGACGCTCGAGCCGGTGCTCGGCACGCTGGACGCCGACGACCGCCAGCTCGTCCTCGCCGACATCCCCGGCCTCATCGAGGGCGCCGCGGGCGGCGCGGGCCTCGGCCACGACTTCCTCGCCCACGTCGAGCGCACGCGGCTGCTCGTCCACGTCCTGGACCTGGCACCGCTGGACGGCAGCGATCCCGAGGAGAACTTCGCGACGATCGAGGCCGAGCTCAAGGCCTACGACGAGCGCCTCGCGTCGCTGCCGCGCATCGTCGCCCTCTCGAAGGCCGACCTCGTGTCCGAGGAGGAGGCCGAGGTCGCCGCGGAGGTCTGGCGCGAGCGCTTCGCCGCCGACCTGCCGGCGCGCGAGGCGTGGGAGCCCGAGGACCCGGACGCCGGCGTCGCGGTCCTCGTCACCTCGAGTGCCACCGGCCTGGGCCTCGACGAGCTCAAGCGCGAGCTGTTCCGCCGCGTGCCCGTCGAGGCGCCGCGCGCGGCGATCCCGGGCACCGAGGACGAGGAGGTCCTGGCCGAGCACCGGGTCTTCCGCCCGGCGCGGGGCCGCGGCTTCCACGTCGAGCCGGTGGAGGAGGGCGTGTGGCGCGTCGAGGGCGAGGCCGTCGAGCGGCTCATCGCCCGTCACGACCTCGAGAACGAGGACGCCCTCGCGCACGTCGAGCACCGCCTGCACCGCATGGGCGTGGTGCGCGCGCTCGAGGCGCAGGGGTTCGAACCGGGCGACGACGTCGAGATCGCCGGGGTCGTCTTCGAGCTCGACCCGGGCTAGAGCGCCTACGATCCGCCGCCGCATGGCCCGCCTCGTCGTCAAGCTCGGCTCGTCGACCGTCGCGCACGACGACGGGACGCTGCGCGCCGACGTCGTGGCGGCGATCTGCGCCGCGGTGGCCGACCGGCGCAAGGCGGGCGACGACGTCGTCATCGTCTCCAGCGGCGCGATCGCCCGGGGGGTCCAGCTGCTGGGCATGGGCGCCCGGCCGCGGGCGATCGAGGACCTCCAGGCCGCCAGCGCCGTCGGGCAGGGCCGCCTCTTCCGCGCCTTCGACGACCTCCTCGAGGGCCGCGGCGTCACCGCCGCGCAGGTCCTCCTGTCCTTCCCCGACCTCGTCTCGCGCGAGCAGTACCTCAACGCCCGCGCCACCCTCAGCCGCCTGCTCGAGCTGGGCGTCGTCCCCGTGGTCAACGAGAACGACACGACCGCGACCGACGAGATCACCTTCGGCGACAACGACTTCCTCGCGGCGCAGGTCTCCATCCTGGTCGGCGCCGACCGCCTCGTCCTGCTCACCTCGACCGACGGCGTCTTCACCGCCGACCCGCGGATCGACCCGTCGGCGCGGATGGTCGAGGAGGTCGACGACCCCGCCGAGCTCGAGGCGCTGCGCATCACCTCGTCGACCTCGACGCTCGGATCGGGCGGCATGCGCTCGAAGGTCACCGCCGCCGAGATGGCGACCGCCGCCGGGATCCCCGCCGTGGTGTGCAACGGCCTGCGGCCCGACGCGCTGCCGCGGGCGCTGGCCGGCGAGCCCGAGGGCACGCGCTTCGCCGCCCGCGACCTCGGCATCTCCTCGTTCAAGCTCTGGCTGCGCTACGCCAAGCCCTCGCACGGCGAGCTCGTCGTCGACGAGGGCGCGGCGCGGGCGCTGCGCGAGGGCGGCACGTCGCTGCTGCCCGTCGGCATCGTCGAGGTCCGCGGGGACTTCAGCGCCGGGGACGCGGTCGACGTCCGCGACGGGGGAGGGGTGCTCGGCAAGGGGATCGTCTCGCTCGACGCCGCCGAGCTGCGCGCCGTCGCCGGCCTGCGCACGGACGCGCTGCGGGCGAAGCTGCCCAAGGCGGCGGAGGAAGCGGTGCATCGGGACTACTTCGTCCTGGTGTGACGTCCCCGGAGGTCCGAGCTCGACGGTGTGACGTCCCCCGCAGGTCCGGGCTCGAGAGGACCGAAGGCGAAACGGGAGCGAAGCGGTCACCGTCATCGCACTACGCTTCGGCCATGGCCACGACCGCCGTCTCCATCCCCGACCTCTGCCGCGCGGCCAAGGACGCGTCGCGTGCGCTGGTCACGCTGGACCGGGCCGAGAAGGACGCGGCGCTGCACGCGATCGCCGACGCGCTCGAGGCGCGGATGGGCGACGTGCTCGAGGCCAACGCGCGCGACATGGAGGCCGGCCGCGAGGCCGGGCTGTCGGACGCGCTGCTCGACCGCCTGCGCCTCGACGAGGGCCGCGTGCGCGCGATCGCCGACGGCGCCCGCCAGGTCGCCGCGCTGGCCGACCCGGTCGGCGAGTCGATCATGGGCGGCCTGCTGGCCAACGGCCTCCAGGTCGACAAGGTCCGGGTCCCGCTCGGCGTGGTCGCCGTCGTCTACGAGGCGCGGCCGAACGTCACGATCGACGCGGCCGCGCTGTGCCTGAAGAGCGGCAACGCGATCGTCCTGCGCGGCTCGTCGAGCGCCACGCACTCCAACGCGATCCTCGTCGAGGTCGCCGCCGAGCACGCCCCGGTGCCGGGCGCCGTCCAGCTCGTCGCCGGCGGCGGTCGCGAGGAGCTCGCGGAGCTCGCCACCCAGGACGGCCTGGTGGACCTGATCATCCCTCGCGGGGGCGACGGGCTGAAGAAGGCGCTCGAGGGCGTCGCGACCGTCCCGGTGATCTTCGCCGCCGCCGGCAACTGCCACGTCTACGTCGACGCGGCGGCCGACCTCGAGGCCGCGCTGGCCATCACGCTCAACGCCAAGACCCAGCGCCCGGGCGTGTGCAACGCCGCCGAGACGCTCCTGGTCCACAGCGACGTCGCGCCCGAGTTCCTGCCGCGCGCGCTGCGCGCCCTGCACGAGGCCGGCGTCGAGCTGCGCGTCGACGGCCGCACCCGCACGCTCGCCGGCGACGTCCCGGTCCTCGACGCCACCGAGGAGGACTGGGACACCGAGTACCTCGCGCTGACGCTCGCCGTCGCGGTGGTGGACTCCGTCGAGGAGGCGATGGCCCACATCGGCCGCCACGGCTCCGGCCACTCCGAGGCGATCGTCACCGACGACGTCCGCGCGGCTCGGGCCTTCGAGCGCGGCGTCGACGCGGCCTGCGTCTACGTCAACGCCTCGACGCGCTTCACCGACGGCGGCGAGTTCGGCATGGGCGCCGAGATCGGCAACTCGACGCAGAAGCTCCACGCCCGCGGGCCGATCGGCCTGCGCGAGCTGTGCACGTTCAAGTACGTCGTGCGCGGCGACGGGCACGTCCGCACCTAGGCCCCGGACCGCGACCTCGTGGCGCACGTCGGGCTGCTCGGCGGGACCTTCAACCCTCCGCACGTCGGCCACCTCATCTGCGCCCAGGAGGCGCTCGAGCAGCTGGAGCTGGACCGCGTCGTCCTCGTGCCCGTGCACACGCCGCCGCACAAGGAGGTCCTGGACGACCCGGGCCCGGAGCTGCGCCTGGAGCTCTGCCGGCGGGCGACGGAGGGCGACGAGCGGCTGGGCGTGTCCGACGCCGAGGTCCTGCGCGGGGGGCCGTCCTACACGGTCGATACCTTGCGCGCGATCCATGCTGCGGATCCGGGGGACAGCCTGACGTTCATCGTCGGGGGCGACGTGGCCCACGGCCTCCCGAGCTGGCGCGAGCCGGCGGAGGTCCTGCGGCTCGCGCGCCTCGCGGTCGCTGAGCGATCGGGTGTGCGGCGCGCCGACATCGCCGAGCGGGTCGCCACCGTCCCCGGGGGCGCGGAGCGCGTCGTGTTCTTCGACATGCCGCGGGTGGACCTCTCGTCGTCGCTCGTGCGGCGGCATGCGGCGGCCGGACGGTCGATCCGCTACCTCGTGCCCGACGCGGTCGCCGCCTGCGTGCAGCAGCACGGCCTCTACGCTGGGACCAACCCATGACGGAAGGACACGACCACGTGCCGCAGACCGCCCCCCGTCCCGTCGACGCCGGTGACGCCCTCGAGGCGTCGGGCCTGAGCCCCGAGGACCTCCTGCAGGTCATCGCGCGCGCCGCCGCGGACAAGAAGGCGATCGACCCCGTCGCGCTCGACCTGCGCGGCGTCTCGGGCTACACGGACTTCTTCCTGGTCTGCTCGGGCGGCACCGACCGCCAGACCAAGGCGATCCACGACGGCATCCACCAGGCCCTCAAGGACGACCACCGCCTGCTGCCCCGCCGCGTGGAGGGCATCGGCGAGGCGCGCTGGATCCTCATGGACTACCTGGACGTCGTCGTCCACGTCTTCACGCCCGACGTGCGCGACTTCTACCGGCTCGAGCAGCTGTGGGGCGACGTCCCGCGGATCGCGCTCGACCTCGGCATCCCCGAGTAGTCCCGCCGGCCGGCCGGACGGTCGACCTCCGGTTCGCCGGAGGTCGATCGGTGAGCCATCGCACGGTCCGGGGCGGCGCGGCGGCGCGACACTGGACGCATGACCGCCACCGCCTCCGCCGAACGCCAGAGCCTCACCCTGCGGATCGTCCGCACGTGGCTGCCGGTGGTCGTCGTGGCGGCCGGCATCGCCGTGATGGCCTTCCGCGGCTTCGACGACGTCGGCCTCGAGGGCGGGGCCGGGATCATCGGCGCCGGCCTGTCGGTGTGGCTGCTCAACCAGCTGCACCGCATCGGCGTCGACGGCGACGCCGAGCGCTACGAGGAGGACGCGGCGCGCGACTTCTTCGACCGCCACGGGCGCTGGCCCGACGAGCCGCAGGCCGCCCGCGGCTGAGCCCGGAGAACGACGAAGGCCGCCTGGATCAGGCGGCCTTCGTGCTTCCAGTGGAGCTGAGGGGGCTCGAACCCCTGACCTTCGCGCTGCCAGCGCGACGCTCTCCCAGCTGAGCTACAGCCCCAAGTGGGTGTGCATCCGCCATCCTAACACCGGTCCGCTGGTTGTTCTTCGCCGCCCCAGGTCGCAGATGGACCTGCCGCACGCCTGCGATGTCCGATGCGGCAAGCGCGAAGCAGCGGTCGAGCGCGCCGCAGTACACCGCGAGGACGTCGATCTCGTCAGCCGTGTAGGTCGTGCTCACGTAGCCCCGCGGCGTGTGGCGGCTCGTGGAGGTCCGGACGACGATCACGTCGTCGAGCAGCCGCCCCCACTTGCACTGCACGCGGAGCAGATGTGGCCCCGTGTCGATGACCAGGTCATAGCGTCGGCCTTCGTTGTCCGGCCGTAGCACGACCCAGCCATGGCGGACCGCTTCGGCGGCGATCTCCGCCTCGGCCAGGGCCCCCTTCGCGTTCCTGGTCAGCTCCTCCACGACGAGGCGAACGCTAGTTCGCCTGTCGGACGGACCCGAACGACTAGCGCGAACCCGGGATGAACTCGGGGACGTCGAGGTCGTCGCCGCCGCTGCGCGGACGCCGGCGGCGCCGGGGCGGCTCCTCCGAGAACCCCGCCGCCGCCTGGGCGAGGAGGGCGTCGGCCTCCGGGTCCCCGGTCGAGGTGGGGGCGGCCGGGGAGGGCTGCGTGCGCGCGGCGCGGTCGCGGTCGCGGTCGCGCGGCGGGGCGGCCGCCGCAGCGGAGGGGACGGGCCGGGCGCGGTGGGCGGCCGGGGCACCCTCGACCTGCGGCGTGGCGTCCTGCAGGCTCCCGACGAGGCGGCGATGCGCGACGCCCACGTCCTGGAGCAGGCGCTCGGCGTTGCGGCGCAGGGAGGTGGCGAGGTCGCTGAGGTCGCCCGAGAGGGCCTCGCCGTCGCGCTTGACGTCGCGGGCGACGGCGTGGGCCTCGAGGAGCACGTCGCGCGCGTCCTGCTGGGCGCGACGGCGGATGGCCAGCGCCTCCTCCTCGGCCTGGCCGAGGGTGCGGGCGTGGTGGGCGTCGGCCTCCGCGCGCACGCGCGCGGCCTCCTCGTGGATCGCCTGGACCGCCGCGGTGGCCTCCTGCTGGAGGCGGGCCGCCTCGGCCTGCGCGGCGGCGAGCACCTCGTGCGCCTCGGCCTCGGCGGCGTCGACGCGCATCTGGGCGGCGCGGGTCGCCTCGGCGATGCGCTCGTCGGCGCGCTGCTCGGTCTCGGCACGCAGCTGCTCGGCCGCCCGCTCGGCGGCCTCGACGATCGCGGCGACGCGCTCGCTGGCGATCTGGACGTCGGACGGACGTGGCTGCTCCGCCATGGACCGTCACACGGTAGCCACGCGGGCGGAAGGTCCTGCAAGCACGCACCCGACCTAGACTGCGGCGCAGACCATGGAGCAGCGCTACGACCCGAAGCAGATCGAGCCCCGCTGGCAGCAGGTGTGGGCCGACGAGCGCACGTGGGAGGTCTCCAACGAGGCCGTCGACGGCGATTCGTCCTACGTGCTCGTGATGCTCCCGTACCCGAGCGGCGAGCCGCACATCGGGCACCTGAAGGTCTACTCGGTCGGCGACGCGGTCGCCCACTTCCATCGCCGCACCGGCCGGCGCGTGCTGCAGCCGATGGGCTACGACGCCTTCGGCCTGCCCGCCGAGAACCACGCGATCAAGACGGGCCAGCACCCGCGCGACTCGACGGCGGCGGCCATCGCGTCCTTCCGCCGGCAGTTCCGCGAGTGGGGGATCTCGATCGACTGGTCGCGCGAGGTGGCGACCCACGAGCCCGAGTACTACCGCTGGACGCAGTGGATCTTCCTGCAGCTCTTCGAGCGCGGCCTGGCCTACCGCAAGGAGGCGGCGGTCAACTGGTGCCCCAACGACGCGACGGTGCTCGCCAACGAGCAGGTCGTCGACGGGCGCTGCGAGCGATGCGGCCACGAGGTGGAGGTCCGCCAGCTCGAGCAGTGGTTCTTCCGCATCACCGACTACGCCGACCGGCTGCTGGACGACCTCGAGACGATCGAGTGGCCCGAGCACGTCAAGACGATGCAGCGCAACTGGATCGGCCGCTCGGAGGGCGCGGAGGTCGTCTTCCGCTGCGACGACCTGGCCATCGACTACCCGGTCTTCACGACGCGCCCGGACACGCTCTTCGGCGCGACGTCCTTCGTCATGGCGCCCGAGCACCCGGACATCGAGCGCCTGGCGGCGGGGACGGGCCAGGAGGACGAGGTCCGCCGCTACGTCAACCACGCGCTGACCACCGACAAGGAGGAGCGCGGCTCGGCCGAGAAGCCGAAGACCGGCGTCTTCCTCGGCCGCTACGTCACCAACCCGGTCAACGGCGAGCGCCTGCCGATGTACGTCGCCGACTACGTGCTCATGGAGTACGGCACCGGAGCGATCATGGCGGTGCCGGGCCACGACGAGCGCGACTTCGCCTTCGCGCAGGCCTACGACCTGCCGGTCAAGCGCGTGATCGAGAGCCCGTCCGGCGAGGGCGACGAGCTGCCCTACACCGGGGACGGCACGCTGACGAACTCCCATCCCGACTTCGACGGGCTGCCCAACCGCGAGGCGCTGAGCAGGATCGTCGACTGGCTGGACCGCGAGGGCAAGGGCCACTCGTCCATCAACTACCGCCTGCGCGACTGGCTGCTGTCGCGCCAGCGCTACTGGGGCTGCCCGATCCCGATCGTGCACTGCGAGCGCTGCGGGACGGTCCCGGTGCCCGAGGACCAGCTCCCGGTCGTGCTGCCCGACATCGAGGACTACGCGCCCAAGGGCCGTTCGCCGCTGGCCGCGGCGGAGGACTGGGTGCGCACGCCGTGCCCGTCGTGCGGCGCCGGCGCCCGGCGCGAGACCGACACGATGGACACCTTCGTCGACTCGTCCTGGTACTTCCTGCGCTACTGCGACGCGCGCAACGACCAGGCGGCGTGGGACAAGGACGCGGTCGGCCGGTGGATGCCGGTGGACCAGTACATCGGCGGCGTGGAGCACGCGATCCTGCACCTGCTCTACGCGCGGTTCTTCGTCAAGGCGCTCGCCGACATGGGCCACCTCGACGTGCAGGAGCCCTTCGCGCGGCTCTTCACGCAGGGGATGGTGACCAAGGACGGCGCGAAGATGTCCAAGTCGCGCGGCAACGTCGTCTCGCCGGGCGAGATCGTCGAGCGCTACGGCGCGGACACCGCCCGCTGCTACATCCTGTTCATCGGCCCGCCCGACCAGGACGCCGACTGGAACGAGTCGGGCGTCGAGGGCATGCACCGGTTCCTGTCGCGCCTGTGGCGGACGTCCATGGCGGCGGCCTCCGACCTGCCCGACGAGCCGCTGCCCGGCGACGGCACGCTGGGCGAGGACGGGCTGCGCCTGGTGCGCAAGGCGCACTGGGCCATCGAGAAGGTCACGAACGACATGGCCGGGCGCTTCGCGTTCAACACCGCGATCTCGGCGGTCATGGAGCTGCTCAACGAGGTCGGCGTCGAGCGGCGCGGCGCGGCCGAGCCGGGCGCGGTGCGCTTCGCGCTGAGCACGGCGGCGTCGCTCGTCTTCCCGTTCGCCCCGCACGTCGCCGCCGACGCCTACCACGCGCTGACGGGCCGCCGGGTGTGGGAGGAGCCGTGGCCGGCCGCCGACGACCGCTACCTCGTCAGCGACACGTTCGAGCTCGTCGTGCAGGTCAACGGCAAGGTCCGCGACCGCGTCCAGGCGCCCACCGACGCCGACAAGGACGCGCTGCTCGAGCTGGCGCGCGTGCAGCCCAACGTCGTCGCGCACGTCGACGGCAAGGACGTGGTCAAGGAGATCGTCGTCCCGGGCAAGCTCGTCAACATCGTCGTCCGCGGCTAGTGCCCGAGCAGCCGCCGTACGTCGCCGTCGTCGGCCCGAGCCGCTGCACGCCCGAGCAGGCCGCGGCCGCGGAGGAGGTCGGCGCCGGGATCGCCGCGGCCGGCGGCGTGCTGGTGAGCGGCGGGGGCCCCGGCGTCATGGAGGCGGCGTGCCGCGGCGCGCGGTCGCGGCGCGGCGTGACGCTCGGGCTGCTGCCCGGCCTCGACCGCCGCGAGGCCAACGGCTGGGTGACCGTGGCGGTGCCCACCGGGCTGGGCGAGCTGCGCAACGGCCTCGTCGTGCGAGCCGCGGACGTCGTCGTGGCGGTCGGCGCCTCCGCGGGGACGCTGTCGGAGATGGCGCTCGCCGTCGGGACGGGGGTGCCGCTCGTCGGTCTGGGCTCCTACGAGCTCGAGGGCGTCGAGCCGGTCGGCGACGCCGCGGCGGCGGTGGCGCGGGCGCTCGAGCTCGCACGCACGCGCGTGGCCTCCGCCTGACCGGCGCACTTCCGGCACAGACCGCGCGCGACGCGTGACGGGCGCGCTCCTACGTTCCAGCGGTGACCTCGCTGTCGCGCTCGGAGCTCGCCGCCTACGCCCTATGCGCGGTCGTGGTGGCCCTCCTGGGCGTGCGGGCGCTGCGGGCGCCGACGGCCACGCCCACGGGGGACGCGGTGACGCGGACGGCGTCCTCCTCGCCGGCTGGCGCGGGCGCCTCGTCGTCGACGGCGGGTGACGGTGCGAGCGGCGGCGTGGCGGTGGAGCAGGACCGTGGCCGGCCGGCCGTCGTCCACGTCGTCGGCGCGGTCCGTCGTCCCGGGCTCTACCGCCTTCCCGCGGGGGCGCGGGTGGCCGACGCGGTCGAGGAGGCCGGCGGCGCGACCGGTCGCGCCGAGCTCACCGGCCTGAACCTCGCCGCGAAGGTCGCCGACGCGCAGCAGGTCGTGGTGCCGGAGCGCGGGGCGGCGAGCGCAGCGACGCCGGCGAGCGGCGGCGCGCCGGCGGGGCGGACGGCCGGTGCGGTGGCCGGGGGCGCGGCGGAGCAGCCCCTCGACCTCAACACGGCGACCGCGGAGCAGCTCGACACGCTCGACGGCGTCGGCCCCGCCACCGCGGCGAAGATCCTCGAGGCCCGCCAGGCACAGGGTGGCTTCCGCTCGGTCGACGACCTCGCGCGGATCCCCGGCATCGGTCCCAAGCGGCTCGCCGCGATCCGCGCCCGGGTCCGCGTGTGACGGGCGCCGACGCGCTGGCGCGTCCCACCTGGCGCCAGGCCGTGGCGGCGCGACCGCGGCACGTGGTGCTCGCCGCGCTCGTCCTCGGCCTGCTCACCGGCCCGCACGTCGACGGGGCCGCGCTGGCGCTCGTCGCGCTCGCCGCCGGTGCCCTCCTGGTCGCGCAGCGCCTCGTCGCGATGCCCGCCGCCGCCGCGCTGGCGGTGCTCGCCGTCGTGGGGGCAGGCGCGCTGGCGCAGGCGCGGGTCGCCGCCCTCGACCGCCACACCCTCGGCGCGTCCATCGGCCGGACGGTGGAGGCGACCGCGGTCCTCGCCGGCGCGCCGCGGCCCGACGCCGAGGGCGGTGGGACGCACGCGACCGCCACGCTGCGCGTCGCGAGCGGCGGACGCGGGACGGTGCTCCTGCGCTTCCCGGCCTGGGCGCCGTCGCCTGAGCGCCGCACCGGACGCGAGCTCGCGGTCTCCGGGCGGCTCGTGCCGCCCGATCGCGGGGCGCTCGCGGTCCGCGCGCACGCGACGCTGCGCGTCGACACCCCCCGGGCGACGGGCGGGCGGCGCAACGGCCTGGCGGGCGTCGTCGACGGCGTCCGCGACCGCGGCATGGCCGCGCTCGCCCACGGCCTGCCCGCCGCCGACGGGGCGCTCCTGCAGGGCATGGTGCTCGGCCAGGACGGCGACGTGCCAGAGACGCTCGAGGAGGACCTGCGGGCGGCCGGCCTGGCGCACCTCACCGCCGCCTCCGGGTCCAACGTCCTGCTGCTCGCGGCGCTCGTCATGGCGGTCGGCGCGCTGCTGGGCCTCCCGATCCGGCCGCGGCTGGTGGTCGTGCTCGGGCTCATCGCGCTCTACGTCCCCCTCGCCGGCGCCGGTCCCTCGATCCAGCGGGCGGGCGTCATGGGGGCGGCCGGCCTCGTGGCGACGCTCGCGAGCCGGCCCGGGGACCGGGCCCACGCCGTCCTGCTGGCGGCCGCCGTGACCCTCGGCCTCGAGCCCCGGGCCAGTGGCGACCCGGGGTGGCAGATGAGCTTCGCCGCGGTGGTGGCGCTCGCGCTCCTCGCCGGCCCGGTGAGCCGCGCGCTGCGGCGCCGCCGGCTGCCGCGCGCCGTGGCCGAGGCGACCGCCGTCGCGCTCGTCGCGACCCTGGCCACCGCGCCCCTCGCCGCGGCGCACTTCGGCCGGACCTCCGCCTTCGCCGTGCCCGCCAACGTCGCGGTCGCGCCGGTCGTCGCGCCCGTGATGTGGCTCGGCATGACGAGCGCGGCGGCCGCCCAGGCGCTGCCCGCCGGCGCCGCGACGCTCCCGGCGCAGGCCGCCGCGCCGCTCGTCGCCTACGTGCGCTGGGTGGGGGAGGCGACGGCGCGGCGCAGGGGCGCGGAGGTCGACGCGCCCGCGTGGCTCGTGGCCCTCACCGGTGCGGCGCTGCTGGTCCCGCTCGCCGCCCTCGCCCGGCGCGACGCGCACGAGCGCCGCCGCGCGGAGCAGGCCCGCGACGCGGCGCGCGGCGGCGTCCTGCTGGACCCCGTCGGCCCGCCACCGCGTCGCCTGCGCCCGGCCACCCGCCGCGCCCTCGCCGTCGTCACCGGGGCAGCGCTCGCCGCGACGTGGCTCACCGTCCTGCGCCCGCCGGCCCGCGCGGCGCCGCCGGCCGACGGGGTCCTGCGGCTCACCTTCCTCGACGTCGGCCAGGGCGACGCGACCCTGGTCCAGGCCGGCGACGCCGCGGTGCTCGTGGACGCCGGCCCGGCCGGTGCGCCGATCGTCGCCGCGCTGCGCCGCGCGGGCGTGGAGCGCCTGGACGCGCTCGTCGTCTCCCACGACGCCGCCGACCACCTCGGCGGCGCCCCGGCGGTCCTCCACGCGTTCCCGACGGCGCTGCTGCTCGACGGCCGCGACGCCGACCGCTCGCCCGCGGCCGCCGCGCTCGACGGCCCGCTGGCGGCGCGCGGCACGCGCGTGCTCGGCGCCCACGCCGGCCAGGTCCTGCGGGCCGGCCCGCTGCGCCTGCGCGTCCTGTGGCCGCCGCCCGCGCCGCACACGGCCACGGACCCGGTGGCCGCCGACGACCCCAACGACCGTGCCGTCGTCCTCGAGGTCGCCGCGGGCACGACGACCGCGCTCCTGCCCGCCGACGCCGAGTCCGACCAGCTCCTCGCTGCCCCGCTGGAGGACGTCGACGTCCTCAAGGTCAGCCACCACGGCAGCGCCGACACCGGCCTGGCCGCGGTCCTGCACCGCACGACGCCGGAGGTGGCGGTCGTCTCCGCGGGGCGCCCGAACCCCTACGGCCACCCGGCGCCGAGCACGCTGGCGACGCTCGCCCAGGCGGTCTCGCGGACCGCCAGGACCGACGACGACGGGACGATCGTGGTCGAGGGCCGACGTGGTGGCTTGCACGTCGGCGGCCCACCCTAGACTCGGGTTGCAGATGGCCGGCTGGCACTGCGCGTACCTCGTCCACGGCGACGACCACGGCCGCATCGCGGAGCGCCGCGCCAGCCTCCGGGCCAAGGCGGAGGCCGAGAGCGGCGTCGGCGGCCTCGAGCTCCTCGAGGGCGACGCGTCGAGCCCCGAGGCCGCGGCGGCCGCCCTCAACGCGATGACGTTCGCCACCGGCCGGCGGTTCATCGTCGTCGACGGCGTCCAGGAGTGGAAGGACAAGGACGTCACGGCGCACCTCGTCCCCGCGCTCAAGGACCCGCCGCCGGAGACGACCATCGCGTTCTTCGGCCGCGAGGACGGGCGCAAGAAGGTCCCCGCCGCGCTCGAGAAGGCCGTGAAGGCCGCCGGCGGCGTGGTGGGCCACGAGCAGCAGCGCAAGGCCAAGGACCTGCCGCGCTGGGCGATCGGCGAGGCCCAGCGGCTCGGCATCGAGCTCGAGTCCTCCGCGGCCCAGGCGCTCGTCGCCCAGGTCGGCGACCGCCAGCAGCGCCTCCTGCGCGAGCTCGAGAAGCTCGCGCTCGAGCACGGGCCCGGCGCCCGCCTGGGCGCCGAGGAGGTCGAGGCCGTCGCCGCGCCGTCGGCCGAGCGCCAGGTCTGGGGCTTCGTGGACGCGCTCGTCGCCCGCAACCACCCGGCCGCGCTGCGCGCGTTCCTCGACCTGCGCGAGCAGGGCGAGGCCCTGCCGCGCCTCATCCCGCTCATGGCCCGCCGCATCCGCGAGGTCCTCCAGATCGCCCTGCGCCTCGAGGCCGGCGAGTCGCCCGCGCAGGTCAAGGCCTCGATGAAGGGCAGCCCCTGGATGGTCGACCGGCGCATCAAGGAGGCGCGCGCCTCGGACGCGGATGCGCTGCGCACCGCGCTCGAGGCGCTCGCCGCCCTGGAGCTCGACACCCGCGGGCAGAGCGCGCTGGACGAGGAGACCAGCGCCGTGCGCGTCATCGCCAGGATCGCCGCGTAGCCGTGCTCGACCACCACGACCTCGCGCCGGTCCTCCAGGCCATCGGCGTCGCCGAGGCGGCCGAGGAGGTCCTCGACGTCGGCGCGCTGGCCACGGAGCTCGACGCCGAGCTGGCCGAGCTCAGCGGCCGGCTGGAGGCCGTGCGCGCCTGGGGCCTCGCGCTGCCCGGCGAGTACGGCCTGCCGCCGCTGCTGCTGCGCGCCGGCCGCCAGTACCTCGCCCGCCACGGCGCCGTGACGCCCGCCGTCCTGGACTTCCTCCCGGGGACGGTCGACGACCTCGACGCCCGGGCCGCGCTGCTGCAGGCCGGCACGAACCTCATCGACGCCTTCCGCGCCGCGATCCTCGACGGCCGCGCCGTCGAGCACGCCACGACGCTCGTGCCCCGCGCCTTCGCGCCGGCGGTCGACGAGCCGCTCGCGCTCGACCTCTTCGCCGCCGCCGTCGCGCTCCTCGCGCGCCTGGCCGGCGGTGAGCCGGCCGGCTGCGTGGCCGAGGAGGTCCTCGCCGTCGCGCTGGTGGAGGAGGCCGAGGCCGTCCTCGACGCCCGGCTGGCGGCCGGCGAGCTCGAGGAGCCCGAGGCCGACGCCGCGACCTCCGAGGTCCGCGGCCTGTTCGACCTCCTGCAGGAGACCGACGTCCTGGACCTCTTCGACATGGGCGAGCCCGCCGACGCCGCGGTCGCCAGCGCGACCACGACCGACACGGTGGTCGACCAGCGCCTCGAGGCGTGGTTCGCGCCCTTCCCGTGGGCGGCGCAGACCGGCCACCTGCGCCCGCACCCGACGGACGCGACCTAGGAACGACGAAGCGCCCGCGGGGCGGGCGCTCGGGACGGCGGTGGCCTCCGCGAGGAGGCCGGGGAGGCTAGGCCTTGGGACCGGCGATGACCCGCGCGGCGCGGGCCTTCTTGCGGGCACCGGTGTTGCGGTGCAGCGCGCCGCGCTTGACGGCCTTGTCGATCGTCGACACGAGCTCGCGGTGCTCGGTGGTGGCGGCGTCCGTGGCCCCCTCGCCGACCGCGGCCTCCAGACGGCGGAAGCGCGTCTTGATCGCGGAGGTGTAGCGGCGGTTCTCGAGGCGCTCGCGCTCGTTGCGCAGGATGCGCTTCTTCTGGGAGTGGATGTTCGCCATGAGCGGCCCGGAAGGGTAGCAAGCGCCCGTGCGCGCAGGCCCGCGGCGTCCGCTGCCGCCTAGCATGCCCGCGCGTGGACGACCGCGGCGACCGCACGGCGCAGCAGGACGCGCCTGGCGCCGACCGCGTCCAGGCCACCCGTCCGGCTGCCCGCGGGGTGGCCCGCAACACCGCCATCTTCTCGGCGCTGACCGCCGTCAGCCGCGTCGCCGGTCTCGCGCGCGAGATCCTCGCCTCGGCGTTCTTCGGCACCTCGGCGGGGTTCAGCGCCTTCACGCTGGCGTTCAACATCCCGAACACCGTCCGCGCGCTCTTCGCCGACTCGGCCCTGAGCGCCGCCTTCGTCCCGGTCTTCACCGAGCTCATCGAGGAGGACCGCCGCAAGGAGGCCTTCCGCCTGGCCAGCACGCTCGCGCTGCTGATGCTCGGCGTGCTCGGGGCGCTGACGGTCCTCTTCGTCATCACCGCGAACCTCGTCGTCCCGCTGCTCGTGGGCGGCGGAGGCTCGGACTTCGAGGAGCTCGTCGTCGGGCTCAGCCAGGTGCTGTTCCCGATCGTCGTGCTGCTCGCGGTCAACGGGCTCGCGGTCGGGATCCTCAACGCCCACGACCACTTCACCGTCCCGGCGCTCAGCCCGGTCGTGTGGAACGTCGTGATCGTCGTCTTCCTCGTCGGCGGCCACGTCACCCTCGACGGCGACGCCGAGCTCTACGCCTACGCCGTGGGCATCGTCGCGGGCACCGCGGCGCAGCTCGCCATGGCGCTGCCGGTCCTGCGGCAGGTCGGCTTCAAGCTCACCTTCCAGGTCGATCTGCGCGACCCGCGGGTCCGTCAGGTCCTGGTGCTCATGCTGCCGGTGACGATCGGCCTCGGCCTGATCAACGTCAACCTGCTGATCAACTCCATCCTCGGCAAGCTCGTCTCCGAGGAGGCGCCCCGGGCCATCGACGCGGCGTTCCGCATCTACATGCTGCCGCAGGGGATCTTCAGCGTCGCGATCGCCACCGTCCTGTTCCCGGCGCTCAGCCGCCTCGCCGTCCGTCGCGACCTCGCCGGCCTGCGCGACCTGCTGGGCAGCGGCATGCGCCAGATCCTCCTGACGCTCGTCCCCGCGGCCGTGTTCAGCGTCTGCCTGGCCGAGCCGATCACGCGGCTGGTCTACGAGCGCGGGGCGTTCGACGCCGACTCGACCGAGCAGGTCGCCGAGGCGCTGCTGTGGTTCAGCCTCTCGCTGCCCCTCAGCGGCATCAACCTCCTGCTCACGCGCACGTTCTTCAGCCTCCAGCAGCCCTGGGTCACCGCCGGGCTGAGCGCGCTGAACCTCGGCGTGAACGTCGCGGTCTCCGTCGCGCTCTACGAGCCGTTCGGCATCGCCGGGATCGTCGTGGGCACGACGGTGGCCAACGTCGTCATGGCGGTCGCCCAGGCCCGCAAGCTGCGGCCGCTGCTCGAGGGCCGGCTCGACTTCTGGGAGACGTTCCTCACCGGCCTGCGGGTGCTCGTCGCATCGCTCGCCGCGTTCGGCATCGCCGCGTTCATGGTCTGGTACTGGCTCGACGACCTCCTGGGCCGAGCGCTCCTCGCCCAGCTGCTGAGCATGGGCTTCGCGCTGGGCGTCGGCATCGCGCTCTACGGCGCGTTCGTCCAGGCCCTCGGCGTGCGCGAGGCCGAGCAGGTGCGCCGGCTCGTCGCCGGACGCCTCGGCCGCCGCCCTCGCGCGCGCTAGACCGGCGCCGCGGTGGAGGCGTCGACGTCCACGGGCCGGCCCTCGGCGTCGCGCGCGACGTAGTGGATGGTCTGCGCGACGATCCGGCCGTCGCGCACGACGTAGGAGTCGGCGCCGTGGCGGATCTCGCAGTCCGAGCCCGCGTGGGCCCGCCAGGCCATGTAGGCGACGTCGCCGTCGCACACCACGTCCGAGCACTCGTAGCCCTCCGCCGAGGACCAGCGGTCCAGGGCGCGGGCCTGCTCGCGCACGCCGTCGTGACCGCGCCACACGCCCGTGACGGTCAGGACCGCGATGTCCGGGTCGACGTTGCGCTCGAGGTCCTCCTCGAGCCGTCCCGCTGCTCGCAGGCGCAGGTGGTCCTCGACCACCTCGCGCGTCGAGCGGGACATGAGGTCCTGCTGCGATCTGCGCATGACGCCGCGGCTACCCGAGGGACACCGCGCCATGCGGCGCCGCCCGTGCGACGAACGGTGCGCCGCTCAACCACCTGTCCAGTCTGCCGATGCGGACCTCAGTGGATCCGAGGCTCGCGATCTGCACGGACGTCGCGGCGGCCTGCCAGGCCGCCGTCGACGTGCTGACGGCCGCCGACCGCGGCCTGCTGCCCAGCGCCTACGTCGCGCGTGGCCCGCGCCTGCGCTGCCTCGCCGCCCACGGCTACTGGCAGGTGCGCGACGGGATCCCGGCCGGCAACGGCATCCTCGGCCGGACCTTCGAGCGCGGGACCGAGCACGTCCTGCGCGACGTCCGCCACTGCGCCGACTACATCGCGGCCGGCGACGGCGTCGTCGCCGAGGTCTGCATCCCCCTGCGCCACCAGGGCCGCGTCGTCGGCGTGCTCAACGTCGAGGCGCGCCGTCCCCTCGACCCCGACGACGTCGAGCTCGTCCGCGGGGTCGCGGTCGCGCTCGAGCGCCGCATCACCCAGCTCGGCGGCCCGCCCGCCGAGTCGCTGGCCCAGCGCCTCGCGCGCCACACCGTCCGCCTCGCCGCGGTCGAGGGGGAGAGGAAGCTCCGCGGCGCCGTGCTCGACGCGGCGCACGACCTGCTGCCCGCCGACAGCGCCGCGCTCGTGCTGCGCTCCGCCACGGGCCACCTCGGCGTCGTGGCGGCCCACGGGCCGCTCAGCGACGTCCTGCGCACGGCCGGCCAGGAGGCGCTGCGCGGCATCGCGGCCTGGACCGCGACCGGCGCCTCCTGCTACACGGTCGCCGAGCCGGGTGAGGAGCTCGGCGCCGGCATGGGCGTCCTGCGCAGCCGCGGCGTCGGGTCGCTGGCCGCGTTCGCCGCCCACGCCGGGGCCATCGACGCGATCCTCCTCGTCGCCGACCGCGGCCACGTCACGCCGTCGCCCGAGGAGGTCGAGGTGCTCGAGCTCCTGGCGGTCCATGCGGCCAGCTGCCTGCGCTCCGCGCGCGCGACGCGTGACCTCCAGCGCGCCGCGTCCACCGACGCGCTCACCGGCCTCGGCCACCACGCGGCCTTCCAGGACGCGCTCGCGGCCGCCCAGGCCCGCGGCGACGTCGCGGTCCTCGCCATCGACGTCGACGGCTTCAAGGGCTACAACGACGCCCACGGCCACCCGGCCGGCGACGCCCTGCTCGTCGAGCTCGCCACGATCCTGCGCGCGGTGCTGCGCACGGGCGACGCCGTCTTCCGGGTCGGCGGCGACGAGTTCGCCGCGCTCCTGCGCACCGACGGCGCCTCGGGCGCCGCCCTGCTGGCCGCCCAGCGCCTGCACGAGGCCGTCGCGGCGGCCGGGCTGCCGGTGACGCTGTCGGTCGGCGTGGCCGAGCCGCGTCCCGGCGAGACCGCCGCCGACGCGATCGCGCGGGCCGACGCGGCCCTGTACCGCGTCAAGCGCGCGGGCCGCGACGGCGTGGGCGGGGACCTCGCGCTGGCCGCACGCTGAGCCACGGGCCGCGGGCTCTACCCTTCGCCGTCCTCGTGGCCGACCAGAGCCGGATCCGCAACTTCTGCATCATCGCCCACATCGACCACGGCAAGTCGACGCTGGCCGACCGCATCCTCGAGATGACCCAGACCGTCGACCCGCGGCTGATGCGTGCCCAGCTGCTGGACTCGATGGACCTCGAGCGCGAGCGCGGGATCACCATCAAGTCGCAGGCGGTCCGCGTGTACTTCACGGCGCGCGACGGCCAGACCTACCAGTTCCACCTCATCGACACGCCCGGCCACGTCGACTTCACCTACGAGGTCTCGCGGTCGCTGGCGGCGTGCGAGGGCGCGCTGCTGGTCGTCGACGCCTCGCAGGGCGTCGAGGCCCAGACGGTCGCCAACACCTACCTCGCGGTCGACGCGGGGCTCGAGCTCATCCCGTGCCTCAACAAGCTCGACCTGCCGGGCGCCGAGCCCGAGCGCGTGGCGGGCGAGGTCTCCGAGCTCATCGGCGACGACCCCGAGGACATCGTGCGCATCTCCGGCAAGACGGGGGAGGGCGTGCTCGAGGTCCTCGAGCGCCTCGTCGAGCGCGTGCCGCCGCCGGAGGGCGACCCGGACGCGCCGCCGCGGGCGCTGATCTTCGACTCCGAGTTCGACCAGTACCGCGGCGTCGTCGCCTACATCCGCGTGGTCGACGGGACGTTCACCAAGGGCGACGCCATCCGCGCGATGGCCGCCGGCACCGAGGCCGACATCGACGACATCGGCTTCTTCACGCCGACGATGACGAGCGCCGACACGCTCGGACCGGGGGAGGTCGGCTACCTCATCACCGGCCTGAAGGACGTCACGCAGCTGCGCGTCGGCGACACGCTGACCCTGCGGCGCAACGGGGCGACGGAGCCGCTGCCGGGCTACCAGGACGTCAAGCCGATGGTGTTCTGCGGCCTGTTCCCGATCGAGTCCGACCGCTACCCGGACCTCCGCGACGCGCTCGAGAAGCTCTCGCTCAACGACGCGGCGCTCACGTGGGAGCCCGAGACGAGCGACGCGCTGGGCTTCGGCTTCCGCTGCGGCTTCCTCGGCCTGCTGCACATGGACATCGTCCGCGAGCGCCTGGAGCGCGAGTACGACCTCGAGCTCATGGCGACGATGCCGTCGGTCGGCTTCGAGGTGACGACGACCGCGGGCGAGGAGCTCGAGATCCACTCGCCGTCGGACTACCCCGACCCGCAGAAGATCGCCGAGGTCCGCGAGCCCTACGTGCGCATCAGCGTCCTGACGCCCAAGGAGTTCGTCGGGACCGTCATGGAGCTCTGCCAGGAGAAGCGCGGCGAGCACCACGGCATGCAGTACCTCTCCGAGGACCGCATCCAGCTGACCTACGACGTCCCGCTCGGCGAGATCGTCCTGGACTTCTTCGACCAGCTGAAGTCCCGCACCCGCGGCTACGCGTCGCTGGACTACGAGGTGACGGGGATGCGGCCGTCGAACCTCGTGAAGCTCGACGTCCTGCTCGCCGGCGACCCGGTGGACGCGCTCTCGATGCTCGTCCACAAGGACAAGGCCTACCCCATCGGCCGCCAGCTGGCCGAGAAGCTCCGGGCCAAGATCCCGCGCCAGCAGTACGACGTCCCCATCCAGGCGGCGATCGGCGCGAACATCGTCGCGCGCGAGACGGTCAAGGCCTTCCGCAAGGACGTGACCGCCAAGTGCTACGGCGGCGACATCTCCCGCAAGCGCAAGCTCCTCGAGCGCCAGAAGGAGGGCAAGAAGCGCATGAAGCAGGTCGGGCGCATCGAGGTCCCGCAGGAGGCGTTCCTCGCGGTGCTCGAGCTGGGCGACGACAAGTAGCGCCTAGCGGCGGCTCCAGGCGTCGAGGTCCAGCAGGATCGGCGCGAGCTCGCGCCCGTCCTCCGTCAGGCCGTAGGCCCCGGCACGCTGCTCGACGATGCCGCCCTCGGCCAGGTCCTTCAGCCGCTGGGCGAGGACGGAGGTGGAGACCTCGTCGCAGCGGCGTCGCAGCTCCGCGTAGGGCAGGGGCGCGTCGCGCAGCTCCCACAGGACGCGCAGGGCCCAGCGACGGCCCAGGAGCTCCAGCAGGTCGTTGATCGGGTGCTTGTGCTTCGAATTCAGAAGTGCCAGGGTAGCGGCCATGACGCCGCGCCTCCAGCCCCTCGAGCCGCCCTACGACGCGCCGGTCGCCGAGGACCTGCGCCGGCTCATGGGCGCCGCCGAGCTCCCGCCGCTCGCGCTCTTCCGGACCATCGCCCACCACCCGCAGCTCCTCGGGCGCTTCCGGCAGATCGGCAGCTCGCTGCTGTCGTTCGGGACGCTCGACGCCGCCGACCGCGAGACCGTCATCCACCGCACGACGGCGCGCTGCGGGGCGGCGTACGAGTGGGGCGTTCACGCGCGGCTCTTCGCACAGCCGCTCGGGCTGGGCGAGGACTGGCTTGCTGCGACCTGGGCCGGGGAGGCGGACGACCCCGCGTTCAGCCCGCGCCAGCGGCGGCTCGTGGCGCTCGTCGACGAGCTCCACGACACGGGCACCGTCACCGACGCGACCTGGTCGGCCCTGGCCGCGGACCACGACGCGGCGGCGCTCGTCGAGCTCGTCTGCCTCGTCGGCTTCTACCACCTGGTCTCGTTCTGCTGCGGGGCGTTCGGCGTCGAGGGCGAGCCGTGGGCGGTCGCCCCGCCCGCCTAGGCTGCGGCCCATGGACCTGGGCATCGCCGGCAAGACCGCCGTCGTGACCGGCGCGAGCGCCGGGATCGGGCTCGAGACCGCGCGGCGGCTCGCCGCCGAGGGCGCGCACGTCGTGCTCGTCGGCCGTCGGGAGGAGCGGGTCCGGGCGGCGGCCGCGGAGGTCGGAGGCGTCGCGGTCGCGGCGGACGTCGTCGACCCGGCGGCGCTCGACGCCATCGCCGCGGCGGCGGGCGACGCCGTCGACGTGCTCGTCAACAACGCCGGCACGTCGTACGCCAAGCCGCTGGACGCGCTGACCGACGACGAGTGGCACGCGCAGTACGACCTCCATGTCGTCGCGCCGATGCGGCTGATGAAGGCGTGGTGTCCCGGCATGGCCGCACGGGGCTGGGGGCGGGTCGTGAACGTCTGCTCCTCGGCGGGCAAGCGCCCGTCGCTGACGAACGCCGCGTACTCCGTCACCAAGGCCGCGCAGCTGTCGCTCTCGCGCGTCTTCGCCGACAGCTACGCCGCCGACGGCGTGCTGGTCAACGCCGTCGCCCCGGGCGCCACCGCCTCGCCGCTGTGGGTCGCCGAGGGCGGCCTGGCCGACCAGACCGCGAAGGCGCGCGGGATCTCCCGGGAGGAGGCGCTCGAGGTGCAGGAGGCCAAGG
Organism: Conexibacter sp. SYSU D00693; assembly: GCF_017084525.1. Taxonomy (GTDB): domain Bacteria; phylum Actinomycetota; class Thermoleophilia; order Solirubrobacterales; family Solirubrobacteraceae; genus Baekduia. The sequence goes on from NZ_CP070950.1 coordinate 176,462, forward strand.
TCCCGCTCGGGCGCTTCGCCGACCCCGGCGAGGTCGCCGACGTGGTCGCCTTCCTGTGCTCCGAGCGCGCGTCGACGGTCACGGGCGCGGCGTGGTCGGTCGACGGCGGCACCGTCGCGACGATCGTCTGACGCGCCAGTAGGGTCGCGCCCATGATCGCCCTGGTGACCGGCGCGTCGAGCGGGATCGGCGAGGCCACCGCGCGCAAGCTCGCGCGCGAGCGCGGCGCCCACGTCGTCCTCGTCGCCCGGCGCGAGGACCGGCTGCGCACGCTCGCGGCCGAGCTCGGCAAGGCCACCGTCCTGGCGGTCGACCTGCTGGAGGACGAGGCGCCGGCGCGCATCCTGCAGGCCGTCGAGGCCGAGCACGGGCGGCTCGACCTGCTGGTCAACAACGCGGGCGCGGCGTGGCGCGGGCGCTTCGGCGACCCCGAGCACGGGTGGGCGAACGTCGAGCGCCACATGCGGCTGAACTTCGACGCGCAGGTGCGGCTGACCGAGGCGCTGCTGCCGCTGCTGCGCCGCAGCGCGCCGAGCTCGATCGTGAACGTCGCGAGCACCGCCGGCCGGGTCTCGCGGGCCAACTCCGGCGCGTACTCCGCGTCGAAGTTCGCCCTGGCGGGGTGGACGGACGCGCTGCACCTCGAGGAGCTCGCGCACGGCGTCCACGTCGGTCTGGTCCTGCCGGGCTTCGTGGCCACGGAGGGCTTCCCGCAGCGCGAGCTCGTCGACAACCCCAGGACGCGCTGGATGGTCTCGACGCCGGACAAGGTCGCCGACGCGATCCTCGAGGCGGGCCCGGGCGGCAAGGCCGAGCGCTACGTGCCGCGGGCCTACGGGCTGGTCGCCGCGGCGCGGGTCCTCATGCCGCGCGTCGTGCGCAAGGCGACGGGTGGCGGCGGGGCGATGACCCCGGCCACCGGCGCGAAGTAGGGCCAGCCGCACTGGCGAGCACCCGCGCAGCGCTCTAGCCTGCGCGGCGGATGCAGCTCCTCGCCGCCACGTCCTGACCTCGGCCGCGCCCCGCTTCGGGGACGCGCGGCCACGCCACCCGTCATGACGTCCATGCTGCGAAGGAGACCTCGAAGTGACCAAGACCACCCTCGGGTGGGACGGCGACTGGGCGCGCGCCCTCGCCGACCTGCAGGACCCCGCGCTGGTTCCGGCGCGGGTGACCGCCGTGCACCGCGGTCGCGTGGCCGTGCGCGGCGACGACCTCGAAGCGCTGCTGCCGGTCCTGGGCGACCACGCCGTGCTCGTCGGCGACTGGGTCGGCGTGCGCGACGGCGCCGTCCGCGCGCTGCTGCCGCGACGCACCGTCCTGGCCCGCGACGGTGCCGGCCAGGTCGCCAACGCCGACCTCTCGGTCGTCGTCACGGCGGCCGGCCAGGACCTCAGCGCGCGGCGCGTCGAGCGCTTCGTGGCGCTGGCCCGGGCAGGCGGCGTGGAGCCGCTGGTCGTCCTCAGCAAGGGCGACCTCTCCCGTGACCCCCTCGGCGACGCCGCGACCCTGGCCTCCCGGCTGGGGTGCGAGGTCCTGGCGCTCAGCGCGCAGGACGGCTGGGGCGTGACCGCGCTGCGCGCCCGCTTCGTGCCCGGCCGCACCGCGGTGCTCTCGGGCTCCTCGGGCGTCGGGAAGTCCACGCTCGTCAACCTCCTCCTGGGCGACGAGCGCCAGCGGACCCTCGAGGTCCGCGAGGGCGACGAACGGGGCCGCCACGCGACGACCCACCGGGAGCTCTTCGTCCTCGACGACGGCGCGCTCCTGGTCGACACCCCGGGGGTGCGGCTGCCCGGCATGGCGTCGACCGACGGCCTCGACGAGGCCTTCGCCGACGTCCAGGCGCTCGCCGCCCGATGCCGCTTCGCCGACTGCGCCCATGAGGGCGAGCCGGGCTGCGCCGTCCAGGCCGCGATCGCCGCCGGCGACCTCGACCCCGACCGCCTGCGCTCGTTGCGCAAGCTCGAGCGCGAGGGCCTCACCGCGCAGGAGCGCCGCGAGCGCTCCCGCGCCTTCCACCGCCTGCACCGCAAGGACGTCCAGGCCCGCACCCGCCACCGCTGAGAAGCAGGGGACTGTCCCTTTCTTCGCACGGCCTCGCAGCCCTCGCGGCGTCGTCGCGGACGAAGCGCCTGCAAACGGGCGGGTTCGCCTCGCGTGAGAAGGAGGGGACTGTCCCCTTCTTCTCAGCGGGGTGGGGCGAGGAGGAGCTCGACGGGCTGGTCGGCGGAGGCGAGGATGGAGCAGCGGGTCGCGAAGTCCGTGACGTGCTCGCGCATCGCGGGCTCGTCGCCGAAGGTCGTCGGCAGGGCCGAGGCGTAGGCGGCGCCGGCGTCGAGCTTGGCGTCCAGGGCGTCGCCGATCGGCACGACGACGGGGCGGCGGGCGCCCGAGGTCAGGACCTCGTCGACCGCCTCGGGCTCGACGAGGGCACCCGGGAGGTCGACCCAGCGCAGCCGCCCCTCGAGGCCCAGGGCGTCGAGCGCGGTCGCGACCGCGTCGCCGTCGGGGCCGGCCCCGATGCCGAGCGGGCTGAGGACGAGGTCGGGCAGGAGCTGCTCGAAGGCCGCCTGCAGGACCGCCGTCGCCAGCTCCGCATCGCCCGCGCCGACGGGCAGCCCGGCGTGCACGGCGCCGGCGAGGTCGAGGGCCGCGACGGCGCGGCGGTCCTCCTCGCGGCGCGAGGCCAGGCCCTCGCCGGCGGTGCACACGCTGAGCACGACGACGTCGTGGCCCTGTGCGGCATGGCGGGCCAGGGCACCGCCGCAGGAGAAGACGGCATCGGCGAGGTGCGGGCTGACGGCGACGATCCGGCTCACGGGGGCCGCGCAGTCTGGCACCTGCCGGCCGCCGGCCCGCGCCCAGATCCACCTTTCGGCTGATGTGCGACAGCCGTCGCCGCGCCACGATGCCCGCGTGCGGTTCGCGTCCGTCGCCCTCGCCTGCGCCCTCGCCGTCCCGAGCGTCGCGCAGGCCGCCGCGCCTTCCCGCACCGGCGCCTCCGCCACCCCGGAGGCGCTGCGCGTGGCAGGGCTGCGCGTCACGTGGCCGGTCCAGGGCACCTCGGTCGAACGCGCCCCAGGGGCACGCGTGGTCGTCGAGGTCCGCCGGGAGCGCCGCACGGGCTCCCGGGCCACCGTGACGCTCGCCCGGGTCGACGGGCGCGGCCGCACCCTCGGGGTCCTGGCGCGCCGGACCTTGCGCGGCGGGCGCTTCGCGGCGAAGCTCGCCACGACGCCGGGCGCGCGGCACGAGCTGCGCCTCGACGTCGCCGGCAGGCGGCGCGCCACCGCGCGCCTGACCACCCGCGTCCAGCCGTCGCCCGGGACCACGGGCGGCGCCGTCCCGGTGTCCTCCACCACCGGGACGACGCCGCCGGTGGTCCTCGGGCCGTGCGTGCCGCCGGCGCCCGCCACCGACCCGTCCCTGCGTGCGGCCGGCGAGCTCGTCGTGACGACGACCACGGTCCTCGCCGGTGCCACCGCGACGTACGACCTCGTCAACACGGGCGCCCGCTGCCTGGTCTACGGCGCGGGCTACGACCTCGAGCGCCGCCGCGACGAGGGAGGCTGGGAGCGGGTCGGCCTCGAGCTCGCGTCCCCGGGGTGGGCGGGTCTGCTCGCGCCGGGTGAGCGCGCGGCGAAGGGCGCGCAGGTCCCGCCCGGCACCCCGCCCGGTCGCTACCGCGTGGTGGACCACCTCAACGCGGACGGCACGTCGATCCCGCTGCACGGCGAGTTCGACGTCGTCGCGCCGGCGGGCTAGCGCGCCACCGCGGCCAGCGCCCGCCCGAGGCGCTTGGCGCCCTCCGCGAGGTCGGCCGGCGCTGCCGCGGCATGGGTGACCCGCAGGTGCGGCCCCGGCGCCTCGGCCGCGAACCACAGGCGCCCCGGGGAGACCGTCACGCCTTCGGCCGCCGCGCGCGTCGCGAGCTCCTCGTCGTCCACGCCGTCGGGCAGCGCGAGCCACAGGTGCAGCCCGCCGGACGGGATCGCCACCGGCCGCGCGTCGGGGGCGTGCTCGGCGAGCGCGGCCACGAGGGTGTCGCGCCGCTCGCGCAGCGCGGGGCGCAGCGCGCGCAGGTGCCGGCGCCAGCCGGGGGAGGAGACGAGCTCGAGCGCCGCGAGCTGCAGGACGCCGCTGACGAAGAAGTCGTCCACCAGGCGCGCCGCCCGCAGCCGCGCGCCCGCCGTCCCCCGCGCCAGCGCGGCCGCGACGCGCAGCCCAGGCGCCGCGACCTTCGACAGCGAGCGGATGAGCACGACGTGGCCGTCGGGGTCGTCGGCCGCCAACGGCGGCGGCGCGTCGTGGTCGATGGCGAAGTCACGCGACCAGTCGTCCTCGACGAGGAACGCGCCCGCGGCTGCGACCGCCTCCATGACAGCCGCGCGACGCTCGGGCGCGAGCGTCGCGCCGTGCGGGTTGGCCCACAGCGGCTGGAGGTAGGCGATCCGGGCGCCGGTGCGGCGCAGCGCCTCCGCGAGGAGGTCGGGACGGACGCCGCCGGCGTCGGCGGGCACGGGCACGACGCGCAGGCCCGCGGCGCGCGCGGCGGCGACCGCGCCGTGGTAGGTCGGCGACTCGAGCAGGACGACGTCGCCAGGCGCGGCGAGCGCCCGGAACGCCGTGGAGAGCGCGGCCTGCGCGCCCGAGGTGACGACCACGTCGTGGGCGTGGAGGAAGCCGCCCGCCTCGCGGGCGAACCACGCGCGCAGCTCCTCCAGCCCGGAGAGCGGCGGGCGCTCCCACGCATCGGCGCGACGGGCCGCGCGCGCGAGCGCCTGGCCGGCGGGCCCGACGGGCTGCAGCGCCGGCTCGAGGTAGCCGTTGGTCAGCGTGACCGCGCCCGGCGGCGGCGTGCCGAGCAGCTGCTGCAGCGACGCGCCCGGGACGGGCGGGCGGTCGGCGAGCGCGACGTCCTGCCACGCGAGGTCGGGCGGGCGCACCGCGACGGAGGCGACCGGGGCCTGGGCGACGAACGTCCCGCGGCCGGGGCGCGGTTCGACGACGCCCTCCGCCGCCAGCGCGCTGATCGCGCGCTGGACGGTCACCGGCGAGGCGCGGTGGCGGGCCATGAGCTCGCGCACCGACGGGAGCTTCGTGCCGGGGGAGAGCGACGCGGCGGTCGCGCGGAGGTCGTCGATGACGCGGGTCCTTGTGTTATCCTCGGACATGAGCAGCACGGGTAACGCTACAGGAGCGGGCGCGATGACGGTGACGGGGTTGTGGCACGACGCCGCAGCCGTCCGCCGCGCCGGCCCTGGCCTCGCGCACACGCGCCGCCGCCGCCGGGGGCGGCGCTCGTCCTCGGGCCTCCTGCTCGGCGCCGCGGGCATCGCCGCCTTCTCGTTCTCGCTGCCCGCCACGCGCGTCGCCGTCCGGGACCTCGACCCGTGGCTGGTGTCCTTCGGCCGCGCCGCCGTCGCCGCGCTGCTGGCCGCCGTGGTCCTGCTCGCCGTCCGCGCGCCCCGCCCGACCGCCGCCCAGGTGCGCTCGCTGCTCGTCGTCGCCCTCGGCGTGGCGGTCGCGTTCCCGCTCGGCACCGCGCTGGCGATGCAGGACGCCGACGCCGCCCACGGCGCCGTCGTCATCGCCGTGCTCCCCGCCGCCACCGCGGTCATGGCGGTGCTGCGCGCGGGCGAGCGGCCGAGCGGGTGGTTCTGGGCGGCCTCGGGCGCCGGCGTCGCCGTGACCGTCGTCTTCGCCCTGTCGCGCTCCGGCGGTGGCGGGCTCGCCGTCGCCGACGTCCAGCTCATGGCCGGCACCCTGCTGTGCGCCCTGGGCTACGCCGAGGGCGCGGTGCTCGCGCGCGAGCTCGGCGGCGCGCGGACGATCTGCTGGGCGCTCGTGCTCGCGGCGCCCCTCACCCTCACCGTCAGCGCGGCGTCCCTCGTCACCGCCCCGCCGGCCGGCGCCGCGGCGACCGCCTGGCTCGGCCTCGCCTACGTCAGCGTCTTCTCGATGTTCCTGGGCTTCTTCGCCTGGTACGCCGGCCTGGCCCGTGGCGGCGTCGCGAAGGTCGGCCAGGTGCAACTCGCCCAGCCGCTGCTGACGCTCGGGTGGTCGGCCCTCGTCCTGGGCGAGCACGTCGGGCCCGAGGCGCTGCTCACCGCCCTCGCCGTGGTCGCGTGCGTCGTCGTCACCCAGCGCGCCCGTGTCGCCGCGCCGACACGCGCTCAGCAGGCGCCCGCCGCCGGGTAGGGTCGCCGCCGATGGCCGTCAACGAAGCCGCCGTCGGCAAGCGCTACCCCGCCACGACCTACGCCGTGGGGCGCGAGAAGATCCGCGAGTACGCGCACGCGACGTTCGAGCAGGACCCGCTGCACCTCGACCTCGAGGCGGCGCGGCGCGCCGGCTACCGCGACCTCGTGGCGCCGCCCATGTTCTGCGTGGTCTACAGCGCGCCCGCGCTCGCGCCGGCGATCCTCGACCCGGAGGTGGGCATCGACTTCGCGCGCATGGTCCACGGCGCGCAGGAGTTCCGGTGGGGCCCGCTCGTCGTCGCCGGCGACGAGGTCTCGACCGAGGTCACCGTCAAGGCGGTCGAGGAGCGCGACGGCAAGGGCTTCTTCGTCTTCGAGTCCGTGAGCACCAACCAGGACGGCCACACCGTGTGCGTCGGGACCTGGACCAACATCGTGCGAGGTTCCTGACCATGGCCGAGCTGCAGCCCGGCGCCGAGCTCCCCGAGCTGGCCGTCACGCCCGACCGGCACCTGACGATCCGCTACGCCGGCGCGTCGGGCGACTTCAACCCCATCCACGTCGACGAGGAGTTCGCCAAGCAGGTCGGCCTGCCCGGCAAGATCCTCCACGGCCTGTGGTCCATGGCCCAGGTCGCGCGCGCACAGACGCAGGCCGGCGGCGGCCCCCACACGCTGCGGCGGCTGTCGGTGCAGTTCCGCGGCATGGGCCTGCCCGAGCGCGAGGTCAAGGTCACGGGCACGGTGCGCGAGGTCCGCGACGGCCTGGCGGTGGTCGACACGGTGGCCGAGCAGGACGGCACGCAGATCATCCGCAACGCCGAAGCGGAGATCCAGATCTAGGCCCTCGTACAATCGGGGGCCGTGCAGCTGAGCCCCCGCCAGGAGCTCATCCTCCGCAAGGTCGTCGAGGCGCACACCGCCACGGGCCAGCCCGTGGGCTCCAAGACGCTGGCCGCCGACCCCGACCTCGAGTGCGGGCCGTCGACGATCCGCAACGAGCTGGCCATGCTCGAGGAGCACGGGCTGCTCGCCCACCCGCACACGTCGGCGGGGCGCATCCCCACCGACGCCGGCCACCGCTACTACGTCGACCGCCTGCTCCCGGTGCCGGCGCGCCGCGACGGCCAGGGCCTGCGCCTCGAGCTCATGCGCCGCGAGGTCGACGAGGCGATGCGCGTGACGTCCGAGACCCTCAGCCAGGTCACGAACCTCCTGGCGATCGTCACGGCGCCGCCGATCGACACCGCGACGGTCCGCCACGTCGAGGTCCTGCTGCTCCAGCCGCAGGTCGTGATGGTGGTCGTCATCACCTCGACCGGCGGCGTCTCCAAGCGGGTCTTCACCTTCGACCGCTCCGTCGACCCCGGGCTGGCCCACTGGGCGGGGGCGTTCCTCGACGAGCGCCTCACCGGGATGGACCTCGGCGCGCGGATGCTCTCCAGCCGCCTGGCCGACCCGAGCCTCGGGCCGTCCGAGCGCGCGTTCCTCGAGCAGCTCGCGCCCGCGTTCCTCGACCTCGCCGACACGGCCGAGGACACGCTGTACGTCGACGGCGCCCACCGCCTGCTGGCCGAGCACCGCGTCCAGGACCTGTCGCAGATCAACGCGCTCATGGCGATGCTCGAGCGTCGCGTCGCGCTGCTCGGCGTCCTGCGCGTCGTCCTGGGCGAGCGCGACGTCCTGGTGCGCATCGGCTCCGAGAACGAGGTCGACGCACTGCGTCCGCTCTCGCTCGTCGCGGCGCCCTACGGCCTGCCCCAGCGCAAGCTCGGCGCCGTCTCCGTCATCGGCCCGGTCCGCATGGACTACGGCGCCGCCATCCGCTCGGTGCGCGAGGCCGCGTCCGAGCTCAGCCGCTTCATCGAGGACGTCTACGGCACGTGAGCGCCACCGCCCCCCGCGACCCCTACGAGGTGCTCGGCGTCGCCCGCGACGCCGACACCGCCGCGATCAAGAAGGCCTTCCGCAAGCTCGCGCGCGAGCTGCACCCGGACGTCAACAAGCACGACCCGGACGCCGAGGAGCGCTTCAAGGAGGCCGCGGAGGCCTACGAGATCCTCAGCGACGCGGAGCGCCGCGCGACGTTCGACCGCTACGGCCACGAAGGACTGCGCGGCGCCGGTGCCGCCCCCAACTTCGACGGCTTCGGCTCGATCTCGGACCTCTTCGACGCGTTCTTCGGCGGCGGGGGCGGCGGTGGCTTCGGCGGCCGGCGCTCGGGCCCGGCGCAGGGCGAGGACGTCGCGCTGCGCACCGCGATCTCGCTCGAGACGGCGTTCCGGGGCGGCAGCGTCGACGTCGAGTTCGAGGCGATCGACCTGTGCGAGCACTGCCACGGCAACGGCGCGGAGCCGGGGACCCCGATCGAGACCTGCGAGCGCTGCGGCGGCGCCGGCCGGCTGCAGGCCGTGACCCGCTCGCCGTTCGGCCAGGTCGTGCGGACCGTCGCCTGCGACGTCTGCGACGGCGACGGGCGGGTGGCCAAGCAGCCGTGCGCGGAGTGCGAGGGCCGCGGCCGCGTCGTCGGCCGCCGGCGCCTGCAGGTCGACGTCCCCGCCGGCATCGCCGACGGCCAGCGCATCCGCCTGGCCGGCCGCGGCCACGCGGGTGACCGCGGCGGCCCGCCCGGCGACCTCTACGTCCTCGTGCAGGTCGAGGCCGACGAGCGCTTCCTGCGCGACGGCGACGACCTCGTGACCGTCCTCAGCGTCCCGGCGCCGCGCGCCGCCCTGGGCACCACGCGCGCCGTCGAGACCTTCGACGGCCCGAAGGACGTCGAGGTCCCGGCGGGCACCCAGCCGGGCACGACGATCACGCTCAAGGGCGAGGGCATGCCGCAACTGCGCCGCCCGGGCCGCCGCGGCGACCTGCAGGTCGTCGTCGACGTCGTCATCCCGCGCTCGCTCACCAAGCACCAGCGCGGGCTGCTCGAGGAGCTCGCCGAGGACCTCGACGAGCACCAGCTCAAGGCCGACGGCTCGGTCGTCGGCAAGCTGCGCCGCCTCTTCTCCGGCCACGGCCAGCGGTGATCCGCCTCGCGGTCCGGGTCCGGCGCGAGCACGCGGAGCTCGTGCTGGCCGAGCTGCTCGAGCTCGCCCCGAGCGGGGTGGAGGAGGCCGAGCTCGAGGGCGGCGTCGTCGAGTACGCGGTCTACGGGCCACCCGGCGAGGTGCCCGACCTGCCCGACCTGCAGGTCGCCGCCGGCGACGCGCTCGTCGAGGTCGAGACGACCGAGGTCGCCGACGACTGGGCCGACCGCTGGCGCCAGTTCCACAAGCCGGTCGTCGTGGGCGGGCGCCTGCACGTGCGCCCGCCGTGGTGCACGCCGCGCGAGGACCTGCTCGAGGTCGTCGTCGACCCCGGGCAGGCGTTCGGCACCGGCGCCCACGGCACGACGCGCCTGTGCCTCGAGCTGCTGTGCGAGCTGGCCGCCGAGGGCGCGGGCGGGCCGGCGTCGGACCTCGGCTGCGGCTCGGGCGTCCTGGCCATCGCCGCGGCGAAGCTGGGCCTGGGGCCGGTCCTCGGCGTCGACCACGAGCGCGAGTCGGTCACCGCCACCGCCGAGAACGCGCAGGCCAACGGCGTGGACGACCTCGTGCGCGCCGAGCGCTTCGACCTCCTGCGGGGCGGCCCGGCGCCGGGCGCGCCGCTCGTGCTCGCCAACCTCCTGCGCCCGCTGCTGCTCGCCGTCGCCCGGGCGGGGTTCCAGGACGCCCAGCCCCGCGTCCTCGTCGCCTCGGGCCTGCTCGTGCACGAGGCCGACGAGGTCGCCGGCGCCTTCGCGCAGCGCCACGGGCTGCACGAGCGACGGCGCCTGGACGACGGTGAGTGGGCAGCGCTCCTGCTGGCCCGGCCGGCGGGCTAGGGTCGCCCTACGCGATGGCGGACGCCGGGACCTTCACCTTCGTCACCCGGCCGTCCGGGGAGCTCATGGTCGACCTGCCGTCGTGGCGCGCGGTCACCGGGCAGTCGCGCGACGAGATCCGGGACTTCGGCTGGCAGGAGGCGCTGCACCCGGAGGACCGCGAGCGCGTCGCCGAGGAGTGGGCGACCGCCGTGCACGACGTCTCCCTGTTCGTCACGACCTACCGCATCAGCGAGGTCGGCGGGGGCTGGCGGCGCCTGCGCGTCGTCGGGCTGCCGGTCCGCGGGCGCGAGGGCGAGGTCGAGCGCTTCGAGGGGGTCGCGCAGGACGTCACCGAGTCCGAGCTCGACTCCGCGCTGCTGCAGGCGGTCATCCACGAGGCCCCGGTCGGCCTCGCGCTCACCTGGGGCCCCGACCACGTCTTCCGCCTGCACAACGAGGCCTACCGCGACCTGCTGCCGCCCGACCGGGAGGTCGTCGGCCTGCCGGTGCGCGAGGCGCTGGTCGAGATCGCGGAGATCACCGGCGCCTTCGACGAGGTCCAGCGCACCGGCCAGACGCTGCGCTTCGACGACTTCTCCGTGCCGTGGTCGACCGGGCCCGAGCGCTTCTACCGCTTCAGCCTCGCCCCGGTCGACGGGCCCGACGGCATCGGCGGCGTGCTCATCTCGGGCGTCGAGACGACCGACGAGGTCGTGCGCCGGCGCTCGCTGGAGCGCGAGCTGGCCGAGGAGCGCGCCGTGGCCGAGACGCTGCAGCGCGGCCTGCTGCCCAGCGCGCCGCAGCTGCCGGGCCTGCGCGCCGACGTGCGCTACCTGCCCGGCGGCCCCGAGGTCCAGATCGGCGGCGACTGGTACGACGCGTTCCGGCTGCCGTGCGGGCGCACGGCGCTCGTCGTCGGCGACATCGCCGGCCGCGGCGCCCACGCGGCGCGGCTCATGAGCCAGGTGCGCGCGGCCGTCCGCGCCTACGCGATCGACGGCCACGGCCCGACCGGCGTGCTCGACCGCGTCGAGCGCTTCTTCGCCGGTCAGGACCTCGCCGAGATGGCGACGCTCTTCTACGCGGAGCTCGAGGAGGACCTGCGCGGGATGCGCTCGGTGTGCGCCGGCCACCCGCCGCCCGTGCTCGCGGTCGCCGGCGCACCGTCGACGCTCGTGCGCGGCGCCGTGGGGCCGCCGGTCGGCGCCGGTGCGCCGGTCGGCTCGGCGCTCGAGACGGCGCTCCCGCCCGAGGCGCTGCTGCTGCTCTACACCGACGGCCTGGTCGAGGACCGCGGCCGGCCGCTGGACGTCGGCCTCCAGCGGCTGCTGGACGTCACGGCGGGCGCGGTGGCCGACGGGCCCGCGGCGGTCTGCGACGCGGCGCTGGCCGACCTGCTCGCGGCGCCCGGCCGGCACGACGACGTCGCGCTGCTGGCCGTGCAGGCCGACGCCGGGCCGTGAGCCCCGCGGCGCCGCGCGCCGGCCGGTACGACGCCGTCGTCCTGGGCGGCGGGCACAACGGCCTGGCGGCCGCGGCGTACCTGTCCCGCGCGGGGCGGTCGGTCCTCCTGCTCGAGCGCGACGACGAGCTCGGCGGCGCGACGCGGTCGATCGCGCCGTTCCCGGGCGTCGACGTGCGGCTGAGCCGCTACGCGTACCTCGTCTCGCTGCTGCCGCGCCAGGTCGTCGACGAGCTCGGCCTCGACGTCCGCCTCGCACCTCGCGCGGTGTCGTCCTGCACGCCGGACCCCGCGGGCGGCCCGCCGCTCGTGCTCGGCCCCGACCGCGGTCCGGACCGCGAGCACGACGGCTTCGCGCGCTGGGACGCGCTCGTCGCCGGGCTCCAGCGGCTGGCGCCCACGCTCCTGCACCCGCTGCCCAGCCGCGAGGACGCGCGCCGGATCGTGGGCGAGGCGGCGTGGGAGGCGCTCGTCGAGCGCCCGCTGGGCGAGGCGCTCGAGGCGCACTTCGGCGACGACCTCGTCCGCGGCCTCGTCCTCACCGACGGCCTGATCGGGACGGCGGCGGGGGCGCACGACCCGTCGCGGCTGCAGAACCGCTGCTTCCTGCTGCACGTCGTGGCGGGCCCGTGGGACGTCCCGGTCGGCGGGATGGGCGCCGTGAGCGCCGCGCTGGCCGGCGCCGCGCTGGGTGGCGGGGCCGAGCTGCGCCGGGGCTGCGAGGTGACCGCGGTGGGCGAGGGCGGCGAGGTGCGCTTCACCGAGGCGGGTGGCGCCGAGCACGTGGTCCAGGCCCGCCACGTCCTCGCCGCGCTGGCGCCCGCGGTCCTCGACCGCCTGCGCGGGCGTCCCGCGGTGGAGCCCGCGCCGCGGGGCAGCCAGCTCAAGGTCAACCTCGTCGTCGACCGGCTGCCGGCGCTGCGCGACGGCACGCCGCCCGAGGTGGCCTTCGCCGGGACGTTCCACGCCGGCGAGGGCTACGCGCGCCTGCAGGCCGCCCACGAGCAGTGGACCGCCGGCGTCCTGCCCGACCCCCTGCCGTGCGAGCTGTACTGCCACACGCTGACCGACCCGTCGATCCTCGGACCGGCCGAGCGCGCGCGGGGCCGCCACACCCTCACGCTCTTCGGGCTGCACTGCCCGGTCGACGCCGACCGCGACGCCGCCGTGGCCGCCGCGCTGCGGGCCGTCGACGCCCACCTCGCCCAGCCGCTGATGGACGTCGTGGCGCGCGACGCCGGCGGACGTCCCTGCCTCGAGGCGAGCACCCCACGCGACCTCGAACGGGCCGTCGCCCTGCCCGGCGGGCACATCTTCCACCGCGACCTGGACTGGCCCTGGGCGTGCGACGAGGCCGAGGTAGGGTCCTGGGGCGTGGAGACCGACGACCCGCGCATCCTGCTCGCCGGCGCGGGCGCGCGCCGGGGCGGGGGCGTCAGCGCGATCCCCGGGCGCAGCGCGGCGATCGCGGTCCTGGAGAACGGGTAGGGGAGGCGCAATGGCCTGGCACATCGTCATCGCCGGAGGTGGCTTCGGCGGCTTCTACGCCGCCCGCACGCTCGAGCGCCGGCTGCCGCACCAGGCGGCGCGGATCACGCTCGTCAACGACGTGAACTTCATGCTCTACACGCCGCTGCTGCCGGGCGCGGCGGCGGGGACGCTCGAGCCCCGCCACGTCGTGGTCCCGCTGCGCGAGGAGCTGCACCGCACCGACCTGCGCCTGGGCACGGTGGTCGGCGGGACGCCGGAGCGCAACTGCCTGCAGGTCAAGACGCTCGAGGGCCACACGGAGGACCTGCACTACGACCACCTCGTCGTCGCGCTGGGCTCGGTCTCGCGCACGCTGCCCATCCCCGGCCTGGCCGAGCACGGCATCGGCCTCAAGGCGCTGCCCGAGGCGATCGAGCTGCGCAACCGGCTGCTGCGCTCGTTCGAGGCGGCCGAGACGCTCGACGACCCCGCCGAGCGCGAGAAGTGGCTGACCTACGTCTTCGTCGGCGCCGGCTACGCGGGCGTCGAGGGGCTCGCCGAGCTCCAGGACTTCGCGGCCGACGTCATCGACCTCTACCCGCGCTGCCGGACGCAGGGGATGCGGTGGATCCTCGTCGAGGCGCGCGACCAGCTCATGCCGGAGGTCGGGCCGGAGCTCGGCGAGTTCGCCCACCGCGAGCTGCGCGGGCGCGGCATCGAGATCCGCCTGGGCACGACGCTCGACGCGATCACCGCCGACAGCGCGACGCTCAGCGGCGGCGAGACCGTGCCGACGCGCACGGTCGTCTGGACCGCGGGCGTCAAGCCCCATCCCGTCGTGCAGGAGCTGGGCCTCCCGCTCACCCACGGCGGCCGGATCGCGACGCGCAAGACCCTGCAGGTCGAGGGCCACGACCACATCTGGGCGATCGGCGACGCCGCCGCGGTGCCCGACCCCGCCAAGAAGGACGGCGCCCCGTCGCCGCCCACCGCCCAGCACGCGATCCGCCAGGGCCGCCTCGTCGGCAAGAACGTCGCGGCGGCGATCGGCAAGGGCAAGGTCAAGCCCTTCACGTACAAGACCAAGGGCGTCTTCGTCGACATGGGCCAGCGCGAGGCCGTGGCCCAGACGCTGGGCATCAAGTGGCGCGGCAAGCCGGCGTGGTTCCTGGCCCGCACCTACCACCTGGTGATGATGCCGGGCACCAAGCGCCGCTGGCGCCTGCTGACCGACTGGAACGTCCAGCTGCTCTTCGGCCGCGACGCGTCGGAGCTCGGCGGCCTCGGCCATCCGCCGGCCCTCGTCGAGCCCACGGCGGGCGGCACGCCCTCGGACGGCAGCGCGAGCCACGAGCAGGCGTCCAACGGCGCCGACCCGGTGCGCTCGCCGTCCCCCTAGGGAGGTCCGTCCGCCGCCCTACAATGGACGCAGTGATCGCTGATCGCGTGAAGTCCGACCTCACCACCGCCATGAAGGCGGGGGAGAAGGACCGCGTCGGCGCGCTGCGCCTGGTGCTCTCCGAGCTGCAGAAGGCGGCCAAGGAGGGTGGCGACGACGAGGTGACGGTCCTGCGCCGCGAGCGCAAGCGCCGCCTCGAGGCGGCCACCGCCTTCCGCGACGGCGGCCGCGAGGAGCTCGCCGACCAGGAGGAGCGCGAGGCCGCGGTCATCCAGGGCTACCTGCCCGCCGAGCTCTCCGACGACGACCTGCGCGCGATCGTGCAGCAGGCCGTCACCGAGACCGGTGCTGCCTCGCCCAAGGACATGGGCGGCGTGATGAAGCTCGCCATGGACCGCGCGCAGGGTCGCGCGGACGGCAAGCGCGTCTCCGCCATCGCCAGGGAGCTCCTGGCCGGGTGAGGCGCCAGCTCGAGGTCTCCAACGAGGCAGCCGCCGCGCTGAGCGCCGGCAACGACGCCGTCCTGCGAGAGCTCGAGCGCCACGTGGCCTGCGAGCTGTACCTGCGCGGCAACCTCGTCACGCTCGACGGCGAGCCCGAGGCGGTCCAGGCCGCCTCGACGGTCGTCCGCGAGCTCAGCGAGCTCATCGACACCGGCCACGACGTGACGGAGGGCACCATCCAGGCAGTCACCAACGCGCTCGACCAGCACGAGTCCCCGGCGGCGGTCCTCGAGGACGTCGTCTGGAAGCACCGCTCGACGAAGGTCGCGCCCAAGTCGGTCAACCAGAAGCGCTACGTCGACTCGATCCGGCGCAACACCGTGACCTTCGGCATCGGGCCGGCGGGCACCGGCAAGACGTTCCTCGCCGTGGCGATGGCCGCGCAGGCGCTCGCGCGCCGCGAGGTCAACCGCATCATCCTCACCCGCCCCGCGGTCGAGGCCGGCGAGCGCCTGGGCTTCCTGCCCGGCGACCTCATGGCGAAGGTCGATCCGTACCTGCGCCCGCTGTTCGACGCGCTCAACGACATGCTCGACCCCGAGAAGGTCGCCGGCTACCTCGAGAAGGGCGTCATCGAGGTCGCGCCGCTGGCCTTCATGCGCGGCCGCACGCTGAACGACTCCTTCATCATCCTCGACGAGGCGCAGAACACGACGCCCGAGCAGATGAAGATGTTCCTGACGCGCCTGGGCTTCGGCTCGAAGATGGTCATCACGGGCGACGTCACCCAGATCGACCTGCCGCGCAACGAGCGGTCCGGGCTGCTCGTCGTCGGGGACATCCTCGAGGACGTCGACGGCGTCGAGTTCACG
This sequence comes from Conexibacter sp. SYSU D00693, assembly GCF_017084525.1. GTDB lineage: Bacteria > Actinomycetota > Thermoleophilia > Solirubrobacterales > Solirubrobacteraceae > Baekduia. The sequence goes on from NZ_CP070950.1 coordinate 192,160, forward strand.
CGCTTCGGCGGCGCGGACGTCGTGCGCCACCGGCTCGTCCAGCGGATCGTCGAGGCCTACGACGAGCACGCCCAGCAGGCGGCGCCGGAGCTGCGGCCGGCCGACCGGAAGCGGGCCTGAGGCCCGTGTCCCTCGAGGTCGAGGTCCTCGGGGCGCCGCCGCTCGAGCCGCCCGAGGCGGAGGTCGAGCGGCTGGCGGCGCTGGCGCTGGCGTCCGCCGGCATCGAGGACGGCCACCTCGCGGTGGAGTTCGTCGACGCCGGCCGGATCGCCGAGCTCAACGCGGCCCACCGCGGCAAGGAGGGCCCCACCGACGTCCTGAGCTTCCCGATCGACGAGCTCGACGAGCCGCTCGGGCCGCGGGAGCTCGGCGATGTCGTGATCTGCCCGGAGCACACGGAGGACCTGCGCGAGGCGGTCGTCCACGGCGTGCTGCACCTGACGGGCATGGACCACGAGACCGACGACGGCGAGATGCTCGCCCTCCAGGCCGAGCTGCTGCGCTGGTGAGCGACGCGCTCGGACCCGCCGCCCCCGCCGCGACGACCCGCGCGGGCTTCGTCGCGCTCGCCGGCCGTCCCAACGTCGGGAAGTCGACGCTCGTCAACGCGATCGTCGGCGCGAAGGTGGCGATCGTCTCGGACAAGCCCCAGACGACGCGCCGGGCGATCCGCGGGGTCGCCATGCGCGACCACGCGCAGCTCGTCCTCACCGACCTCCCGGGCGTGCAGAAGCCGCTCGACGCCCTGACCGCGCGCATGCAGCGCCGCGTGGAGCAGGAGCTCAGCGAGACCGACGTCGCGCTGTTCGTCGTCAACGCCGAGCAGGGCGTCGGGCCGGGCGACCGCTGGATCGCCGACCTGCTGCGCCGCGCGCCCTGCCCCGTCGTCTGCGCGGTCAACAAGCTCGACCGGATCGACAAGGGCCGCACGGTGGTGGCGCTGCAGGACGCCGCGGAGCTCGACCTGCCGGGCGACGTCTTCCCGGTCTCGGCGCGCAAGGGCACCGGCGTCGAGGCGCTGGTCGAGCACCTCGTCTCCCTGCTGCCGCAGGGGCCGTTCCTCTTCCCGCCCGAGGAGCGCTCGGACCTCCCGCAGCACGTGCATCTCGCCGAGCTCGTCCGCGAGCAGGTGCTGCGGCGCACCTTCCAGGAGGTCCCGCATGCGGTGGAGGTCGTCATCGACGAGGTCGACGACCTGCGCGACGACCTCGCGGTCGTCCGCGCCCGGGCGTGGGTGGAGACCGAGTCCCAGAAGGGGATCCTGATCGGCTCCGGCGGCAAGATGATCAAGACGATCGGCACCGCCGCCCGGCGGGAGCTCGAGCGCGAGCTCGGCCGCAAGGTGCACCTCGAGCTGTCCGTCCGCGTGCGGCGCGGGTGGCGCGCCGACGACGCGCTGCTGGACCGGCTCGGCATCGACTGACCGCCGTCCAGTACGAACGTCCAGGCTCCGTCAACGACGGAGCCCGCGCGCCGACGATGGTGAGTGGCGAGAGCGACCCAAGGACGGGTCGGACCTGCAGCCAAGCCGGTGCCTTCGGAGGGATCGCACCGGTGGACGCGACAGGGACGCCAAGGAACCGCAAGCCGTTCCTCGCCGAACAACCACATACCTCCATCCGGAGGGGACATCCACACGGCTTGCGGGCGCGATCACGGCGGTGATCGCGCCCGTTGCCATGCCGTGCGCGTGGAAGGTGCCTGGCACCTTTCACCTGCGACGTGCTGCGGCTGCGCGGGCCCGGAGGTCCGCGGCGCGGGCACGGACGCGGTTGGCGAAACCAGGGGTGGAGGGGTTGTAGGCGCGCAGCGCCGCGTCCCAGTCGCGCGGGGCGCCGGACGCGCGCAGGAACGCCGCCATGGCGTGCACCGCGTCGGCGGGGTCGTAGGGGTCCAGGCGACCGTCGCCGCCCGCGTCGACCGCGAAGCGCTCCCACGTCGCGTCGACGAACTGCGCCGGGCCGCGGGCGCCGCCGCCGGAGGTCGTGCCGGCGCGCACGCCGGGCAGCAGTGAGCGCCCGTGCGCGGACTCCAGCTCGCCGACCGCCGCGAGCATCGCCCAGTCCAGGCCGTGGCGCCTGGCGGCGAGGCGGTACTGGCGCAGGAGGTCGCCCGGCACGCCGGCGAGCGGCTGGTCCCTGGCCGCGCGGCGCGGCGTGGCGGCCCGCGCGGGCTCGACCTCCGCGGGCCCGTCGTCGCCGCCACCTCCGGCGAGGACGATCGTCGCCAGCGCGGCCAGGACGGCCGCGGCCGCTGCGCCGGCGACGCCGCGCGAGGTCGTCCCGCCGCCCTCGCGGCCCGCCGCCGCGCGGGCCGCCTCCAGCCGTCGCCGCGCCCGGTCACGCTGGAGGGCGAGCTCGTCGGCGCGCGCGACCGCCGCCGCGCGTTCGCGGAGCGCGGTGGTCAGGGCGTGGCGGAGCTCCGCGAGCTGGGAGCGCAGGTCGGCCTGCTCGCCCTTGGCGGCGTGGAGCTCGGCCGCCAGGCGCCGCGCATGGCCGTCGGCGACCACGGCGGGCGGCCGTCGCGCGGGCGCGGCGGGCACCGGGGGTGCGGGAGCGCGTGCGGTCGGCGGCGGCCGGCGCAGGGCTCCGACGGTGGGCGTGGGCAGCGCGACGGCGCGGCCGGCGACGCCGAGGACGTAGGCGGGGGAGGCGTCGGCCCACGCGGCCGGGACGCCGAAGGCCAGGACGTGCGCGCCGGCGCCGTCGGGCTCGGGGGCGCCGCCGAAGCGGCCGCAGCCAGGCGCGACCAGCGCCGCCGGCCACGAGCAGCGTGACGCCGGCGACCGGGTCGACCTCCGGGGGCAGCACCGCCCGCACGCGCAGGAGGTCGCGCTCGCCGCCCGGGCGCAGCCGTTCGAAGCCCAGGACGTCGAAGGACGCCTGGTCGGCCCCACGGTCGGGTGGCTCGGTCGTCGGCTCGTCGTGCACGCGCCGCTCCCCCTGGCGCGAAGAAGGCCCTGCACCTGCCGTACGCGCGCGACCGTAGCCGAGCGCCAGGACGGACCGCTAGGCCAGGCGCGCGGAGAGCAGCTCGACGTCGGCCGGGCCGAGCGCCGCGCCGAAGCGCTGGGGCAGCGCATGGACCTGGGCGCGGGCGCCGCGCAGCAGCCGCTCGAGCTGGCGGCGCTGCACGAGCTCGCGCTCGGTCGCCGCCCGCACCGCGTGGGCGGCGTGGCGCTCGAGGCCGCTGGCGGCGCCGACGTCCTCCGCGTCGAAGCGCCGCTCCAGCAGGCCGTTGCAGACGATCGCGTCGGGGCCGCGGCCGACGGCGTCGACCAGGTGCTCCTCGAGCTCGAGGGTCTCGCCGACGGCGAGCTCGGTGGGGATGGTCACGGCGACGTAGCGCGTGCGGTCCGGGTCGCGCAGCGCCTCGTCGACCTCGCGGGCTTGCGCGGCCACGGGCCCGACGCGCGCGATCCCGGCGATCGTCTTCGGGGTGCGCAGCAGGCCGATGCCGTGGCCCGAGGCCGGCGCGTCGAGCACGACGCAGTCGTAGGGGTCCTGACGGCGGTCCCAGCGTGGGTCGCGTCCGAGCTCGAAGGCCTTCGTGATGGTCACGACCTCGGCGGCGCCCGGCGCGGCGGCGACGAACGCGCTGATCGTGCCACTGCGGGTGACGAGCTCTGCCGCCTGGCGCGGGACGTGGCGGGCGAAGAAGTCGGTCAGCGCCCGCGTCGGGTCGATCGACAGCGTCGCCAGCCCCGGCGCCGCCTCGAGCTCGCGACCGCGCCGGGCCGGCGGCCCGTCGTGGCCGAGCAGGGCGGGCAGGCGGTGCTGCCCGCCGACCTCGCAGGCGATCGTCCGTGCCCCGGCCCGGTGCGCGGCGAGGGCGAGCGCCGCGGCGACCGTCGTCTTGCCCACGCCGCCCTTGCCGGTCACGACGACGAGCCGGGCGCGGAGGACCTCCGTCAGATCCATGCAGGCGGGGTACGGTCGTCAACGAAGGTGCGATGCACGGAGCACAGCATGTCGCGGTCCTACGCCCGGTGCGCGCGCATGCAGCTGCGCCACGACCCGACCTTCGCGCTCGCGACCGCCCTGCTGCCCCGTCGCGTGCGCCCGGGGGTCCACGCGCTGTACGGGTTCTTCCGCGGCGCCGACGAGCTCGTCGACGGGCCGCACAAGCCGCCGACGCCCGCCGCGCGGCGCGCCGCCCTCGACGCGTGGGGGCGCGAGCTCGAGGACGGCGTGCGCCGCGGCCGCAGCGACCACCCCGTCCTCGGCGCGCTCGTCGACGCCGGCCGCCGCCACGCCATCCCGCTCGAGCTGGCACCGCGCTACCTCGACTCCATGCGGGTCGACTGCGAGGCGCCCGTCCGCCTGCGCGACCGCGCCGCGCTCGACGACTACATGGAGGGCAGCGCCGCCACCGTCGGCCGGCTGGTCGCGCCCCTCCTCGGCGTGCCCGGGGAGCGCCGGGAGGCCGTCGCCCGCCTCGGCCTCGCCTTCCAGCTCACGAACTTCCTGCGCGACGCCGGCGAGGACCTCGCCCTGGACCGCGTCTACCTCCCGGGGATCGACGCCGGCGCGCTCGCCGCCGGTCGCAGCACGCCCGCCCCGCTCGACGAGGTCGCCCGCGCCCGCGAGCTCTTCGGCGCTGCCGACGAGGTCTGCGCCTCCGTCACCCCGCGCGTGCGCCCGGCGATCCGGACGGCGACGGCGATGTACCGCCGGACGCTGCGGCGCGTGGAGGTGCGGGGGTTGTCGCCGGCGTAGGGCGGAACCGCTCGGGCCTCCGCGGCGCTGGCGCGTTGTCGCTCGCGGCGACCGTGACCCTGAAGTTGACCGCCACAGAGGCGGTCAACTTCAGGCTCGCGGGCGGGCCCGGGACGGGCCGCCCCGCGCGCCTCGCGACCACCGCGACCGCCAGATCCTGCCGCTCCTCGGTGCCGATCGGCGAGCGCTCCGAGCCCCGCGCCGGCGCGGGCGGCGTTCCGCTCGGGCGGTTCGGGAGGGTGCGCCGCCCCGGCCGGTCGGCACCGAGGAGCGGGAAGCCGCCGCGTGGGCGTCCTCCGTGGGCGGCGGCGGGGGCCCGGCGACCGTGAGTGGGGAGTTGCGCTCGCCATGCGAGCGGAAGTCCCCATTCACCGACGCGCTGGCGCGTTGCCGCTCGCGACGACCGTGACCGCCAGGTCCTTGCCCTCCTCAGTGCCGATCGGCGAGCGCCTCGGGCCCCGCGCCCGTCCGGGGGGAGCTCCCCCGCGCCGGCGGCCGCAGCGCCAGCACCACTGCGCCGAGCAACGACCCGGCCGCGTCGGCCAGCAGGTCCCGGTTCGTGTCGGCCAGCCCCTCCTGGAGCCGCGAACCGGTCACGGAGTCCGCCGTCCACTCCAGCAGCTCCCACAGGGCGCCGGTCGCGGCCCCCAACGCGACGCACAGGAGGACCGTCGCCCAGCGGCCGGGCGGCTCGCCGGGCCAGGGCAGCGCGCCCGCGCGGGCGAGCAGGACGTAGGCCAGGGGCGCGAGCACGGCGGGGACGAGGGCGTGGATCGCGCTGTCGATCCAGCTCAGGCGGTCGTAGAGGCCGAGGAGCTCGACGGCGGTGGGCAGCAGGACGACGCCGACGAAGGCGAGGTCCAGGCCCCGCGGCGGGCGCAGGGCGCCGACGGCCACGAGCGCGACCGCGAGGGCGCCGAGCGTCACCGCGCCGCCCCAGTCGCCGCGCACGACCCACGCGACGCACGCCAGGAGCGGCACGAGCCGCGCCGCGCCCAGCGGGCCGCGCAGCCCCGCGCGGACGTCGTCGATCCCGGGCACCGGCGGCGGAACCTACCCACCGGACGCCTCGTAGACTGCCCGGTCCGATGGAGATCGCGTACGACGAGCGCGGCCTGGTCCCCGTCGTCGTGCAGGACTGGACGACGGGCGAGGTGCTGACCCTGGCCTACGCCAACGCCGAGGCGGTGGCGAGGACCCGCGAGACCGGCGAGCTGCACCTCTGGTCGCGCTCGCGCGACGAGCTCTGGCACAAGGGCGCGACCTCTGGCAACACCCAGGCCGTCCGGGCCCTGCGCCTGGACTGCGACGGCGACGCGCTGCTCGCGCTCGTCGAGCCCGCCGGTCCCGCCTGCCACACCGGCGCGCGCACGTGCTTCTTCACCGGCGACCTCGAGCCGCAGGCGCCCCACGAGGTCCTGCCCAGCCTCGAGCGCACGCTGGGCGACCGCCAGCGCGACCGCCCGGCCGGCTCGTACACCGTCCAGCTCCTCGACGACCCGGCGCTCATCGGCGAGAAGGTGCAGGAGGAGGCCGAGGAGGTCGCCCGCGCCGCGCGCGAGGAGACCGACGACCGCGTCGACAACGAGGCCGCCGACGTCCTGTACCACCTGCTCGTGCTGCTGCGCAGCCGCGGGCGGTCCCTGCGCGCCGCCGCCGAGGTGCTCCGTGAGCGCCGCCGCTGAGACCCAGGCGCTGGCCGTCGAGCCCAGCCTCGACGAGGTCCGTGAGCTCGCGCGCGACCACGACCTGGTCCCGCTGCGCCACACGTTCATCGACGACTGCGAGACGCCGGTCAGCGCGTTCCTCAAGCTGCGCGGCAAGAAGCCGGAGACCCCGGCGTTCCTGCTCGAGTCCGCCGAGCAGGGCCAGCGCGTCGGGCGCTACAGCTTCATCGGGATCCGCCCCCGCTCGGTCCTGCGCTGGTCGCTGGGCGACGAGGGCGACCCGTACGCCCTGGCCGAGCGGGCCGCCGCGCTGCGCCAGGCGCCGTTCGCCGACGCGCCGCCCTTCACCGGCGGCGCCGTGGGGTTCTTCGGCTACGACCTCGTCCGCACGGTCGAGACGACGCTCGGCCCGCCCAACGAGGACGTCCTCGGCCTGCCCGACATGGCGCTGATGCTCAGCGACGTGCTCGTGGTCTTCGACCACCTCAAGCACACGGTCACGATCCTCGTGAACGTCAGCGCCGACGACGTCGACGGCTCGTACGCCGACGCGGTCGCGACGATCGAGAAGGCCCGCGCGCTGCTCGCCGGCCCCGTGCCGCAGGTCGCCGAGCGTCGCGGCCCGCGCGCCGTCCCGACCTTCGAGTCCAACATGCCGCGCGAGCGCTTCGAGGGCATGGTCGAGCGCATCGTCGAGTACGTCCACGCGGGCGACGCCTTCCAGGTCGTCCCGTCCCAGCGCTGGAGCGCGGGCCTCGAGGGCATCGACCCGTTCAGCGTCTACCGCGGGCTGCGGGTCGTGAACCCGTCGCCCTACATGTACTTCCTGGACTTCCTGGACTTCCAGGTCGCCGGCGCCTCACCCGAGCCGCTGCTCACCGTCAGCGGCCGGCGCGCCTCGACCCGTCCCATCGCCGGGACGCGGCCCATCGACGCGGACCCCGCCGAGCTGCTGGCCGACGAGAAGGAGCGCGCCGAGCACGTGATGCTCGTCGACCTCGCCCGCAACGACCTCGGCCGGGTGTGCGACTTCGGCAGCGTCGAGGTCGACAGCTACATGGCGATCGAGCGCTACTCGCACGTCATGCACATCGTCTCGTCGGTCTCGGGCCGCCTGCGCGAGGGCATCGGCGCGACCGCCGCGCTGCGCTCGATCCTCCCCGCGGGGACCCTGAGCGGCGCGCCGAAGGTCCGGGCCATGGAGATCATCGACGAGCTCGAGCCGGTCAAGCGCGGCGGCTATGGCGGCGCGATCGGCTACCTGAGCTACACCGGCGACCTCGACACCTGCATCCACATCCGCACCGTCGTGATCAAGGACGGCACCGCCCACATCCAGGCGGGCGGCGGGACGGTGGCCGACGCCAAGCCGGCCTACGAGTTCGAGGAGTCCGCGAACAAGGCCCGCGCGGTGAAGGGCGCGATCGAGCTCGCGGCCAAGCAGCCCGACTGGCCGTAGGAGCAAGCGCCGTGACCAAGGTCCTCGTCATCGACAACTACGACTCGTTCACCTACAACCTCGTCCAGTACCTGGGCGAGCTGGGGGCCGAGCTCGAGGTCGTGCGCAACGACGTCGAGACCGTCGACGAGCTCCTCGCGCGCGACCCCGACCGCGTCGTCGTCTCGCCCGGGCCGTGCACCCCCGACGAGGCGGGCGTCTCCAAGGAGGCGATGCGCCGCTTCCCCGAGGCGGGCATCCCGACGCTCGGCGTGTGCCTGGGCCACCAGTCCCTCGCGCAGGAGTTCGGCGGCACCGTCATCCGCCACGAGCCGGTGCACGGCAAGACGACGACGCTCGAGCACGACGGCCGCGGCGTCTTCGCCGGCCTGCGCGGCTCCCTCACCGTCGGGCGCTACCACTCGCTCGTGGTCCGCGAGGAGGACCTGCCGGAGGTCTTCGAGGTCACCTCGCGCGGCGGCGGCGTCGTCATGGGCATCCGCCACAAGGAGCTGCCCGTCGAGGGCGTGCAGTTCCACCCGGAGTCGGTCCTGACCGAGCGCGGCAAGGACATGCTCGCCAACTTCCTGCGCGGCGAGGACTGACCGGGCTTCACGAGCGCCCGCCCCCGGGTAACGGGGCGGGCAGGTGACCGGTGCCGACCTCGACCACGTCGACGCGCTCCTGCTGGGCGTGCTCGAAGGCGCCGAGCCCGGTGCCCATGAGCGAGCCGGCGCGGCCGACCACGCGCGACGGCTCTGCCAGAGCCTCGAGGCCGCGGGCCGCGCCGGTGCCGCCGAGCGCGCGCGCAGCCTCGCCGTGGTGCTCGAGGACGGCCTGCCGCTCGGCGATCGCCTGACCTCGCTGGCGGACGCGACCACCGCGCTGCGCCAGGCGCTCGACGAGGTCGGCGACGACCGCGTCCCCGCCACGCCGCCCACGGCGCCGGAGGACGGCAGGCCCGCGGCCGACCGGCGCCGGCCCACCGAGGCGGTGCTCGTCGTCGGCGGCGAACCCGGCCGCGCGGCGGCGCTCGTCGAGGCCGCGGCCGGCCTGGGCGCGCGGGCGGAGGCCGTCGACGCCACGGCCGCCACGGAGCGTCTCGCGGGCGACCGCCGGCCCGACGTGGTCCTCCTGCTCGGGGCCGCGGCGACGGGACCGGGGGCCGAGGCCCTGACCGCGCGGGCCCTCGAGGCGGGCAGCGCCGTCGTCGCCGCCGCCGGTCCGGGGGAGCAGACGCCCGTCGCCGCCGCGCACGTCCCGCTCGGCCTGGCCGACCGCGAGCTCGCCGCGACGGCGCTGGCGGCGCTGGACGACGACCCCGCCGAGGGCGCGCGGGTCACCGTCGTGGGCCGCGACCCGTCGCTGGCCGGCGCGGTCGACGCCGCCCTGACCGCCTCCGGCGGGACCGCCGAGCACCGCAGCCCGGACGCCGACCACGCCGAGCTGGGTCTCGCGCCGCCCGACCTCCTCGTCATCGACGCGCGCACCGGCTGGCAGACCGCCCTGTCGTGGGTACGCGGGCTGCGCCTCGCGCCGCAGACCGCCGCGCTGCCGGTCGTCGTCCTCGCGCCGCCCGAGGCGGCGGTCGAGGACGCGCTCGTCGCCGGTGCCGACGACGTCGTCGACCAGCAGGCCTCGGCCCACGCCACGCTGCGCGCGGTGCTCCACAACCGGCTGGCGCGCGCCCGGGCGGTGCGCCGGCAGGGCGACCGCGACCCGCTGACCGGCCTGCCGCGCCAGGTCGTGGGCCTGCGCCGGCTCGGCCGCCTCGTCGAGCGTGCGGTCGTGCACGGCGACGAGCTCGCGGTCGCGATCGTGGCCGTGGACGGCCTGGGCGAGCTCAACGCGGTGCACGGCCGCGCGGCGGGGGACGCCGTGGTCGCGGCCGCCGCGCGACTCGTGGCCGCGGCGCTGCGTGGGGAGGACGTCGTCGCGCGCTGGGGCGGCGGCGAGTTCCTCGTCGCCGGGCGCCACCTCGCCCCGTCGACCGCGGTGCAGCGCCTCGAGCAGGTCGCGCGCGACGCCGAGGGCCTCCAGCCGGCGGGCGCGCCGGCCGGCACCCGCCTGCGCCTGTCGGCCGGCGTCGCCGCGCTGCCCGGCGCCGGCACGACCGCTCCGGCGCTCGTCGACGCCGCCAACGAGGCGCTGCGCGAGGCGCGCCAGGCAGGCGGCGGGCGGATCGTCGAGGCGGCCGGTCCGCCGGCGGCGCCGGCGGCGGACGTCCTCGTGGTCGAGGACTCGATGGTCGCGGCGGCGATCGTCCGCCAGGCGCTCGAGGGCCTGGGCCTGCGCGTCGAGCACGTCGCCGACGGGACGGAGGCCGCCGAGCGCCTCGGCGACGCCCGCGCGTCGCTGCCGCGCGTCGTCCTGCTCGACTGGGAGCTGCCGGGCACGAACGGCCTCGGCGTCCTGGCCCGGATGCGCGAGGCCGGGACGCTGCCGCGCACGAGGGTGGTGATGCTCACCGGCCGCAGCGGCGAGGCCGAGGTCATCACCGCGATGCGCGCCGGCGCGTCGGACCACGTCGCCAAGCCGTTCAGCGTCCCCGTGCTCGTCGAACGCGTGCGCCGCGCGCTGTCGGCGTGAGCGACCTGCTCGTCCCGGTCCTGCTGGTCGAAGCGGCGCTCGTCGGGCTCGTCGTCCTCGCCACGCTCGCCCACATGGGCAGCCGCTGGCTGCGGGCCCGCGTCCTGGGCCCCAAGGTCGCCCAGGCCCGCTACGCGTCGGTGGCCGCGATCGCGGCCGGCGCGCCGCACGGCGCGGTCGACGCGGTGCGGGCGCTGCCCTCCGCCGAGGCCACGACGCTCCTGGTGGAGGTCGCCGACGCCGTGAGCGGGCGCGCCGCGCGCACGGTGACCGCCATCGGCCGCCGCGCCGGTCTGCAGGCGCGCCTCGAGCGCCGGGCACGCGCGCTGCGCCCCTGGCGGCGGCTGCGGGCGCTGCGCGTCCTCACCCGCGTCGGCGGCGGCGCCGGCGTGGTTCCCGCGTTGCTCGACGACCCGTCGCCCGAGGTCCGTGCGGAGGCCGCGGCGTGGGTGGCTCGCCACGGCGACCGTCGCGCGGTGGAGGCGCTCGTCGCCCGTCTGGTGGATCCCGCGCTGCTGACGCGCTTCGCCGCCGCCGACGCCGTGGTCCGGGTCGGCCCGCGCGCCGCGCCAGCGGTCGCCGCCGCGCTGGACCGCGTCGCGGGAGCGCAGCTCGTGCCGCTGCTCGTCGTGGCGGCCGCGCTCGCCGACCGCAGCGTCCTGCTCGACCCCGTGCGCGCCCACACGACCGCGCCCGAGCCGGAGGTCCGCGCCGCCGCGGTCCGGGCCACGGCGGTGCTCGGCGGAGCGGGGGAGGTGGACGTCCTGGAGGGCGCGCTGGGCGACGAGGACGCCGACGTGCGCGCCGCGGCCGCGGCCGCGTGCGGGCGCACCGGCGCGTGGCGGCTGGCGCCACGGCTGGGCGCGCTGCTCGAGGACCGCTCCTGGGACGTGCGCCGCGCGAGCGGCCTCGCGCTGCGCGAGCTCGGCGGGGCGGGGACCCTCGTGCTGCGCCGCGCGCTGGGCTCAGCGGACCGCTTCGCCGCCGACATGGCCCGGCTCGTGCTCGACGAGGAGCGCGTCGGGTGAGCCTCGTCGACTGGGTCGAGGCGGCGGTCCTCGCCTACTTCGCTGCGGTCAACGGGCTGCTCGGCCTCCTGCTCGTGCTCAGCGCGCTCGACCTGCGTCGCCACCACGCGGTCACGTGGATGGCCGACCTCGACGCGCTGCGCTCGTCGGCGCTGGCGCCGCGCATCTCCGTGCTGGCCCCGGCCTACGGCGAGGAGGCGACGATCGTCGAGAGCACCCGCTCGCTGCTCGGCCTCGGCTACCCGCAGCTCGAGGTCGTCGTGGTCGTCGACGGCTCGCCGGACCGCACGCTCGAGGTCCTGCGGGAGGCCTTCGAGCTCGAGCCGGTCCTGCCGGTCTTCCGGCGCGTCATCCCCACCGCGGAGGTCCGCGCGATCCTCCGCTCGCGCCGGGCACCCGGCCTCGTCGTCGTCGACAAGGCCAACGGCGGCAAGGCCGACGCCCTGAACTGCGGGTTGTGCGTCGCCAGCGGCGAGCTGGCCTGTGCGATCGACGCCGACACGATCATCGACCCCGACGCGCTGCTGAAGATGGTCCGCCCGTTCCTCGAGGACGACCGCGTCGTGGCCGCGGGCGGGACGATCCGGCCGGTCAACGGCGCCCAGGTCCGCGGTGGGCGCGTCGTCCAGGCGGGGATGCCGCGCCGGCCGCTCGCGGCGATGCAGGCCGTCGAGTACCTCCGGGCGTTCCTGCCGGGCCGCGTCGGCTGGAACCGGCTGGGCGGCAACATCATCATCTCCGGCGCCTTCGGGCTGTTCCGCCGCGGTCCGACGCTGGCCATCGGCGGCTACGAGGAGGGGACCGTCGGCGAGGACATGGAGCTCGTCGCCCGCCTGCGCCGCCACGGCCACGAGACCGACGGCCCGCGGCGCGTCGTGTTCGTCGCCGACCCGGTCGCGTGGACCGAGGTCCCGGAGAGCCTGCGGGTCCTGGGTCGCCAGCGCGACCGCTGGCACCGCGGACTGGCCGACGTCCTCTGGCGCCACCGCGGCACGCTGCTGCGCCCGCGCTACGGGACGCTCGGCCTCGTCGCGATGCCGGCCTTCCTGCTCTTCGAGCTCCTCGCGCCCGTGGTCGAGGCGGCGGGCCTGGTCCTGCTGCTCGCGGAGGTCGCCGTGCTGGGCATCGACTGGGACTTCGCCGCCCTCTTCCTCCTGGTCGCCTACGGACTCGGCCTGCTGCTGACGACCGCGACGATCCTGCTCGACGAGCTCACCTACCACTCGTTCGGCGGGGCGCGCGAGCGGTTGCGGCTGCTGCCGTGGGCGCTCGTCGAGCCGCTCGGCTACCGCCAGCTCACGGTGCTGTGGCGGCTGCGCGGCATCGTCAGCTGGCTGCGCGGCTCGCAGTCGTGGGGCGAGATGACGCGCGCGGGCTTCGGCGCCTCCGAGCCCGCCGGCCCCGGCTCCGGCGGGAGCAGTCGGTAGGCTGCCCGCCTCCTCGCCGTGCCCAACGACGTCCTCACCGCGGCCATCGACGCGCTCGCCTCCGCCCAGGACCTGTCTCGGGAGCAGGCCGGCGCGGTCCTCGCCGAGGTCATGGCCGGCAACGCCTCCGAGCCGCAGATCGCCGCGTTCCTCATCGCGCTGCGCACGAAGGGGGAGACCGAGGAGGAGATCGCGGGCCTCGCCGGCACGATGCGCGCGCTCGCGACCCCGGTGCAGACCGCCCGCGGCGACCTGGTCGACACCGCCGGCACCGGCGGCGGCCGGCCGACGTTCAACGTCTCGACGACCGCCGCGATCATCGCCGCCGGCGCGGGCTGCGCCGTGGCCAAGCACGGCAACCGCTCGGCGACCGGCCTCAGCGGCTCGGCCGACGTGCTCGAGGCGCTCGGCGCCCGCATCGACCTCGGTGCCGACGCCGTCGGGCGCTGCATCGACGAGGTCGGCTTCGGCTTCATGTTCGCCCCCGCCCACCACGCGGCGACCCGTTGGGTGGTCCCCGTGCGCAAGGAGCTCGCCGTCCGCACGATCTTCAACTTCCTCGGTCCCCTGACCAACCCCGCCGGCGCGCGACGCCAGGTGGTGGGCGTCTCGGACCTCGGGTACGTGGACGTCCTGGCGGGTGCGCTGAGCCGCCTGGGGACCGACAGGGCGCTGGTAGTGTCGAGCGAGGATGGGCTGGACGAGATGAGCACGTCGGGCCCCACCCACGTGGTGGAGGTCGACGGCGATGGGGTGCGCCGCTACGTGGTCACCCCGCAGGACGCCGGCCTCGCACAGGTGCCCCGCGACACGGTCCGCGGCGGGACGCCGCAGGAGAACGCGGCCACGACGACCGCCATCCTGGCCGGCGTGGAGGGCCCGGAGGCCGACCTCGCGCTCCTCAACGCCGGCGCCGCGGTCTACGCGGGCGGCAAGACGGACTCGATCGCCGACGGCGTCGAGCTCGCGCGCGAGACCGTGCGGTCCGGCCGGGCCCGCGAGGCGCTCGAGGCCTACGTCCGCCTGAGCGGGGAGCTCGCGGCGTGAGCGTCCTGGACCGCATCGTCGACGCGACGCGCGAGGACGTGCGGCGGCGGCGCGAGCGCGTGCCGCTCGCCGACCTCGAGGCGCGGCTGCACGGCCGCCCCGACGACCGGCCGTTCTCCGAGGCGCTGCTGCGCCCCGGCGTCTCGGTCATCGCCGAGCACAAGCGCGCGAGCCCCTCGGCGGGCGAGATCCGCGCCGGCGCGACGGTCGAGGAGATCGTCACCGCCTACGAGGCCGGTGGGGCCGCGGCGCTGAGCATCCTCACCGAGGGCCCGCACTTCCGCGGCTCGCTGGACGACCTCGAGGCCGCCCGCGCCGCCAGCCGGCTGCCGATCCTGCGCAAGGACTTCACCGTCGACCCCTACCAGGTGGTCGAGTCGGCGGTGGCCGGCGCCGACGCCGTGCTGCTCATCGTCGCCGCGCTGCACCCGGACGACCTCCAGCTCCTGCACCGCGAGGCCCGCGCACTGGACCTCGACGTCCTCGTCGAGGTCCACGACGAGGAGGAGCTCGAGTGCGCGCTCGAGACGCTCGACGCGGACATCATCGGCATCAACAACCGCGACCTCGCCGACTTCTCGGTCGACGTCCAGCGCACCTACGAGCTGCTGGCCGACGTGCCGGCGGGCAAGACCGTCGTCTCGGAGTCGGGCATCCGCACCCGCGAGCAGCTCGAGGACCTCGAGCGCGTCGGCGTGGACGCGGTCCTCGTGGGCGAGGGGCTCATGCGCGCGCCCGAGCCGGAGGCGGCGCTGCGCGACCTCCTGGGCCTCGGCCCGCGTTGAGCGCAGCGCAATCCACCGCTCACACACGCTTTAGGCACCGGCGCCACGATGGAGCGCGTCCCGATGCAGCAGCCTGACCAGAGCCCCACGTCGCACCGGCGCGTCCCCTCGGCGCTGCCGCTCCTCCTCTCCGCCGTCATCGGCGGCGTCGTCGCCGCCGGGGCGATCACGCTCCTGGACGACGACGGCGGTGCGACGACGCGCACCGTGGTCCAGCAGGCCCCGGTCGCCGCGTCGAACCGCGTCAACGCCGAGGACGGCCTCACCCCCTCGGACATCTACGAGCGCTACGCGCCCGGCGTGGTCTTCATCAAGGCCGAGCGCGTCGAGCAGGTCCAGAGCCCGTTCGACCTGTACCCGTCCCAGCAGCGCTCGACCTCGACCGGCACCGGCTTCGTCATCAACCGCCGCGGCGAGATCCTCACGAACGCCCACGTCGTCGAAGGCACGAAGACCGTGGCGGTCCAGTTCGCCGACAAGCACACGGTCAAGGCGAAGGTCGTCGGCCAGGACACCTCGACCGACCTCGCCCTGCTGCGCGTCGACCCCGAGGGCCTGGACCTCCGGCCGCTGCCGCTGGGCTCCTCCAGGGACGTCCAGGTCGGTGACCCGACGATCGCCATCGGCAACCCGTTCGGCCTGGACCGGACGCTCACGACGGGCGTCGTCAGCGCGCTGCAGCGCCGCATCACGGCACCTGATGGCTTCGCGATCTCCGACGTCATCCAGACCGACGCCGCGATCAACCCGGGCAACTCCGGCGGCCCGCTCATCGACGCCGCGGGCCGCGTCATCGGCATCAACTCGCAGATCGAGACCGGTGGCGGCTCCAACGGCAACGTCGGCATCGGCTTCGCCGTCCCGATCGACACCGCCAAGCGGATCATCCCCGACCTCGAGAAGTCCGGGAAGGTCGAGCGCGGCTACCTGGGCGTGGGCGGCCTGACGATCGACGGCAGCCTCGCGGCGCTCGACCTGCCCGTGGACAGCGGCGTGCTCGTGCAGTCCGTGACGCCCGGCAGCCCGGCCGACGAGGCGGGACTCCAGGCCGGGACGATCCAGGCGCAGCTCGACGGCGAGCAGATCGTGCTGGGCGGCGACATCGTCACGGAGGTCGACGGCAAGGCCGTCAAGCGCCAGGAGGACCTCGCGCGGGTCGTCGGCGAGAAGCGCGTGGGCCAGACCGTCAAGCTCACCGTGGTGCGTGGCGGCGACGAGCGCGAGCTCACGGTCAAGCTGGCCCAGCGGCCGGCGACGGTCCAGGGCGGCTAGCCCGCGCGCGGCGCGCGCAGGCGCGGCCCTACGATGGAGGGCGTGACGGACGACGCCCCCCGCATCAAGTTCTGCGGCCTGACCCGCCTCGACGACGCGCAGCACGCGGTCGACGCGGGGGCCTGGGCGATCGGCCTCATCTTCTGGCCGGCCTCGAAGCGCGCCGTCGCGCTGGACGAGGCCGAGCGCATCGGCCGCGCGCTGCGCCGCAAGGTCGAGCTCGTCGGCGTCTTCGTCGACCAGCCGCTCGACGAGGTGGTCGCCATCGCCGAGGCCGTGGGGCTGACGATGGTGCAGCTCCACGGCGACGAGGGCCCCCGCTACGCCGACGAGGTCGCGCGTCGCACGGGCACGAAGGTCCTCAAGGCCGCCCGCGTCCAGACCCGGGGCGACGTCGACCGGCTCGCCGCCTTCTCGGTCGCCTACCACCTGGTCGACGCGCACGACCCGGCGCTGCCGGGCGGCACGGGCCACACCTTCGACTGGTCGGTCCTGCGCGGCCGGCGCTCCGACGTCCCGCTCGTGCTCTCGGGCGGGCTGACCCCGGAGAACGTCGCCGAGGCGATCCGGGCCGTGAAGCCGTTCGCGGTCGACGTCGCCAGCGGCGTCGAGTCCGCGCCCGGCGTGAAGGACCACGCCAAGCTCGACGCCTTCGCCGCGGCGGTCCGCTCGACCGCGCCGGCGCGGCCGGCGTCGGCCGAGGTCGTGGCGTGAGCGCCGCGCAGGGGCAGGGCCTCGAGCACCGCTTCGGGCCCTACGGCGGCCAGTACGTCCCGGAGACGCTGATGCCGGCGCTGGCCGAGCTCGAGGCCGAGTGGCTGGCCGCCCGCCGCGACCCGGCCTTCCGGTCAGAGCTCGACGAGCTGCTGCGCGACTACGTCGGGCGCCCGTCGCCGCTGTACAAGGCGCGGCGGCTGAGCGAGCTGGCCGGCCGCGAGGTCTGGCTCAAGCGCGAGGACCTCAACCACACCGGCGCGCACAAGATCAACAACGCGCTGGGCCAGGTCCTGCTGGCCAAGCGCATGGGCAAGCCGCGGATCATCGCCGAGACCGGCGCCGGCCAGCACGGCGTCGCGACCGCCACGGCGTGCGCGCTGCTGGGCCTGGACTGCGTGATCTTCATGGGCGTCGAGGACATCCGCCGCCAGCACCCCAACGTCCAGCGCATGGAGCTGCTGGGCGCGACGGTCTCGCCGGTCGAGGCGGGGACGGGGACGCTGAAGGAGGCGGTCTCCGAGGCGATCCGCGACTGGGTCACGAACGTCGCGACGACCCACTACATCCTCGGGACGGCGGCCGGCCCGGCGCCGTACCCGGCCCTGGTGCGCGACCTCCAGCGGGTGATCGGCGACGAGGCCCGCGCGCAGCTGCTCGAGCGCCGCGGCGCGCTGCCCGACCGCGTCGTGGCGTGCGTCGGGGGCGGCTCGAACGCCATCGGGATGTTCGCGGCCTTCGTCGAGGACGAGGGCGTCGAGCTCCTCGGCGTCGAGCCGGCGGGCGACGGCCTGGAGACCGGGCGCCATGGCGCGCCGCTGACGGTCGGCGGGCGACCCGGCGTCCTGCACGGGTCGCTCAGCGCCATCCTCCAGGACGACGAGGGCCAGATCTCCGAGGCGCACTCGATCTCGGCCGGCCTCGACTACCCCGGCTCGGGGCCGGAGCACGCGTGGCTGCGCGACGCGGGCCGCGCCCGCTACGTCGCGGTCACCGACGAGCAGGCGCTCACCGCCTTCCAGGAGGTCACGGCGCTCGAGGGCATCATCCCGGCGCTCGAGACCGCGCACGCGTTCTTCCACGTCCTGCACGCGCCGACGGACTCGCAGTGCGACGTGCTGTGCCTGTCCGGGCGCGGGGACAAGGACCTCGCCCAGGTGCTGGATCGCCTGGAGACCCGCTCGTGAGCGCGACGGTGGGCGCCGGCGCCCAGCGCATCGCCGACGCCTTCGCCGGCGCGGCAGGCCGCGCGGCGCTCATGCCCTACCTCATGGGCGGCTTCCCGGACCTCGCGCGCTCCAAGGCCGTGGGGGAGGCCTACGCCGACGGCGGGGCCGACCTCGTGGAGCTCGGCGTCCCGTTCTCCGACCCGCTGGCCGACGGGCCGGTCATCCACGCCGCGGGCACCGCGGCGCTCAAGGCGGGCGTGCGCACCGACGGCGTGCTCGAGCTCTGCGAGGCCCTGGCGCCGCGCGTGCCCGTGGTGCTCATGTGCTACGCCAACCTCGTGCTCGCGCGCGGGCCCGAGGCGTTCGCCAAGCGGCTGGCCGACGCGGGCGGCAGCGGCCTGATCGTCCCCGACCTCCCGGTCGAGGA
The DNA here is from genome assembly GCF_017084525.1 of Conexibacter sp. SYSU D00693. Lineage (GTDB taxonomy): Bacteria > Actinomycetota > Thermoleophilia > Solirubrobacterales > Solirubrobacteraceae > Baekduia. Next base: position 210,441 of record NZ_CP070950.1, read on the forward strand.
GGCGCCCGCGGTGCTCGAGGCCTGCGACGCGGCGGGCCTCGCGCTCGTGCCGCTCGTGGCCCCCACGACGCCCGACGACCGCCTCGCGCTCGTCGGCTCCCGCGCGCGCGGGTTCCTCTACACCGTCTCGGTGACGGGGACGACCGGCGAGCGCAGCGGCGACCAGGACGTGGCCGCGGTCCTCGCGCGCGCGAAGGCGCACACCGACGTGCCCGTCGCGCTGGGCTTCGGCATCGGCACGCCGGCCCAGGCGCGCGCGGCCGCCGACGCCGGCGCCGACGGCGTGATCATCGGCTCGCGGCTCGTCCGCGCGGTGGCCGAGGCCGCCCCCTCCGGGGACGAGGCGAGGGCGGTCCGCGACCTCGTCGCGGGCTTCGCGCGGGCCCTGCGCGACGAGCCCTGACGACGAGGCGTCTCCGGGCCGCCGGTCGCTAGGATCCGCCTCCTCATGGGCTCCGCCATCGTCACCACGCTCGCCTTCGTCGTCTGGCTCGTCCTGTGGTCGCTGGACGTCAAGGCGCTCGACGCGTTCCTGCTGGCCGGGGCGATCATGCTCGTGGTCGTCGGCGTGCGCATGCTGGCGCGCTACATGCCGCAGAACCGCTCGGCGTAGCGCGCCGTCCGAGGCAGTTCGCCTCCCTAACCGCCTGGTCAGCATTCCTGACCAGGCACGGTCATCCAGGCTGTCCTTTGCGATTCGCCCACGCGATGCGTAGGATCGCGCCCACTTCTGGAACCGATCCCTTGAGGAGGGGATTTTGCGCGCACGGAACGTGGCAGCCTGGGGCTGCCTCGCTGCTGCGCTCTCGTTCGGGGTCGCCGCTTGCGGCGACGATGACGAGGGCGGCTCCGCCAGCTCTGGCAGCGGAGACTCCGGCAGCACGTCGCTGACCGTCTACTCGAGCCTGCCGCTCCAGGGCGACAGCCGCCCGCAGTCGCAGTCGGTCGTCAACGGCATCAAGCTGGCGCTCGAGGAGAGCGGCGGCAAGGTCGGGAACTTCACCATCAAGTACACCTCGCTGGACGACGCGACCGCGTCCGCCGGCAAGTGGGAGGCCGGCCAGGTCTCCACCAACGCCCGCAAGGCCGCCCAGGACAAGTCGACCATCGCCTACATCGGCGAGTTCAACTCGGGCGCCTCGGCCATCTCCATCCCGGTCCTCAACCAGGCCGGCATCCTGCAGGTCTCGCCGTCGAACACCGCGGCCGGCCTGACCCGCAAGGAGGGCGCCGCCCCCGGCGAGCCCGACAAGTACTACCCCTCGGGCAAGCGCACCTTCGGGCGCGTCGTCCCGGCGGACCACATCCAGGCCGCCGCCCAGGTGACCTTCCAGAAGGACGAGGGCTGCAAGAAGACCTACGTCTTCAACGACAAGGAGGTCTACGGCAAGGGCCTGGCCGACCAGGTCGAGCAGATCGCCGGGCAGCAGGGCCTCGAGATCGCGGCCAACGAGGGCATCGACACGAAGGCCGCGAACTTCCGCTCGCTGGCCCAGAAGGTCAAGTCCTCCGGCGCGAACTGCATGTTCTTCGGCGGCATCACCCAGAACAAGGGCGTCCAGCTGTTCAAGGACGTCCACGCCCAGAACCCGAGCGTGAAGCTCTTCGGGCCGGACGGCGTCGCTGAGTCGCCCTTCACCTCGAAGCTGGGTGCCGAGGTCGAGAAGATGACCTACATCACCAACCCGACCCTCGACCCGAAGCTCTACCCGACCACCGGGCAGGAGTTCTTCAAGGCCTACGAGGAGAAGTACGGGGCGGCTCCGGAGCCGTACGCCATCTACGGCTACGAGGCGATGAAGGTCGTCCTCCTGGCCATCGAGAAGGCGGGCGACAAGGGCAACGACAAGCAGGCCGTCATCGACGCGTTCTTCCAGACCAAGGACCGCGACTCGGTGCTCGGCAAGTACTCGATCGACGAGAACGGCGACACCACGCTGAGCGACTACGGCGCAGACGTGGTCAAGGACGGCAAGCTCGTCTTCGACAAGGTCCTCAAGGCCCAGACCTGAGACCGCTGAGCCACGAGAGGGCGGGCCACACGGCCCGCCCTCTCCGGTTCGGCACTGCACATGGAAGCTGCATCCCTGCCAGAGACCGGACCGGCGAGCAGGACGCCGGGGCGGTCCGCGGGCGACTTCGTCCTGGACAACATCCTCTGGGTGATCCTCGGCGGCGCGCTCGTCTTCTTCCTGGCCACCGACTTCACCCAGACGCTCGTCGACATCAAGACGGGCCTGTCCAACGGCACGATCTGGGCGCTCATCGCGCTCGGGTACACCCTCGTCTACGGCATCATCGAGCTGATCAACTTCGCCCACGGCGAGGTGTTCATGATCGGCTCGTTCGTCGCCGTCTCGGTCTGGCAGACGTTCGAGGTCAGCGCCGCCAGCAGCCTGCTGGTGATCGTCGGCTCGATGGCCGTCGGCCTCGGCGCCGCGATGCTCGTGAGCGGGTCGCTCAACGTGATGATCGAGCGGGTGGCCTACCGGCCGCTGCGCGGGGCGCCGAAGCTCGCGCCGCTCATCACGGCGATCGGCATGAGCTTCATCCTGCAGAACGTCGGCCTGCTCTGGCGCGGCACGCCCGACTCGACGCCCGACCTGATCCGCTCCCAGAAGGAGGTCTTCACCCTCCTGGACGTCACGATCGTGCGCTCGGACATCTTCGCCGTCGCGGTCACGGTGCCGCTGCTGGTCGCGCTGCTGTGGTTCGTGGGCAGCACGCGCTACGGCAAGGCCATGCGCGCCACCGCGCAGGACCCGGACGCCGCGCGGCTCATGGGCATCGACGTCGACCGGACGATCGGCCTGACCTTCCTGCTCGGCGGCCTGCTGGCCGGCGCCGCGGGGATGATCTACGCCCTCTACAACGGCACGATCCAGTTCAACCAGGGCTTCACCGCCGGCCTCATCGCCTTCACCGCCGCCGTCATGGGCGGCATCGGCAACCTCAAGGGCGCGGTGGCGGGCGGCCTGATCATCGGGGTGATCCAGGCGCTGGGCGACACGCACGCCGGCGGCCGCTGGACGCCGGTGATCGTCTTCGGCGTCCTGATCCTCATCATGGTCTTCCGGCCTCAGGGCCTGTTCGGCGAGGAGACGCGAGAGGGATGACCGCGGTCCTCGGCAACGTCGGGAGCACCCTGCGCACGGTCCGGTCGGCGGTGCCCGACTGGGTCTGGGCGCTGGTGTTCCTGGCCCTCGCCATCGCGTACCCCGCGATGGTCAGCTCCGACCTGCTGGACGCCAGCATCAACTCGCTGGCGTACATCATCATGGCCCTGGGCCTGAACATCGTGGTGGGCTTCGCCGGCCTGCTCGACCTCGGCTACGTGGCGTTCTTCGCCATCGGCGCCTACGTCATGGGCTGGCTGGGCTCGCTGCACTTCGCGGAGGTCAACGGCGGCGAGGGCATCCACGTCCTCACCAACAAGGTCGCCGAGAACCTCCCGGGCATCCACCTCAACTTCGTGATCATCCTGATCGCGGCCGCGGCGTTCACCGCGCTGTGGGGTGCGCTGCTCGGTGCGCCGACGCTGCGCCTGCGCGGCGACTACCTGGCGATCGTGACGCTCGCCTTCGGCGAGATCGTCCCGCGCATCTTCGAGAACTTCGAGGGCATCTCGAACGGCCGCCAGGGCATCACCCCGGTGGACAAGATCTCGTTCCTGCCGGGCCAGACGCCGCTGGCGTACCCGCTCGAGCTCGAGCCCGTCTACTACGTCGCGCTCGTGATGGTGCTGCTGGTGCTGTTCGTCAACCGGCGGCTGCGCGACTCGCGGCTGGGCCGCGCGTGGATCGCGGTGCGCGAGGACGAGGTCGCGGCCTCGGCCATGGGCATCAACCTCGTGCGCACGAAGCTGTGGGCCTACGCCATCGGCGCGGCGCTCGGCGGCTTCTCGGGCGCGTTCCTGGCGACCTACAAGAACACGGTCAACGTCGACCAGTTCGAGTTCGGGTTCTCCGTCTTCATCCTCTGCATGGTCATCATCGGCGGGATGGGCAACATCTGGGGCGTCGTGATCGGCGCCGTCGCCCTGTCGATGGTCGACCGCTTCCTGCTCAAGGAGCTCAACGGGATCCCGGAGTCGATCGGCCTGGACTTCGACGTCACGTCGGTGAACTTCGGGATCTTCGGGTTCTTCCTGGTGATCATGATGGTGCTGCGGCCCGAGGGCTTCCTGCCCTCCGGCAGACGAAGGCTCGAGCTGCACGAGGAGGCGGTCGCCGACGACGTGGCGTCCGCCGTGGCGGCCGAGGAGGTCATCGAGGTGCGTCCGAAGGCATGAGCGTCCAGGAGAGCACCACGGCGACCGCCCCGGTCCTGCAGGCCACGAACGTGTCGAAGGTCTTCGGCGGCCTCGTGGCGGTCAACGACGTCGACTTCGCCGTCCCGGCGGGCGGGATCGTCTCGCTCATCGGGCCCAACGGCGCGGGCAAGACGACGTTCTTCAACTGCATGACGGGGCTCTACAAGCCCACGACCGGCCGCGTCGTCTTCGAGGGCAAGGACCTCACGGGCAAGCGGCCCGACCAGATCACCGACGCGGGCATCGCCCGCACGTTCCAGAACATCAAGCTGTTCCGGACGATGACGGCGATCGAGAACGTGCAGGTGGGGATGCACCCGCGCCTGCGCTCGCGCATCACCGGCATGGTGCTGCGCACGCCGTTCGTGCGCCGCGAGGAGCGCGAGGCCAAGGACAAGGCCCGGCAGCTGCTGGACTTCGTCGGCCTCAAGCGCCACGGCGAGCTGGCGATGAACCTGCCCTACGGCGACCAGCGGCGGCTCGAGATCGCGCGCGCCCTCGCGTCGGACCCCCGGCTGCTCCTGCTCGACGAGCCGACGGCCGGCATGAACCCGCAGGAGTCCGAGGAGCTCCGCGCGCTGATGGAGAAGCTCCGCGGCGAGCAGGGGGTCTCGGTCCTGCTGATCGAGCACGACATGAAGGTGGTCATGAACGTCTCGGACCACATCACCGTGCTCGACCACGGCGAGAAGATCGCCGAGGGCTCGCCCAAGGAGGTCCGGGAGGACCCGCGGGTCATCGAGGCCTACCTCGGGAGCCAGGCATGAGCGCGACCCCGGCAGCCGGCACCAACGGCACGCGGAAGGTCCTCGAGGTCGAGGACATCCACACGTTCTACGGGGCGATCCAGGCGCTCAAGGGCGTCTCGCTCGAGGTCCGCGAGGGCGAGATCGTCACGCTCATCGGCTCCAACGGCGCGGGCAAGTCCACGACGCTGCGCTCGATCTCGGGCATCGTGCCGCCGAAGCTCGGGCGCATCCGCTTCGACGGGCAGGACGTCACCGGGACGCCCGGCCACCAGATCGCGGCGATGGGCATCGCCCACTCGCCCGAGGGCCGGCGGATCTTCCCGCGCATGACCGTCCTCGAGAACCTGGAGATGGGCGCGTTCACCCGGCGCGACACCAAGGAGATCCGCCAGGACGTCGAGCGCGTCTACGAGCTGTTCCCGCGGCTCAAGGAGCGCGAGCGCCAGAAGGGCGGGACCATGTCGGGCGGCGAGCAGCAGATGCTCGCGATGGGCCGCGCGCTCATGGCCCGGCCCAAGCTCCTGCTCCTCGACGAGCCGTCGCTGGGCCTCGCGCCCGTGATCGTCGACAAGATCTACGAGATCATCCGCGAGATCAACGCCCAGGGCGTGACGATCCTCCTCGTGGAGCAGAACGCGAACTACGCGCTCGACGTCTCCGCCCGCGGCTACGTGCTGGAGACCGGCACCGTGGCCCTGTCCGACGCCTCCTCGGCCCTGCGCTCCGACGAGCGCGTCAAGGCCGCCTACCTGGGCCACTGAACCATGGACATCGGCTTCCTCCTCGCCGCAGACATCGGCGCCAAGGCGCTCCTCTTCCTCTACCTCTGGCTCGCCTCGGCCATCGCGACCTCCGAGATCGCCAAGCGCAAGGGCTACCCGGAGAAGTGGGGCCTGGGGACGGGCATGGTCCTGCCGGTCGTCGCCGTCCTCGCGTGGCTCGTCGTGCCGCGGCGCAAGCTGCCGACGGCCTGAGGGCGACGCCGCGCCGGCGTTCCGTGCTCGCGCGTCTGGTGACGCGGGCGGGCGCCGTGGGGCAGCGAGGGGGGAGGACGCCGGAACCTCCGACCGCGCGGACTTCATGGGCGCTACGACCCTCAACGCTGCACCGCCGACCCCGACGCCCCGCGCAGCGCGCCGAGGCCGGCCGGGAGCGCCCCGCCTACGTCCCCAGCGCCTTGCGCAGCGCCGCCTCGACCTCGCGGTCCTCGAAGGCGTAGCCGAGCTCGCTCGCCCGCCCGGGCACCATCCGGACCCCGGTCGTCACGAGCGAGCCCATCTCGCCGTACAGCGCCCTGAGCGCGAAGCCGGGGACGGGGGCGAAGGCGGGGCGGCGCAGGACCCGGCCGAGGGCCTTGGAGAACTGGCCGTTGGTGACCGGCTCGGGCGAGCTGCCGTTGATCGGGCCGGAGAACGACGGGTCGTCGAGGGCAGCGAGGTAGAGGCCGATGATGTCGGCCAGGCTGATCCACGGGAAGTACTGGCGGCCGCCGGCGACCGGGCCGCCGACCCCGAGGCGGAAGGGGAGGAGCATCTTCTTCAGCGCGCCCTCCTCCTTGGACAGGACGACGCCCGTGCGCACCATCGCCACGCGGACGCCGAGCTCCTCGGCCTTGCGCGCCTCGCGCTCCCAGCCGATGCAGACCTCGGCGAGGAAGTCGTCGCCGGCCGGGGCCGTCTCGTCGACCACCTCGTCGCCGTGGGGGCCGTAGAAGCCGCTGCCCGAGGCGGTCACGAGCGTCGCCGGCTTGGACGCGACCGCGCGGATCCCGTCGACGAGGTGGCGCGTCCCGGTGACGCGCGACTCGAGGATCCGCTCCTTCGCGGCGGCGTTCCAGCGCTGGGCGACGTTCTCGCCGGCGAGGTGCACGACGGCGTCGCGGCCCTCGAGCGCGGGGGCCGGGGCGGGCTCGCCCATGAGGTCCCAGTCGTGGGCCTCGACGTCGCCGAGCTGCTGCTCGGCCCGCTGCGCGGAGCGGCTCAGGACGGTGACCTCGTCGCCCCGCGCGCGCAGCACGCGCACGAGCTCGGAGCCGATGAGGCCGGTGGCACCAGTGACGGTCACGCGCATGTGCACGACCTACGGAACGCCCGCTGCTCGAGGATCATCAGGCGTCGACCCTACCCGCGGACTACCCGTGCGGACCACCCGTGGAGCCTGGCCGCGATCTTGAAATGCACGCGAGCGTCCACTAAGTTCCTGAGCGCCCACCAGCCCCTGTGGCTAGGTGTGACAGGGGGAAGTCTGATGGAGGCGTCGTGGGGAACCAGCAGCCCCCGCGCCAGGCCAGGAGGACCGCGACGGGGCCCTGCCGTCACGGACCATCCGCAGGCCCGACAGCTGGTCCACGAAGCGCGCCCATCGGGCGCGCTTCGTGCGTCCAGGGTCCGTTCAGCAGCCGAGCGCCTTGCCCGAGCCGTCGCCCTTGCGCTCCTTGCGCAGGGTCACGGAGATCGTGTCGTGCAGGTCGCCGCTGGTGCCGCGGGCGCTCACCTTCACGGTGTGCTTCGAGCCGATCGACGCCTTCTTCGCCGTGCCGCGGACCTTGCCGTCCTTGATCTCGGCCAGGAACGCGTAGCAGCGCGTCGCCTTGCCGGCGGCGGTGCGCACGGAGCCCATCGAGTGCTGGACGCCGTCCAGCGCGCCGCCCGCGCGGATCATCCCGTCGAAGCGGCGGGGCAGCTCGTCGGCGGTCTTGACGACCACGCGGACGTAGTCCTTCGGGCCGGGCAGGTCGCGCTCGACGTAGGCGAAGGCCGACACGACCTCGAGCGACTCCACGGTGGTCGGCGCGTCGGACTGGGCGAGGGCCGACGTCGCGGGGACGACCGCGACGGCGGAGGCCAGGGCGGCGACGGAGGCGAAGGTCTTGCGGGTCATGAGGGGGCTCCTTGAGGTGTGGTGGCGACGCGCGTCGTGCGCTGTCGCCTCTCAAGACGAGCCCCTCGGAGGGAGGTCCCGCCCACCTAGGTGGACGGGACCCACACCTTCAGCTCGCGCTCGAGCGCACGCGGTCGGCGTCGACCGCCGCGAAGCCGATCGTGTCGCCGCCGCGGTCGGCGCCCGCCGCGCGCGCCTCGGCCGCCACCGCGTCGGCCACCGCCGGTGCCACGTCGCGGTTGAACACCGACGGGATGATGTAGTCCTCGCGCAGCTCGTCGTCGCCGACGACGTCCGCGATCGCCCGGGCGGCCGCGGTCTTCATCGCCTCGGTGATCTGCGGCGCACGCACGTCCAGCGCGCCCCGGAAGATCCCCGGGAAGGCCAGGACGTTGTTGATCTGGTTCGGGTAGTCCGAGCGGCCCGTGGCCATGATCCGCACGTACGGCGCCGCCTCCTCGGGCGTCACCTCCGGCGTCGGGTTGGCCATCGCGAAGACCATGGCGTCCTTGTTCATCCGCCCCAGCGCCTCGGCCGGCATGACCTTCGCGCCCGACAGGCCGATGAACAGGTCCGCGCCGTCGATGACGTCGGCCGGCCCGCCCGTGAGCTTGTCGGGGTTGGAGTTCTCGGCGTACCAGCGCTTGATCGCCGGCATCGTGCCGTCGTGGTAGTCGGCGCGCTCGGTGGAGAGCACCCCGCGCGAGTCCACGCCGATGACGTTCGTGACGCCGGCCTCCATGAGGATCTTCGTCACCGCCACGCCTGCGGCGCCCAGCCCGGTCACGAGGACCTTGACCGACGCGATGTCGCGCCCCGTCAGCTTGCACGCGTTGAGCAGCGCCGCCAGGACGACCACCGCGGTGCCGTGCTGGTCGTCGTGGAAGACCGGGATGTCGAGCTCGGACTTCAGGCGGTCCTCGATGTCGAAGCACCGCGGGGCGCTGATGTCCTCGAGGTTGATGCCGCCGAACGTCGGCGCCAGGCGCTTGACGGTCTCGACGATCTCGTCGGGGTCCTTGGTGGACAGGCAGATGGGGAACGCGTCGACGCCGGCGAACTCCTTGAAGAGCATCGCCTTGCCCTCCATGACGGGCATCGCCGCCTCCGGCCCGATGTCGCCGAGGCCGAGCACCGCCGTGCCGTCGCTCACGACGGCCACCGTGTTGCGCTTGATCGTGTACTGGAAGGCCTTGGCCGGGTCCTCGTGGATGGCCATGCAGACGCGGGCGACGCCCGGCGTGTAGGCCATCGACAGGTCGTCGCGCGTCTTGACGGGGACCTTGTTGCGCTGCTCGATCTTCCCGCCGACGTGCACGAGGAACGTGCGGTCGGTGGTGTCGACCACGATCGCGCCGTCGACGGAGCGGATCGCGTCGAGGATGGCGTCCCAGTGCTCGGGGTCGGCGGCGTCGACGGTGATGTCGCGCAGGAGCTTGTCGTCGCGCACCTCGACGAGGTCCACCGCGCCGATCGAGCCGCCCGCGCGCCCGATCGCACCCGCTACCTCGCCCAGCATCCCGGGACGGTGCGGGATCTCCAGGCGGATGGTGAGCGAGTACTGGGCGGACGGCGTCACGGACACAGCGCGGCAGACTACGAAAGGGCGAGCCGCCCGAGCCCCGCGCCCGCGGGCGGCGTCGCTAGGGTCGGCCGGGATGACGACCGGCGATCAGCGGCCGACCCTGTACCTCATCGACGGCAGCTCCCTGGCCTACCGGGCGTTCTTCGCGCTGCCGGAGTCGATCGCGACCTCGACCGGCTTCCCGACCAACGCGATCTTCGGCTTCGCGTCGATGCTCGTGAAGCTCCTCACCGAGCACGGGCAGCACCCGACGGTCGTCGTGTGGGACGCGGGTCACAGCGGCCGCAAGGACGTCAGCCCGGACTACAAGGCGACGCGCACGACGCGGCCCGACCTGCTCAAGGAGCAGTGGCCGCACCTCGCGCCGCTGGTCGAGGCCTTCGGCTACCGCAACGTCAGCGTCCCCGGCTACGAGGCCGACGACGTCATCGCCACCATCGCCGAGCAGGCCCGGGACCAAGGCCAGTCCGTCGTCATCGTCACGGGCGACCGGGACATCTTCCAGGTCATCGACCCCGAAGGCGTGGTCAAGGTCCTGGCCACGGGCCGCGGCATCACCGACACCAAGCTCTACGACCGCCAGGCGGTGGTCGACCGCTACGGCGTCGGGCCCGAGCTCATCCCCGACTTCTACGGCCTCAAGGGCGACACGTCGGACAACATCCCGGGCGTCCCGGGCATCGGCGACAAGACCGCCTCGGACCTCCTCCAGCGCTTCGGCGACCTCGAGACCGTGCTCGGCTCCGTCGACGAGATCAGCGGGGCCAAGCGCAAGGAGAACCTCGTCAACCACGCCGACGCGGCGCGGATCTCCAAGCAGCTCGCGACGATCCAGCGCGACGTCCCAGGCGTCGACGTCGACCCCGCCGCCGAGGCGGCCCGCGCGCCCGACCGCTCGCGCCTGCGCGAGGTCTTCCGCGAGTTCGAGCTGCGCGCGCCGCTGGCCCGCCTGGAGGAGCACCTGGCCGAGGCGGCCGACGGCGCCGGCCCCGACCAGCTCGAGTCCGCCAGCGAGACGACGCTCTCCGCGCGCGTGCGCGAGGCGACGCTCGACGACGTCCGCGGCCTGGCCCCCGACGACGAGGTGGTCCTCGTCGTCCACCCGCCCCAGACCCCCGAGGGCCAGCTGCCCGTGGGCGACGACCCGCACCGCTTCGCCGTGGCCACGACGGCCGGCGAGGTGCTCGTCGGGCCGTGCGAGCGCCCCGAGGACGCCGTGCGGGCGGCGGGCGGCCGGCCCGTCAGCGCCCACGACGCCAAGGAGCTCGGGGTCGTCCCGCCGCGCCTGGCGCACGACACGCTCCTGGCCGCCTACCTGCTCGAGCCGGCGCGCCGCGGCTTCCCGCTGCGCGAGCTGGCCGACGAGCGCGGCTTCGGGGTCGACGTCGAGGACCCCGCCGCCGCCGACGCCCTGCGCGTCCAGGCGCTCACCGCCTGGCAGCGCGAGCAGCTCGAGAGCCGCGGGCTCACCTACCTGCTCACCGAGGTCGAGCTGCCGCTCGTGGCCGTCCTGCGCGACCTCGAGCAGGTCGGCGTGCGCCTCAACGCCGAGCGCCTCGCCCTGATCCGCCAGCGCGTGGACGACGAGGTGGCGACCCTCGAGCGCGAGATCTGGGAGCTCGCGGGGGAGGAGTTCACGATCGGCTCGCCCCAGCAGCTCGGCGCCGTCCTCTTCGAGAAGCTCGGGCTGTCGCGCAAGCGTCGCGGCAAGACCGGCTTCTCGACCGACGCGCGCGTGCTCCAGGCCATCCGCGACGAGCACCCGATCGTCCCCAAGGTCGAGCGCTGGCGCGAGCTCAACCAGCTCTCGAAGACCTACCTCGAGGTGCTGCCGGGCCTGCGCGACGCCGACTCGCGCCTGCACACCACCTTCGTGCAGGCGGTCGCCTCCACCGGCCGCCTGGGCTCGACGAACCCGAACCTCCAGAACGTCCCCGTCCGCACGCCGTTGGGCCGGGAGATCCGCGGCTGCTTCGAGGCCGCCGGCGACCACGTCCTGACGAGCGCCGACTACTCGCAGGTGGAGCTGCGGATCCTCGCCCACGTCGCGGGCGAGACCGTCCTCGAGGAGATCTTCGTCAAGGGCGAGGACGTCCACACGGCCACCGCCTCGCAGGTCTTCGAGAAGGCGCCGGAGGACCTCACGCCGATGGACCGCTCGAAGGCCAAGATGATCAACTACGGCATCGTCTACGGCCTCAGCGACTACGGCCTGGCCGACCGCCTGAACATCCCGCGCGAGGAGGCCAAGGCGTTCATCGACGCCTACCTCGAGCGCTTCGCGAACGTCGCGCGGTTCATGGCCGACACCATCGCCCAGGCCAAGGAGCAGGGCTATGTCACGACGCTCTACGGCCGCCGCCGCCAGATCCCGGAGCTGCGCGCGCGCAACTTCCAGGTCCGCACGCTGGGGGAGCGCCTGGCCGTCAACACCGTGATCCAGGGCACGGCCGCCGACGTGATGAAGCTGGCGATGATCGGCGTGCACCGGGCGCTGGCAGCGACCGACCTCGAGACGCGGATGATCCTCACGATCCACGACGAGCTGCTCTTCGAGGGGCCCGCCGAGGAGGTCGAGGCGGTCCGCGAGCTCGTGGAGCGCGAGATGGTCGCTCCCTGGGGCGACCGCACGCCGCCGCTGGCCGTCGACGTCGGGGTGGGGCGGACCTGGCTGGAGGCGAAGTAGGTGGACCGCGGGGCGGCGGTCGTCACCACCGCGGTCGTCGGCGGGCTCATCGCGCTGCAGGCGCCCATCAACTCGAACCTCGGCCGCCACGTGGGCACCTTCCAGGCGGCGTTCGTCTCGTTCGCGGTCGGCACGCTGCTGCTCCTCGCCATCGCGGCGCTCGCCAAGGGCGGCCTGGGAGGCATCGGCGGGGTCCGCGACCTCTCGTCGCCCGGCTACCTGCTCGGCGGCGTGCTGGGGGCCGCCTACGTGGCCACGGCACTGGTCACCGTCCGGTCGCTCGGGGCCGGCGGCGTGACCGCCGTGACGATCGCCGGACAGCTCACCATGTCGGTCGCCCTGGACCACTTCGGGGCCCTCGGTGTGGAGAAGGACCCGGTGACCGCCAGTCGTCTCCTCGGGGTCGCGCTGCTCGCCCTGGGGGTCTTCCTCGTCGTGCGCGACGGCTAGCCGCGTCATCTCTCGCAGAACTCGCGAAGGTGTGGTGAACCGCACTTGACGCGGGTGTGTCGGCGCGGCAGCATCGCTTGCACAGGGGATGTTCCGCTGCGCAGGACGCGTGGCGGCTCACACCGGCACGGCTGCCGAACCGCAGGGGGAACCAGTGCTTCGGCGTCTGCCGTCCACGCTGGCCGTGCTCGTCACGGCTGCAGCCATCGTGCCCGCGACCGTCCACGCGGCACCCGTCAGCGCCCAGTTGAAGGGCGAGAACGGCTTCGGGAGCTTCGACCCCGCGCTGCCCTGCGGCGTCGGCGACGGGCCCAGCTGGCGCTACGCCTGGGAGGACGGCGTCGCGACGTCGCCGGGCGGCCTGTTCGGCGGCCTGTGGAACGGCTCCTTCGAGGTCCACGACGCGGGCGCGTCGACGGCCTTCATCCCCGACTCCGACGGGCGCATCGCGCTGCAGCTGCCGACGACCGGCTCGCGCGTGGGCACCGCGTCCTTCGACACCGCGGGCGGGCAGGGCTGCGCGAACGCCGGCCTGACGCTCACGCCGCTGTCGGCCAGCGACCCGACGTCCCAGAAGGTGACCGGCACCATCCCGGTCGTCGCCAAGGGCGGCACGGGCGCGCTGCGCGGCCTCACCGGCTCGGGCACCGCCCAGCTCTCGCTCGAGCTGACGCCGGGCGCCGACAACGACGCGACGCTCGACCTCAACGGCAACTTCACTGTTGCGGCGCCGGAGCTGAAGGTCTCCGGCGTCCAGGCTCGCTGGGCCAACCTCTCCGAGTGGCTGCAGCGCCGCCTGACGCTCTACGTCGGCGTCGCCGGCACGGCCGGCAAGGGCAACGCCTACGACGTGCGCCTGACCGGCGTCGGCGGCGGCTCGGGCAGCTTCTCGGGCGTGCCGACCGGCACCCAGACCGTGCTCGCCGGTGGGGGCGCGACGTTCTCGTTCAAGATGAACAACGTCAACTGGGGCCAGAAGTACACCGTCTCGGTGACCGCAGCCGGCAAGGACGGCCTGCTCGTCCCGCAGCCGCCCGTGAGCGGGCCTGTGACGTTCACCGCACCGCTGCTGCCCTAGGGGAGGGAGCACACCATGCCGTCCGTCTCGCTGCCGACGCTGAACAAGCGCCGGGCCGTCCTGCTCGCCCTCGCCGCGGCGGTCGCCGCGGTGCTCATCAGCGTCTTCGGGGCCAAGGCGGCGACGCCGATCCCCGTGCCCGACCTCCTGGTCGAGGTCAAGACGAAGTCCGGCAACGTCAGCAAGACGCACTACGTCCCGATCGGCGGCGCCGCCATCCCGATCGACGTGGACGGCCCCGCCGTCACCGGGATCCTCGAGCCCGACATCGACGTCTCGGTCGGCCTCGTCTCCCTCGACGAGCTCCAGAACGACAAGCTCCTGGTCCCGAACGTCGTCGTGCGCCGCAACGCGCTCGCCGTCGCGACGGACCGGCCCGCGCCGCCGATCGAGCTCAACGCGAAGATCGTCCTGCGCAACGCCGCGGACAACCTCAAGCCCCTCGTCACGGTCAACTACGGCTTCAGCACGCCGCCGGGCGCCCGCATGCCCCCGGTCGTCAGCGCGAAGCTCGTGGGCCCGATCGAGGGCGGCTTCACCGACCCGCTGCAGGCCAAGATCGAGACGGGCGGCTACAGCGGCCCGCTCAACGTGAAGATCGCGGCCCTCACCGACGGCCTCGACGCGAACTTCGCGCTGGACTTCGACTCGATCCCCGAGGCGATCTTCATCTCCGAGGACCCGCGCGAGGACGGCCTCGACGTCCTCTACAAGCACATCGCCCCGGTCAACGACGTCCACCTGGACGCCAAGGCGACGCTGAAGGACCGCGCCACCGGCGACGTCATGGAGATCGCCGCGAACGTCGAGCGCCTCCCGCAGCAGCTCGAGCTGCACAACACGAACGCCGGCGGCACGACGAACATCGAGTACGAGTCGTCGTCGGCGCTGAGCAACCCCGACATCTCGGCGAGCTACCGCGACCTCGAGGGCGACGGCGACGTGCGCACCAGCACGAAGCTCGACGTCGCCGGCCTGCCGCGGCAGATGACGGCCGACATCACGTCGAAGCCCACCGACGACGGCGGCTCGGCCATCGACAAGATCGACTTCGACGTCGGCGGCGACGAGGAGATCGGCTCGGTCGACTTCGTCGCGCGCAACTACGAGGGCGCCGCGGGCGCGCTGCCGCTGCCCAAGTCGATGCCCGACCAGCACGTCGCCGTGAGCGCGCGCGACTTCGCCGACGGCACGTCCAAGTGGCGCGCCAGCGGCCGCCTGTTCGGCATCCGCGAGGCGCACGTCGACCGCCAGGGCGCGAAGGACACGATCCTCGACGCGACGACGGACCTGGGCGACGGCGCCCGCGCGCTGCGGGCGTGGCTGGACCTCGACAACCGCCAGGCGCCCGACGTCGACCCGGAGGACAAGGCGCGCACGGTCGTCGACACGACCCTGTCGCCGCTGCCCAAGCAGATCCACGCGGTCTTCGACCCGTCCCAGGCCGGCGACCAGCCGACCAAGCTCCTCTACGACTCGTCGTCGACGCTGGACGTCGACGCCGAGGCGCGCATCATCAAGGGCGCCGGCGACGGCTGCGGCCAGGCGCAGGTCACCTGCCTGAAGGCCCGCGTCGACAAGGTGCCCAAGCACCTCGAGGCCAGCCTGCCCGGCGAGGACCAGACCGACTTCAGCCTCAACCACAACGGCGTCGAGCCACAGCGCCCGGACGTCAGCGCGACCGTCGACACGACCAACGTCGAGGGCGAGCGCTCCTGGGCCGACGTGCGCATCGACCGCGCGCCCACCGACGTCACCGGCCGCCTGGACCAGGCCGGCGAGGTCCTCGAGGCCGCCGAGTTCCACGGCTGCAAGTGGGACTTCGAGGCGGAGGGGTGCCAGAACGGCGTCCAGCCCAGCGCCCTGGGCCGCGTGACGTTCACCGTGCGTGACCGGCCGGACCGCACCGGCCTGCCGCCGCGGCCTGACGTCGCCCCGCAGTTCGTCACCCTGCTGCGCCGCCACGACCGCTTCGAGGCGGCCGGCGTGGTCGACGAGGTCCGCGGCGTCGTCTTCCGCCAGCGCAACATCGACGACGACCCGCTCGAGGCCGACGGCACGCTCGTGGCGGCCGTCGACGCCGGCAACGGCGGCAAGTTCGACGCGGTCGTCGACGACATCTCGCCGGTGGAGGACCCCGACTCGGACGCCGACCCGAAGCCGATCCTCGGCGACGGCCACAGCGTCCTGAAGGTCAACGTCGCCAACCTGCCGACGAACTTCTCGGCGTGCGTGCGCCAGGCCAACGAGGACGAGGCACCGCCGGAGCCGTTCGAGCCGGGCGACGACGACTACGACGCCCTCCTGGCGCCATGCGAGAAGGACGACGTCCTCGGACGCGACAGCGGCGAGCTCGACACGACGCCGATGTCGATCTTCTACACGGCCAAGCAGCCGACGACGGTCACGGCGCACGTCCAGAACGAGGGCCCGGGCCGCGAGAAGCCCGACGGGCCGGTGGTCAACGGCGTCGACGTCTTCGACACCACGGTCCAGCAGGTCCCGCAGGAGATCCGCGCGGACGTCATCAGCCCGGTGGAGCCCGACGCGGCCGCCAACCCGCCCGTCGCCGGGCGCCGGCTCGAGGTCGACTACGTCGCCTCCAGCCGCATCCCGCGCATCGACTTCGGGATGGAGACCCGCCGCCAGGGGTCGCTGTGCGAGGACCCGCGGCCGGGCCGGAAGGCGACCTGCTTCTCGGCGGTCCTGACCGACCTGCCCAAGGACCTGCACGCGGTCTACGACCCGGACAAGACCCAGGGCGACATCGACTTCAAGGCCTCGGCGCCGAAGGAGAGCAACGGCGCGTCGTGCGACGACGACGCCGACGGCGACGGTGACGGCCAGGGCGACGGCACCGACCCGGACTGCACGCGGCTGTCGATCAACAAGGTCCAGCCGAACGTCGAGCCGATGCGGCTGTCCGTCGTGGACGACGAGCCGGGCAGCCAGCCGCTGGTCGTCGACGCACGGATCGACCGGATCTCCGACCACCTCGCCGGCAAGCTGATCTCCAAGGAGGTCACCGGCGAGGGCGGCCTCGGCCCGGGCACCTGCACCGACAACCTCGACAACGACACCGACACGGGCCAGAAGGGCGGCGGGAAGGACGCCGCCGACGAGGACTGCGGCGACGACCTCGCACGCATCGACTTCGACGCCTGCCCGGACGGCGAGTGCAAGGGCATCGGCAAGATCTGGTTCAAGGCGACCAACTCGCTGGTCGGCGACCCGCTGCCGGGTCCGGACCCCGCGAGCTACCCGGGCGTGACGCAGAACTTCTCGTTCATCCAGCGCGAGGACCTGTTCCGCGCGCAGGGCGAGATCACGGAGCTCAAGCGCCTCGGCCTGGCGAAGGTCGAGGACGACGCGGCCCAGACGCCGTCGCCGACGACGCGCATCCAGGCGGCCTTCGGCTCGGGCGCGCCCACGGAGAAGATCCGGGCCTACGTCGACACGGACTCCGGCACCGAGCAGCTCATCGCCGACGCGCTGATCAGCGAGGCGCCCAAGGGCATCTCGATGTGCATGCGCGACGAGCTCTCCGACGCGTCGAAGTTCAACGTCAAGCCGAACTCCTCCGTGTTCTGCGACACCGCCCCGCGCGACAAGCTCGCGCTGCAGACGCGGCTCGCCGAGTCCGCGTCGGGCTCGGCCGTCAAGCCGGACATCGACATCAACAGGCTGCGCGTGGCCTCGGCCGGCGGGGCGAACCTGCTGACGGGCGACGCGCACGTCACCGACCTCGGCGAGCGCATCGACGTCCTCGCCGGCAAGGGCGACGGCGACACCGACGTCCTGGTCGAGGGCCACGACCTCTCCGACGACAACAGCGTCCCGGTCGAGGACGAGCCCGACGACGTCGCGGGTCGCGTCTCGTTCAACCTGCGCAATCGCGAGGTGCTGCCTGGCGGCCGCTACCCGTGGATCTCGCTCGAGGACGAGTCCGGCCAGATCGACACGACCGAGGTCGAGGCCGAGGGCGACAACCAGGGCAACTTCCTCAAGCTCGTCACCGACGAGGAGGGCGCGCTGCAGGCTCGTGGCTCGGTCCCGAACATCAAGCGCGTCGCCATGCGGCCCGGGCCGTGCACGCCGGGCAACCGGTTCCCGTCGCCGACGCTCTTCCCGAGCCCGAAGGCCCCGAGCTACCAGTGCCTCCAGGCCAACGTCGCCGGCGACAGCCCGCTGGGCCTCAACGTCCGCACGTTGGACGGCAAGGGCGAGGTGCTCGAGGTCGAGGAGGGCCACGTCACCTCGATGCCGAGCGGCGGGCTGACCGTCACGCTGGGCAAGTCGCCCGACGCGGCGAAGCTCGACCCGGTCTGCAAGGACGACGGCTCGGTGTTCCCGTGCCGGCCGCCCATGCTGTCCCTCGAGGCTCCGCGGTCCACCGTCGCGCCGCCGAAGCTCCGCGCGCGCCTGTCCTCGGGCGCCAAGGAGACGGTGCTCAAGACGATGAGCGAGACGCCCGACGACGACGTCTCGGACAACCTCGACTACGAGAAGGCCCCGAAGGACTTCGAGGAGCCGGGAGCCCGGGTGAAGGTCGGCACGGACAAGGACACCGCCGGCAAGGACCTCCTCGGCATCCGGATGAACGCCAACGTCCCCGTCCACAAGTTCCTCGACCTCGACCCGCCGACGATCTGGTCGTGCAAGCACACCACGACCGACCCGGACCCGCTCACCGAGTGCGCCGAGCCGGGGGTGGGCTCTGACGAGAACCACGGCTACGAGTCCAAGGACATCTCGTTCCGGCTGGTCGCCGCCGACGACAAGCACGGGGGCTCGGACGTCGCCACGCTCGGTCGCGTCGCGGTCATGATCGACGACTTCGCCGTCGGCGGGACGCAGACGATCCTGACCGGCACGCCCGACCCGAACAACAAGTCGTGGTTCGCCGACCTCCCGGACCACCCGGCGACGTCGGACC
This sequence comes from Conexibacter sp. SYSU D00693, assembly GCF_017084525.1. GTDB lineage: Bacteria > Actinomycetota > Thermoleophilia > Solirubrobacterales > Solirubrobacteraceae > Baekduia. Next base: position 229,117 of record NZ_CP070950.1, read on the forward strand.
CGGTGACGGGCGCCGACAGCCGGTTCCCGGAGAACCTGCCGAGCGAGAGCGACCCGTCCAACCGGGGCTTCAAGGTGCCGGGCCACCTCGACGTCAACGTCTACCTGCGCAACGACTACACGTCGCAGGACGACGGCAAGAAGCAGCAGAACTACGCCCAGGTCGACGGACGCATCAACCGCCCGATGAGCATGGCGGTGCGCCTCAACGAGGACGAGATGAAGTCCAACCGCGCCGGCGACGCGATCACGCCGACGCAGCTGACGCTGCGCAACGCGCCGAGCTCGAACGGCGCCGACGCGTACGGCAAGCCGACCTTCCGCGTCCGTGCGGAGCTCAAGAAGGACTGGGTCGACGACTCCGAGGCCGGCCTGGCCGAGAACGTGTTCACCTGCCGCGGTGAGGGCTACGGCATCGAGATCCCGGCGTTCCTCACCGTCTGCCTGATCCTCCCGGTGAACTCCGAGGCCCAGTGGCTCGACGTCGGGCTGAACATGGACCCGAACTCCAACGGGAGCTCGACCACGGGTGGCGCGGCGCGCACCATCGACGCCGTGGCCGGCCCGTTCGGCGGCAACAACGACGCCGACATCAAGGCCTGGAACCAGGTCAACGGCGAGGGCGGCGCGTTCAACAAGGGCGACCCGGCCGCGATGGTGCCGCAGGCCGGTCTGCGCCTGGACAACTTCCGGCTCGGCCTCAAGGTCGGCGCGGGCTTCTTCGGCCTGTTCGGCGGCTCTGTGACCTACCAGGAGGAGGGCGACCTCATCGTCGGCCTGACGGGGCACAACAGCCAGCGGGTGCGCCTGAACCACGACAAGATGGTCATGCGCCTGCACGGCGGGACCGACAGCACCCCGAACCGGGTGAACACCGACCTGCGGTCGACGTTCAACTTCAAGATCACGGCGGAGGCGCTGTTCGGGCTCGTCGAGGAGGACGTGGTCAACGAGTCCATCGGGCCCTTCCACCACGAGGTCGTCTTCCGTGACTGCGCGGCGGACTTCTTCGCGCTCACAGGCCCGCGGGACGAGTTCCTGGCGCCCGACTCGTCGCAGATCGACGAGGGCGAGAAGGTCGCGATCGCCTTCGGCGAGACCGACTCGGACCTCGGCGACGTCGCCGACGACTTCTCGAACCTGCTCGGCGACGTGGGCTCGCAGGTGTTCTGCCTGTTCGGCACGTCGAAGTCCGACGACGTCAACGGCGAGCACCCGGCTCCGTCCTACAACCCGTCCTCGCGCCTCATCGAGGACGGGCCGCCCGCGGTCAGTGCGCCGACGGGCGGGACGTCCCAGCAGGTCTCGGACGACGTCCGCCGTCAGGACCTCACGATCGACGCCGCGACGCCGGCGGCCGAGCTCGTGCGCTGCGGCCCGCTGGACAACATCGCGACGCTCCGGGTCAAGGACGGGCGCACCCTGCGGGTGGGCCGCCAGGGCGAGGTCGACGGCGTGACCGGTCAGCTCTGCGACGGGCGCCTGACGATCGACGCCGAGCGCGTCCGCGTGGAGGCCGGCTCGCGGATCGACGCGACCGGCACGCGCGGCGGCGGTCCCGGCGCCGGCGGCAACCCCGGCGGCGGTGCCGGCCACACGAACCCCGGCGGCGCCGGTGGTGGTGGCGGTGCCGGCGGCGGTGGCTCCTACGGCATCCCGAACAACGTCTCCTACGAGGACGTCGGCTCCCAGGGCGGCCCGGGCACGAGCGTGCAGGGCGGCCTGGGCGGCGGCGCGCTGCGCATCTCCGCCATCGAGGACGTGATCGTCGACGGCGACATCCTCGCTCGGGGCCAGGCCGGCGGCAACGCCGCGGCCGGCTGCTCGGCGATCGGCGGTGGCGGCGGATCGGGCGGCCACATCGACATCAGCGCCTCGCGCGTGGTCGGCGGTGGCCTGATCAGCGCGACCGGCGGCTCCGGCGGGTCGGGCGCCCGCGGTGGCGGCGGCGGCTCCGGCGGGCGCATCACCGTGGCCTCCGTGGTCAAGGACAGCTCGCTGCTCTTCGCCAACGGCGGTGCCGGCGGCATCGGCGCGGCCAACTGCGACGGCAACGGCGGGGTGGACACCGGCGGCAACGGCGGCGGCGGCAACACCGGCCTGGGCACGAGCCTGGACCGCGCGGCCGGCGTCTCGCTGCACCCGGACACCCCCGGCCCGTACGTCAAGGGCCAGGCGAAGCTGCGCATCCAGGGCGTGCAGGACGTCCCGGCCGGCGACCCGGATGCGGGCCCGCTGGACATCGTCGTCTGCCGCAAGTACCTCGCGCCGGAGGACACCAACGGCGCGTTCACCGACCCGGCGCTGGACCCGGGCCCGAACCCGCAGCTCTCGACGCTGCTGCAGGACAACTGCCAGGTCGAGGCGTTCAGCGCCCCGACCAGCGGCCAGGACACCTACGAGCGGACCGTCACGGTCAACCTGCCGCAGGACGGCTACTACAGCTGGTACGCCATCGCGGCCAAGCGGCCGGTGAGCGGCAACCCGCAGTTCCCGATCGGCTCGAACTACTGCGCCCAGACGCACTCGTTCCTCGAGCCGCAGTGCGACTACCAGTCGACCGACGGCTCGAGCGGGACGCAGGACATCGTCCTGCCCCGCCAGGCGCCGACCCGCGCCGGGTCCGACACGACGGCGCCGGTCTACACGACCGACGCGGCCGAGCGGCGGCGCAACGGCTTCGCCGGCTGCCCGGACGACTCGTTCTGCATCAAGGAGGACACGGGCCAGCTGAAGGTCGAGGTCATCGACCGCACCTCCGGCGTCAACAAGGTCACGTGCTCGGTGACCGGTGGGCCGGCGAACCAGGACTGCACGCCGTCCCCGTCGCGGGCGATCAAGCTCGGTGACGCCGATGGCCTGAAGTCCGTCAGCCTGCGGGCCGAGGACGCGGCCAACGACGTGCCGGCGGATCCGGTGGGCAACGTGCTCAACGCCGACCCGGCGGCCAAGTGGTTCCGCGACCGCACGAAGCCCAGCAAGCCCGACGTGGTCCTCGGCGCCTGCAGCGGCGGCGAGAACGGCTGGTGCGACGCGCCGCCGTCGGTGACCGTCAACGCGTCGGACCCGAACCCGTCCTCGGGCTTCGAGGACAAGCCGGTGACGGTGCTCGTCGACGGCTCCGGCGTCGACTGCGGTCCGGCGTCCGCGGGCTCGAGCTCGACGGGCGGCGCCACGGGCGTCACCTGCTCGGCGGGTCAGGTCTCGATCACCGGTGAGGGCAAGCACACGGTCAGCGCGACCGTGAAGGACCGGCTCGGCAACGAGTCCGAGAAGGCCGACCCCGAGGCGGTCCGCGTCGACTCGACGCCGCCGAACTCGGCGCTGGCCCTCGGCCCGAAGAAGCCCGACGGCAAGAACGACTGGTACACGACCAAGCCGTTCTTCGCCTTCGCCGCCTCGGACAAGGCCGGCGGCTCCGGCGTCGACCGCACGATCGGCGACTCGGGCATCTACTACTCGGTCGACAACGGCGGGTTCGTGAAGTTCGACCCGGCCGCGGACCTGCGGCTCAACGACGGCGTCCACGACATCTGCTGGTACGCCGAGGACGTCGCGGGCAACGAGGAGCACGGGGGCAACCCGCGCACCAACGCGCCCGCCACGAACTGCAAGTTCGACATCAAGGTCGACTCGAGCGCCCCGACGACGACGGACGCGACCAACCCGGCCGCGCCGAACGGCACGAACAGCTGGTACACGACGGCGGCCACCGTGTCGCCGGCCTCGACCGACCCGGCCGCGCAGAACGCCAACCAGGCGTCCGGCGTCGACCGCGTCGAGGTCCAGCTGGACAACAAGCCGTGGGCGGCGGCCGTGCCGACGACGGTGCCCGAGGGCGAGCACGTGGTGCGCAGCCGGTCCTTCGACAAGGCCGGCAACCCGGGCCCGCTGCTCGAGCGCACCATCCGGTTCGACGGCTCCAAGCCGAGCGCCCGGATCGTCCCGTTCCCGCCCGTGCCCAACGTGCACGGCTGGTACCGGCGCAACGTCAGCGACGGGGTGGGTGTGCGTGACGGCCGCGACGGCTCGGGCGCCGACGGCGCCATCGTGAAGGTCGACGCGGGTCCGGAGGCCCCGTACCTCAACCCGCCGACCATCACCGAGGGCACCCACACCATCGGCGCGGTCCCGCGCGACTACGCGGGCAACCTCGGGCCGGAGGCGCGCCTGACCCAGAAGGTCGACGTGACCGCCCCGACCGGCGGCCCCGTCGGCAAGCCGCCGCAGCTGCTCCTGCCGCTGATCGGCCTGCCGAAGAACACGACGCTGACCTTCAACGCGGGCGATGCCCTGTCAACGAAGGTCAAGGTCCGGGTGTTCATCTACGACACCGTGGGCCGCACGGTCCGCCGCATCGACGTGGGCGGCCCGTACACCGGCGGCTACCGCGACGCGGGCACCGGCTCCGTCCAGTGGAACGGCCGCACCGACAACAACACCGGCGTGCTCCCGGGCGCCTACACGTTCCGGGTCCACATCACCGACCAGGCCGGCAACACCGTCCTCTCGGACGAGTCGCCGCCCTTCCTGGTGGTGGCGGGGCTGCTGCCGCTGTAGGCGACCGCCGGCTGCGGGCCGTGTGACGACTGCGAGGGCCGCCGAGAGGCGGCCCTCGGTCGTTCGGGGGCGGCGGGGCGGGACGGGAAGGGAAGGAGCTCCGCCCGCCCGTTCCCGGAGGGTCGGGCTGCTGGCGGTTCGGCGGTGAGGGAGGGGGAGAGCGGGCGGTTGCCGGGCTCGCGGGGCGGTCGGTGACGGCTCGTGCATGTGGGACATGCACGAGGCGTCACCGGGGGCTGGCCGGGCGAGGTGGGAGCGCAACTGGGTCCCACAGACCCCGCGGAGCTCCCACCTCGGAGGTCCGTGACGTTCGGGGTGCTGGAGAACCCGAACGTCACGCAGCTCACCCCCGGGGGACCGCCCGTCCTCGCGCAGGACCGCCCGGCGGGCCGGGTCCACTCCCTCGCTGCCGAGCGGTCACCGCCCCGCACCCCACGGCGGGTCGGACGGAGCTCCCCAGGGAGGACCGCCACACCCCGTCGCACCTCACCCCGCCACCGTTGACGGCAACCACACGACATCGTCACGATCCGCACATGACGAGCCACCCGTTCCGGGACCACCCCGACGTCGGGCGCACCGTCCGCGACGCGTTCTGGGTCGTCGCGCTGGGGGTGATCGCGTGCTACGCGTTCTTCCTCGCCCTCGGGGCGTTCTCCCCGGGCGACGTGCTGCCGGGGACCATCGCCGTCCTGGTGCTGCTGGCGCTGTGGGTCGCGCACTCGTGGGTTCAGCGCCGGATCACCGAGGATGCGCGCGACCCTCGTCTCACGCACGCGCGCGAGCGGCGCGGGTTCTGAGGCCGACCGTCAGGCGGTCAGGGCGCGGGGCGCACCGGCCGGCGGCGCGACCCAGGGCTTGACGTCCGTCGCGCGCGTGCCCGCGCGGGCGAAGGTCGGCGGCGCGATGTTGAGGTAGTGCGTGAAGGCCCAGCGCACGAACGAGTCGCGGTCCATGAGGTCCAGCGCCGTGTCCATGAGCGGGAGCTTGTTGACGCCGCTGACGATCGTCTGCACGCGCCAGAGCCAGTCGAAGGCCCACTTGTGCTCGTCGCTGAAGGAGCCGTAGCGCGACAGCGCCTGCTCGCGGCTCTGCGTGCCGTCGACGACGCGGCGCAGCTCGCGCCCGCAGGCGATGCCGAAGTACAGCGCCGTGCGGATGCCCTCGGCGGTGGTCGGGAGGCAGTGGCCGGCGCTGTCGCCGACGAAGAAGACGCCGTCCTCGGTCGCCTTGCGCAGCCGGTGGGGGATCCAGTTGCCCTGGTAGCCGTCGGTGGCAACGCCGAGGTCGCCGGCGAGCTCGACGGTCGGGTCCTTCACGTGGATCTTCGGGTCGAACGAGCCGACGCCGACCCGGACCTCGTCGCGCGCCGGGAACGACCACGAGTAGCCCGGCGTGACGTACTTCGGGTCGAGCCACAGCTCGAGGTCCTTCTCGGGCGCCGTCGGGTCCTTGGGGTGGACCTCCAGACCGCGCGACAGGCGGGCGTCGGGCGGCTGGATCGCCTTGCGCCCGCGGCTGAGGACGCGACGCCAGCCGAGGGCGTCCACCACGAGCGGTGCCCGCAGCTCGCCGCGGTCGGTCTCGACGACGACGTCGCCGCCCGGCGCGGCGTCCACCCGGCGCTCGACCTTCGCGGTCTCGAAGGTGAAGTCGCCCTGCTCGGCCAGGAGCTGGCAGAGCTGCGGGTAGTCGAACGTCGAGAACGTCCACGGCAGCGACCAGCGGTAGGTCTTGGGACCGCGGTCGCCGTTGCCGGGACGGTGGATGACGAGGTCGCTGAAGGTCTGGCGGATGGCGTCCTGCAGGCCCAGCGCCTCGAGCCACTCCGTGGGCGCGGCGCAGGCCGAGGTCTGGCGCTCGCCGATCTCGTAGCGGTCGACCACGAGGACGTCGGCACCGCTGCCCGCGAGCTCGCGGGCGACGGCGAGGCCGGCGAAGCTCGCTCCGCAGACCAGGACGTCGTGGCTGGAGGCGAGCGGGGTGCGCTCTGCGCCTCTCTTCGTGGCTCGGACGGGCATCGCTTCGAAGCCTACGCGCGCGCTACTCTCCGTGGCTGCACATGGCAACCACCGCTACCGACACCACCACTGAGGCGAAGGTCGTCGAGGGATCTGACGGCCTGCTGCTCGAGATCGACGGGCAGATCGTCCCCAACTACGACGCCACCTTCGCCCCCTTCGACGAGGGCGAGGTCGTCTCCGGCCGCGTCGTCCGCATCGACAACGACGAGGTCCTCGTCGACATCGGCTACAAGAGCGAGGGGGTCATCCCCTCCAACGAGCTCTCGATCCGCAAGAACGTCAACCCCGCCGACGAGGTCGAGCTCGGCGAGGAGGTCGACGCCCTCGTCCTCAAGAAGGAGGACGACGACGGCCGGCTCATCATGTCCAAGAAGCGCGCGCGCTTCGAGAAGGCATGGCGGAACATCGAGGCTGCCGCCGAGAGCGGCACGCCGGTCACGGGCACGGTCATCGAGGTGGTCAAGGGCGGCCTCATCATCGACCTCGGCGTGCGCGGCTTCCTGCCCGCGTCGCTGGTCGACATCCGCCGGGTCGCGAACCTCGACGAGTTCCTGCACGCGCAGATCGAGTGCAAGGTCATCGAGCTCAACCGCTCGCGCAACAACGTCGTGCTCTCGCGCCGCGCGGTCCTCGAGGAGGAGCGCAAGGAGCAGCGCCAGGAGATCCTGGACCGCCTCCAGCCGGGCCTGGTCGTCGAGGGCCAGATCTCGAACATCGTCGACTTCGGCGCGTTCGTGGACCTCAACGGCATCGACGGCCTCATCCACATCTCCGAGCTCTCGTGGTCGCACGTCAACCACCCGAGCGAGATCCTCACGATCGGCGACACCGTCCAGGTCAAGGTCCTCGACATCGACCGCGACCGCCAGCGCATCTCGCTGGGCCTCAAGCAGACGCAGGCCGACCCGTGGCAGCGCGTGGTCGACACCTACAACGTCGGCGACGAGCTCGAGGGCACCGTCACGAAGGTCGTCACGTTCGGCGCGTTCGTCGAGATCCTCGACGGCGTCGAGGGCCTCGTCCACATCTCCGAGCTCGCGACGCACCACGTCGAGAACCCGCGCGAGGTCGTCCAGCCGGGCGACGACGTGCGCGTGAAGATCCTCGAGATCGACACGGAGCGCCGCCGCCTGTCGCTGTCGGTCAAGCGCGTCGAGGGCCAGGAGCTCCCGCGCCGCGACCTCGGCAGCCTCGACGACGCGACGTCGCTCGGCCTGAGCGACGACGTCTTCGCCGGTGGGGACTCGGCCCTCTCGCCGACCGCGCCCGCGCCGCTGCCGGCCGACGGCCTCGGCGAGGCCCCGGCCGACGCGCAGGCCGCCGCCGAGGAGGCCGGGATCGCCGCCGAGGCCCCGCTGGCCGACGACGGCATCGCCGAGCACGCGCCGGAGGTCGACGCCGAGGGCGACGACGCTCCCGCCGCGGAGGCCCAGGCCCCCGAGGGCGACGCCGAGGCCGAGGCCCCCGAGGCCGACGCCGAGGCTCCCGCCGACGCCGAGCAGGCCTAGTCCGGGCGGCCGGTGGCCGCAGAGGACGAGCAGACCGCAGCCGAGGGCGCCGCAGCAGCGGCGCCCTCGCGCGTTCCGTTCGTGGGGCTCACGGGCGGGCTGGGATCCGGGAAGTCCACGGCCCTGGCGGCCCTCGAGCGGCTCGGTGCCCGGACGCTGTCGACGGACGCGGTCGTCCACGAGCTGTACCTCGGCGACGAGGTCCGCGACGCGGTCGTCGAGCGCTGGGGACCCGAGGTCGCCCCGGGCGGGACGGTCGACCGCTCGGCCATCGCCCGCCACGCCTTCGCCTCGCCCGACGAGCGCTCCTGGCTCGAGAGCCTGATCTGGCCGCTCGTGGGCGCGCGCGTCGCGACGTTCCGCGAGGCCGCGCTGAGCGCCGACCCGCCGCCCGCGGCCGCGGTCGTCGAGACGCCGTTGCTCTTCGAGGCGGGGATGGACGGCCTCTACGACGCGACGATCGCGGTCGTCGCCGACGAGGAGGTCCGCTCGGCGCGGGCCGCAGCGCGAGGCCACGAGGCCGTCGACGAGCGCGCCGCCCGCCAGCTCACCCAGGACGAGAAGGCGGCCCGCGCGACGTACGCCGTGCGCAACGACGGCTCGGTCGAGGACCTCGAAGCCGCGCTGTCCGACGTGCTCGACAGGCTGCACGGAGGCCGATGAGCGCCCGCGCCCCCGCTCGGTCCGCGCCCTCGCGGAGCCCGTCCCGCCCCGCGGCCAAGCGCGGCGGCAGCTCCGCGCGCGCCCGCGCGGCCAAGCGCAAGCGGGCGGCTCAGCGGCGCCGGCGGCTCACGGCGATCCTCGTCGCCGGGCTCGCGGTCGTGGCGGCGATGACGCTCGCGCGGCCGTTCTTCGACGATGCGGTCAAGCAGGTCACCCTGCCGCTGACCCACGAGGACATCATCCGCCAGCAGGCTCGCGAGAAGGACCTCGACCCGGCGCTCATCGCCGCGGTGATCTTCGCCGAGTCGCGCTTCGTCGAGGGCCGCACGTCGCACGCCGGGGCGGAGGGCCTGATGCAGGTCACGCCGGACACGGCGCGCGACATCGCCCGGCGCTCGGGCGCCACCACCTTCCAGGTCGAGGACCTGCACACGCCGCAGGTCAACATCGCCTACGGCTCGTTCCACCTGCGCTACCTGCTCGACCGCTTCGGCGACAACACGATGCTCGCGCTCGCCGCCTACAACGGGGGCGAGGGCAACGTCGACCGCTGGATCGCCGAGCACCGCGGCCAGGGCCAGGACCTCGACGCGCAGGACATCCCCTTCCCCGAGACGCGCGAGTACGTCCAGAAGGTGCTCGACGCCCGGCGCGACTACCGCACGCAGTACCGCTCCGAGCTCGGCCTCTAGGACCCGGGCGCTAGCGGCGGGCTGCGGCGGGGTAGTGACCGCGCGTGCCCGCGCTGCTCGGCCCCCGCAAGACGATCGAGGAGACCCTCGAGACCACCGAGCAGGAGGGCTTCCAGCTCAAGCGCGCCCTCGGCGCCTTCGACGTGCTGGTCCTGGGCATCGGCGTCATCGTCGGCTCGGGCATCTTCGTGCTCACCGGCCAGGCCGCGGCCAAGGAGGCGGGACCGGCGATCAGCCTCTCGTTCGTCCTGGCGGCGGTGGTCTGCGGGCTGGCGGCGCTCTGCTACGCGGAGTTCGCGGCGATGGTCCCGGCGGCGGGCAGCGCGTACACCTTCGCCTACGTCACGCTCGGCCAGCTCGTCGCCTTCATCATCGGCTGGGACCTCGTCCTGGAGTTCACGATCGGCGCCTCCGCGGTCGCGGTCGGCTTCGCGGGCTACCTCGACGCGCTGCTGGACCAGGTCTTCGGGGTCACGCTCCCCGAGGCGATCACGGCGCCGCCGGGCGACGGCGGCTCGGTCAACGTCTTCGCGATGGCGGTCGTCGGCGTCGCCGGTGTGCTGCTCATCCGCGGCGTGCGGCAGACCGCGCGCTCCACGGCGGTGCTCGTCGGCCTGACGATCCTCGTGCTGCTCGTGGTCATCGCGGCGGGGGCGACGGAGGTCGACACGGACAACTGGAAGCCGTTCTCGCCGTTCGGCTGGGACGGGATCGTGGGCGGGGCGTCGCTGGTGTTCTTCGCCTACATCGGCTTCGACATCGTCGCGACGACCGCCGAGGAGGCCAAGCGCCCGCAGCGCGACGTGCCCATCGGGATCATCGGCTCGCTGGCGATCGTCACGGTCCTCTACGTCGTGGTGAGCCTCGTCCTCACCGGGATGGAGCCCTACCGCGAGCTCGGCAGCGACGCCCCGGTGGCCGACGCGTTCAAGGGCCACGGCCTGGACTGGATCGCCGCCTTCGTCTACGCGGGCGCGTGCATCGCGATCCTCAAGACGGTGATGATCCTCATGCTCGGTCAGTCCCGGGTCGCGTTCGCCATGGCGCGCGACCGGCTGCTGCCGCCGGGCCTCGCGTCGACCCACGAGCGCTTCGGCACGCCGCACCGCATCACCCTCATCACCATGGTCGTGGTGGCGCTGCTCGCCGGCTTCCTGCCGCTGTCCGAGCTGGCCAAGCTCGTGAACATCGGGACGCTGTTCGCGTTCGCCGTCGTGTCGATCGGCGTGCTGTACCTGCGGTGGGCCGAGCCCGAGCGCGAGCGGCCGTTCCGCACGCCGATGCTCCCGCTGGTCTCCGTGCTGTCGGTGGTGGGCTGCGTCTACCTCGCCGCGGACCTCGAGGCCGAGACGTGGATCCGGTTCGTCGTGTGGATGGCCATCGGGCTCGTGGTCTACGTCCTGTACTCGCGGTCGCACTCGCGAGCGGGCCACCGCGCCCCGTAGGTCAACACCCGAACGGATTCCGTCCGGGGGCGGCGCTACCTTGGATGGTGGGATGCCGCCCTTCCGCCTCGACTCGTCCTTCACGCCCGCCGCCGACCAGCCGCGCGCGATCCAGCAGATCGCCGAGGCGGTGCGCGCCGGCGACCGCTTCACCACCCTGCTGGGCGCCACCGGCACCGGCAAGACGATGACGATGGCGGGGACGATCCAGGAGCTGCAGCGCCCCGCGCTGGTGCTGGCGCACAACAAGACGCTGGCGGCGCAGCTGTGCAACGAGTTCCGGACCTTCTTCCCCGACAACGCGGTCGAGTACTTCGTCTCGTACTACGACTACTACCAGCCCGAGGCCTACGTCCCGAGCAAGGACCTCTACATCGAGAAGGACTCGGCGATCAACGACGAGATCGACCGCCTGCGCCACGCCGCCACCGCGGCGCTGTTCGGCCGCCGCGACGTGATCATCGTGGCGTCGGTGTCGGCGATCTTCGGCCTCGGTTCGCCCGAGACCTACGACGCCAACATGGTCCTGCTCAAGAAGGAGGAGACGATCGACCGCGACGCGCTGCTGCGCAAGCTCGTCTCCATCCAGTACACCCGCAACGACACGGCGCTGGCGCGCGGCACGTTCCGCGTGCGGGGCGAGGCGCTGGAGGTCTGGCCGGCCTACGCGGAGACGACGGCCTACCGTGCGACGTTCTTCGGCGACGACGTCGAGCGCCTGCAGGAGTTCGACCCGCTGACCGGCGAGCTCGTCAAGGACGACATCGAGCACGTGGCGGTCTGGCCGGCGTCGCACTACAACGTCAAGGAAGGCACGATGGACCGCGTCGTCGAGGAGATCGGCCGCGAGCTCAACGCGCGGTGTGCCGAGCTCGAGGCCGAGGGCAAGCTCCTCGAGAGCCATCGGCTGCGCCAGCGCACGCAGTACGACATGGAGATGCTGCGCGAGATGGGCTTCTGCAGCGGCATCGAGAACTACTCGCGGATCTTCGACGGCCGCGCGCCCGGCGAGCGGCCCTACTGCCTCATCGACTACTTCCCCGACGACTTCGTCTGCTTCATCGACGAGTCCCACCAGACCGTCCCGCAGATCGGCGGCATGTACGAGGGCGACCGCTCGCGCAAGCAGACGCTCGTCGACTACGGCTTCCGGCTGCCCTCGGCGATGGACAACCGTCCCCAGACCTTCGACGAGTTCCTGTCCATCACCGGCACGACGGTCTTCGTGTCCGCGACGCCGGGCCAGTACGAGCGCTCGCACTCGGGCCGCGTCGTCGAGCAGATCGTCCGCCCGACGGGGATCGTCGACCCGCGCGTCGAGGTCCGCGAGACCAGGAACCAGATCGACGACCTCATGAACGAGATCCGCGAGCGCGTCGACCGCGACGAGCGGGTCCTCGTCACCACGCTCACCAAGAAGATGAGCGAGGACCTCACGGACTACCTGCTCGAGATGGGCTTCAAGGTCCGCTACCTGCACTCCGAGGTCGACACCCTCGAGCGCATCCAGATCATCCGCGACCTGCGCCTGGGCGAGTACGACGTCCTCGTGGGCGTGAACCTCCTGCGCGAGGGCCTCGACCTGCCCGAGGTCTCGCTCGTGGCGATCCTCGACGCCGACAAGGAGGGCTTCCTGCGCGGGGAGACCTCGCTCATCCAGACGATCGGCCGCGCCGCGCGCCACGTCGACGGCACCGTGCTGATGTACGCCGACAAGGAGACCGCGGCGATGAAGGCGGCCCTCGACGAGACCGACCGCCGCCGCGCGATCCAGCTCGCCTACAACGAGGAGCACGGCATCACCGCCGCCTCCATCGTCAAGGGCATCAGCGACATCGCCGAGTTCCTCCAGGGCGCCCAGTCCAAGCACCCGAAGAAGCGCGCCCGCAAGAAGGCCGAGACCGGGGCGATGTCCCGCGAGGACCTCGAGCGCACCATCGTGGAGCTCGAGGAGGAGATGCTCGCGGCCGCCGACGAGCTGCGCTTCGAGTACGCCGCCCGGCTGCGCGACGAGCTCAAGGAGCTGCGGCGCGACCTGCGCGACCTCGCGGGCAACGAGGCGCCGGCGGGGTAGGGGTTGCAGCGGTCGGGCGGGTTCGCTCGGGGTGGCGCTCCGCCCTCGTGGCGCTCCGGCCGGGCGTCCGCGCGCTGCGGTGCGGGCGCTGCTCGGCAGTGAGGAGGGAAGGGCCCGGGCGCGAACTCCGCCCCGGCTCGCACGCGGACGGCGCGGCGCTCGCGACCCTGAAGTTCAGGGCCTCACAGGACCCGAACCTCTGGCTCGCCGCGCGGACTCCCCGCCTCGCCGCCCCGCCTCGCAGCTCGCGCGCCGGCCGGTTGCCCTCCTGGGTGCCGAACCGCGACGGAGGCGGTCTCCGCGAGCGCTGGGCGGAGCTCCGCCCTCAGCGCCCCTTCGGCTCCGGCGGCCCGAAGACCTTCATCGCCGCCCCGACGAACGGCTCGGGGATGCGCTGTGCGGCGCGCATGGCCGCCATCGCCGCCTTCGTGCGGGTCTCGCCGCCGCGGCCCAGGCCGCCGAAGTCGCGGCCGTCGGTGGGGAGGAGGTGGTGCAGCGGCGGCTCGCCCTCGGCGCCCGCGAGGGCGCGGGAGATGACGAGGCGCTGGATCTCGCTGGTGCCCTCGAAGATCGTGTAGAGCTTCGCGTCGCGGTACCACTTCTCGACCGGGTGGTCGGTGATGTAGCCCCACCCGCCGAGGGTCTGGATCGCCTGCTCGGTGGCGCGGACCGCGACCTCGGAGGCCTTGAGCTTGGACATGGAGCCCTCGGCGTGCTGGAAGGGGACGCCGTTGGCGGCCATCCACGACGCGCGCCACGTCAGCAGGCGGGCGGCGTCGAGCTCGGCGGCGATGTCGGCGATCGCGTAGCCCAGGCCCTCGTGCTCGATGATCGGGCGGCCGAAGGCCTCGCGCTCGCACGCGTAGTCGCGCATGTGCTCGAGCGCGGCGCGGGCGATCCCCAGCGCCTGGGCGGCGACCATCGGCCGGGTCTGCTCGAACGCGCCGAGGGTCGCCGAGGACTTCTTCGAGCCGTCGCGCGACTCGGCGGCGCCGCTCATCTGCTCGCTGACCGACTGTGCCTCGCGCGCCCGCTCCAGCGACTTCTCGAGCTTCGCGTCGCCGCCGAGGAGGTGGTCGGCCGGCACCCGCACCCGGTCGAAGCGCAGCTCGGCGGTGTGCGAGGCGCGGCAGCCGAGCTTGTCGAGCTTGCGCACGAGCTCGAGGCCCGGCGTCCCGCCCGGGACGACGAAGAGCGCCTGGGCGTGGTGGCCGAGCTCGGGATCGACCGTCGCGTTGACGACGTGGACGTCGGCGATGCCGCCGTTGCCGATCCAGATCTTGTGGCCCTCGATGACCCACTCATCGCCCTCGCGCCACGCCGTCGTCTGGAGGTTGCGCACGTCGCTGCCGCCCTGCGGCTCGGAGATCGCGAGCGCCGCGAGCTTCAGGTCCCCGGGCTGGCCGAAGCACTCGGGCGCCCAGCGCAGCAGCTGCTCGGGCGTCGCGGCCTGGGCCATCGCCGACAGCGCCAGCGCCGGCATGACGACCGCGAGCGCGATCCCGGCGCAGCCCCAGAACAGCTCCTCCATGAAGAGCGGCAGGGACAGGCCGGTCGGGTCCGCGATGAGGTCGCGGTAGAAGAGCGGGTTGTAGAAGCCCTCGCGCGCCGCCGCCTCGATGACCTGCCAGGGGAACTCCTGCTCGCGGTCGTGGAACGGCGCCGCCGGGCGCACGACGTCCTCGGCGAAGCGGTGGACGCGCTCCAGGAGGTCGTGGTGCGCCGGAGTGAGCGCGAGGTCGAAGGCCATCGCCCTAGCGCTCCACGATCGCCACCACGCCCTGGCCACCGGCCGCGCACACGGAGATGAGCGCGCGCCCCGAGCCCTTCTCGGCCAGGAGCTTGGCCGCCGTGGCGAGGATGCGCCCGCCCGTCGCGGCGAACGGGTGTCCGGCCGCCAGCGACGAGCCGGCGACGTTGAGCTTGGAGCGGTCGATCGAGCCCAGGGGCTCCTTGCGCCCGAGCTGCTCGGCGCAGAACTCCTCGCTCTCCCACGCGGCGAGCGTCGTCAGGACCTGGGAGGCGAAGGCCTCGTGGATCTCGTAGAGGTCGAAGTCCTGGAGGGTCAGGCCGGCGCGGTCGAGCATCCGCGGGACCGCGTAGACCGGCGCCATGAGCAGGCCCTCGTCCCCGTTGACGTAGTCGACCGCCGCCGTCGCGCTGTGCGTCAGGCGCGCGAGCTTGGGGAGGTCGCGCTCGTCGGCCCACTGCTCGGAGGCGAGCAGGACCGCGGAGGCGCCGTCGGACAGCGGCGTCGAGTTCGCGGCGGTCATCGTCGCGCCCTCGCCCTCGCCGAAGACGGGCTTGAGCTTGGCGAGCTTCTCGAGGCTCGAGTCCGGCCGCAGGTTCTGGTCGCGCTGGAGGCCGAGGTACGGCGTCACCAGGTCGTCCATGAAGCCGCGGTCGTAGGCCGCGGCGAGGTGCTGGTGCGAGGCGACGGTCAGCTCGTCCTGCGCCTCGCGCGAGATGCCCCAGCGCTCGGTGGTGCGGGCCTGGTGGTCGCCCATCGACAGGCCGGTGCGCGGCTCGGCGTTGCGCGGGATCTCCGGGACGACCTGACCGGGACGCAGGTGGCCGAGCAGGCGCAGGCGCTCCGGGACGCTCTTCGCGCGGCGGGCCTCCATCAGCACGCGGCGCAGGTCCTCGTTGAGGGCCAGCGGGGCGTCGCTCGTCGTGTCGGTGCCGCACGCGATGGCGCTGTCGGCCTCGCCGAGCTTGATCTTGTTGGCGACCACGAGCGCCGCCTGGATGCCGGTGTCGCAGGCCTGCTGGAGGTCGTAGGCGGGCGAGCTCGAGTCCAGGGCGCTGCCAAGGACGCACTCGCGGACGAGGTTGAAGTCGCGGCTGTGCTTGAGCACGGCGCCGCCGACGACCTCGTCGACGCGCTCGCCGCCGAGGCCGAAGCGGGCGGCCAGGCCGTCGAGGGCCGCGGTGAGCATGTCCTGGTTGGACGCCTCGGCGTAGGGGCCGTTGGAGCGGGCGAAGGGGATGCGGTTGCCGCCCACGACCCAGGCGTCGCGGGGGGCGGAGCCGTTCGTCGTCATCGTCCGATGTACCGTAGCCGCATGGCGGATCTGCTGCAGTCCATCATCGAGTCCGGCCCCGGCAAGGTCGTCGCCAAGCGGGTCGGCGTCCCCGAGGCGACCGAGCTCCGGCGCTGGGAGCCGGGCCAGCCGCTGCTCGACGGCCCCGCGCTCCTGCTCGGCGAGGGCCGTCTGCGCGGCGAGGTCGACCGCGTCCTGCGCGCCGCCGGCGCCGCGGTGCTGGAGACCCCGCCGCCGGGGGAGGGCGAGAGGCTCGGCGCCGTCGTCCTCGACGCCTCCGGCATCACGTCCGTCGACGGACTGCGCGAGCTCTACGAGGGCTTCGGCCCGGTCCTGCGCTCGATCGGGGCCTCGGGCCGCGCGCTCGTGCTGGGCACGCCGCCCGCGGCGGTCGAGGACGTCGAGGAGGCCGTCGCGCAGCGCGCGCTGGAGGGCTTCACCCGTTCGCTGGGCAAGGAGCTGCGCAAGGGCGCGACGGCCCAGCTCGTCCTGGTCAAGCCCGGCGCCGAGGACCGCATCGAGTCGACGCTGCGCTTCCTGCTGAGCTCGAAGTCGGCCTACGTCGACGGCCAGGTCGTGCAGGTCGACGGCGGCGACGCGACCGACCCGGCCGACTGGGAGCGCCCGCTCGACGGCCAGGTCGCCGTGGTGACGGGCGCCTCGCGCGGCATCGGCGAGGCGATCGCCGAGGTCCTGGCCCGCGACGGCGCGCACGTCGTCTGCGTCGACGTCCCCGCGCAGGGCGAGGCGCTGACGAAGGTCGCCAACCGCATCGGCGGCTCGGCGCTGCAGCTCGACGTCACCGCCGACGACGCGGGGCAGACGCTCGCCGAGCACGCCAAGGAGCGCCACGGCGGCGTCGACGTCGTCGTCCACAACGCCGGCATCACGCGCGACCGCACGCTGGGGCGCATGAGCGACGACGAGTGGGACGTCCTGATGGCCGTCAACCTCGCCGCCCCCGTGCGCATCACCGACACGCTGCTCGACACCGGCGCCCTGAACGAGGGCGCGCGCGTCGTCTGCGTCTCGTCGGTCAACGGCATCGCCGGCCAGCGCGGCCAGGCGAACTACGCCACCAGCAAGGCGGGCCTCATCGGCCTGGTGCAGGCGCAGTCGCCCAAGCTCGCCCCGTCGCGCACGATCAACGCCGTCGCCCCCGGCTTCATCGAGACGCAGATGACCGCCGCGATGCCGCTCTTCACGCGCGAGGCGGGCCGCCGGCTCAACTCGCTCAACCAGGGCGGCCAGCCGGTCGACGTCGCCGAGACGATCGCCTGGCTGTCGTCGCCGGCCTCGGGCGGCGTCACCGGCCAGGTCGTGCGCGTCTGCGGCCAGATGCTGCTCGGGGCATGAGCACGCTCGTCACCTACGCCAAGGCGCTCAAGGGGGCGCTGCCCGTCGTCGGCGCCTCGGGCGACGAGCTGCCCCAGGGCCTCGTGGTGGAGGGCGGCGCGACGGTGCAGCGCGAGCGCCTCACCGCGTACGCGCACGTCTGCGGCTTCCGCCTGCGCGACGAGGCGCCGTCGACCTACGTCCACGTCCTCGGCTTCCCGCTGCAGATGGACCTGATGACCCGCGGCGAGTTCCCGTTCGCGGTCCTCGGCCTCGTGCACCTGGAGAACCGCATCGAGCAGCGCCGCGCCGTCCGCGTGGGCGAGGAGATCGCCTACCAGGTGCACGCCGAGCGGCTGCGCCCCCACGCGCGCGGGCAGATGTTCGACCTCGTGATGCACGCCACGGTCGACGGCGAGGACGTGTGGCGGGGGACGTCGACGTACCTGCGCAAGGGCGGAGGCGGCGCCTCCGGCGAGGCGAAGGGCGCCAAGGAGCGGCAGGCCGCGCCGGACACCTCCGGTGAGGGCGACGCGACGTGGACCGTCCCCGAGCACATCGGCCGCTCCTACGGCGGCGTCTCGGGCGACCGCAACCCGATCCACCTCCACCAGGCGACCGCACGGCTGTTCGGCATGCCGCGGCCGATCGCCCACGGCATGTGGCTCAAGGCGCGCTGCCTGGCGGCGCTGGAGGGCGTCGTCCCCGAGGCCCACGAGGTCGCGGTGCGCTTCAAGCTGCCGGTGCCGCTGCCCTCGAAGGTCCTGTTCTCCTCGCAGCCCGACGGCGACGGCCGCGCCTTCGCCGTGCGCGCCGCGCGCGACGGCAAGCCCCACCTCGACGGGCGCGTGGGACCGGCCTGACCCGTAGCGTGCCGACCGTGGTGGACCCCGCGGTCGGCGCGCTGCTCGAGTGGTACGGCCGCGAGGCGCGCGACCTGCCGTGGCGGCGCACGACGGACCCCTACGCGATCCTCGTCTCGGAGGTCATGCTCCAGCAGACGCAGGTGGCCCGGGTGGTGCCGCGCTTCGAGGCGTGGCTCGAGCAGTGGCCCGACGAGGCGGCGCTGGCGGCGGCGCCGCTCGACGAGGTCCTGCGCGCATGGGTCGGCCTGGGCTACAACCGCCGGGCGGTGCGGCTGCGCGAGGCGTGCGCCGTCGTCGCGCGCGAGGGGTGGCCGGGGACGGCGGCCGGCCTGCGGGCGCTGCCCGGAGTCGGGCCCTACACCGCGGCGGCGGTCGCGTCGTTCGCCTTCGGCCAGGACGTCCCCGCGGTCGACACCAACGCGCGGCGCGTCGAGGAGCGCCTCGGGCGCGGGACGCTCGACGCGCTGCTGCCCGCGGGCGACGGGCCGACGTTCAACCAGGCGGTGATGGAGCTCGGGGCGACGGTCTGCCGCGCGCGCGTGGTGGCGTGCGACGGCTGCCCGGTCGCTGCGTGGTGCGCCTCGGCGGGGCGGGTCGTGGTCGCGCCGCGCGCCCCGGCAGGGACCCGTGAGCGCTTCGAGGACTCCGACCGCTGGGCGCGCGGGCGGGTCGTCGCCGCGCTCGCGGCCGGGGAGGGCCTGCCACCCGAGCTCTCAGGCGAGCGGCTCGCGCGGGCGCTCGCGGGGCTCGAGCGCGACGGGCTCGTCGTGCGCGCGGGCGGTGCCGTGCAGCTCGCCCGGTAGGGGCCCAACGGCTCAGGGACCTTCGCTAGGGTCCGGGACGTGGCCCTGGACCGACAGAGCATCGAGAAGCGCGACTTCCCCATCGGGCGCCGCGGGTACGAGCCCGAGGCGGTCGACGCCCACCTCGCGACGGTGGCCGAGGAGGTCGACCGGCTGCGGCGCTCCGCCTCGCGCCAGAAGGCCAGCCCCGCCTCCATCGCCCAGGCGGCCTCCGAGCAGGTCCGCGCCATCGTCGAGGCCGCGGAGAGCAGCGCCGCCGAGATCGAGCGCAGCGCCCTCGACGAGGCCGACCGCATCCGCAACGAGGCCGAGTCCGACGCGCGCGAGACCCGCGACGACGCCCTGCGCCGCAACCAGGAGCAGGTCGGGCGGGTGCGCGAGGCCACGCAGCTCATGCTCCAGCGCGTCGACGCCATGGAGTCCGAGCTCACGGCGCTCATGGAGTCCCTGCGCACCGGCGCCAACCGCCTGAACGCCGACCTGTCGCTGCTCGAGGGCAACCTCGGCGAGCTCCAGGACGCCGCCACGAGCGGCGGCGCCGTCTCCGGCGGCCGCATCGAGGCCCGCGCCGTCGAGGCGCCCGCCGCGCCGCCCGCCGCTCCGGCGCCCGTCGCCGAGGCGCCGGCCGCGCCCGAGCCCGAGCCCGCCCCGCCGGTCGCCGAGCCGGCGCCCACCGAGGCCTTCGACCTTCCGCCCGTCGCGGAGCCCGAGCCCGCTGCCGCGCCTGCCTCCGGTGGGGGCGACGTCGAGGGCGCCCGCCTCGTCGCGCTGAACATGGCCCTCAACGGCCAGTCGCGCGAGGAGACCGACCGCTACCTGGCCGAGAACTTCGACCTCGCGGATCGCGGCGCCCTGCTCGACGAGGTCTACTCCACCGTCGAGGGCTGAAGGCGCAGGCGCACCTCGTCGGCCGCCTCGGGCGGCGACGTCGCCTGCCACCCGCGCGGCCGCAGCTCGAGCCAGCCGGCCTCCCGGTCGTGCAGGAGCAGCCGGCCGCCCGCGGTCGCCAGCCGCGCCTGGCTCAGCGGCCACGCGCCGGACGTCTCGCGCAGCCGATGGACGGCGCGCCGGACGTCGGGCCGGGGCACCCCGCGCTCCAGCAGCGCCCGGACGATCGCGGCCTCCGCGACGTCCTCCACGCTGTAGAGCCGCGGCTCGTGGTCGCGCTGCGAGGAGCGGATGTAGCCGCGCCGGGCCCACTGCCCGATGGTCGTGCCGGAGACGCCGACCAGCTCGGCGACGTCGTGGGCGACCAGGGTGCCGTGCGGCATGGTCCGGACATTGTGCCGTTCGGGCACGAGGAGTCCTGTAGCGTCTGCCACGAGCGCGGGACGGGTGGTCCGTCCCTGCAGCGGCGAGGGGGCTCGACGTGCGCACGAGGGGACGGCTGGTGATGGGCGTCGCGGCAGCGGCGCTGACGACCGCGGTGGCGCCGGGAGCGGCGAGCGCGCAGACCTGCTCGAGCCCCTGCAGCTTCACGACCCCCGGGACGCACGGGTTCGTCGTCCCGGACGGCGTCACGAGCCTCGACGTGGTGCTCGTGGGTGGCCGGGGCGCGGACGGCGCCCTCAACCCGCCCAACGGCGTCGGCGGCTCCGGGGCGCGCGTCACCGGGACCCTGGCCGTCACTCCCGGCCAGCAGCTCTACGCGGTCGTCGGTGGCAACGGCGACACCGACACCGGCCAGGGCGGCGCCAACGGCGGCGGCCGGGGCGCGAGCCTCACCGGAGGGGGCGGCGGCGCGTCGGACGTGCGCACGTGCCTGCCCGGGACGGGGTGCGGCGCCCTCGGCACCGCGCAGGACCCGCGCCTGGCGGTGGCCGGGGGCGGGGGCGGGGGCACGCCGAGCAACGCGTTCATCCTGCTCTTCGGCGCCAACGGCGGCGCGGCCGGGGAGGCCGGCGCCGCCGGTCAGTCCACCGACGGCCTGCCGCTCGGTGGCGGCGGCGGCCAGCCAGGCGGCGCGGATGCGGGTGGCGCCGGGGGCGACGGCGCGTACGAGACGGACGACGGCCAGCCGGGGACCGCTGGGGCAGGCGGCAGCGGGGCGCCGGCGAACGAGGAAGGAAGCCAGATCCCCGGCGCCGGCGGCGGCGGCGGCTGGTACGGCGGTGGTGGGGGCGGCGCGGGGTACTTCGGGGGCCTCTCCGGACAGGTGCTCACCGTCAACAGCGGTGGAGGGGGCGGCGGCTCGTCGCACACCGGTTCGATGACCGGCGCCGCAGTCACGACCGACACCAGCGGCTCGCCGTCGATCACCTTCACCTTCAGCGCCGACGAGGAGCCCGTCGAGGGCCCGGCGCTGACGCTCGACACGGTCGCGGCGTACGTCGGCACCGGGCCGGGCCCGTCGTTCTCGGGCACCTCGGACGCCTTCAGCAACGCCGACGGACGCGTGCAGGTGCTGCTCTTCCAGGGCGGAACGGTCGACGACACGCCCGACCGGACGCTCGAGGCGAGCTTCCCCGAGCCGCTCAGCGGCGCCTTCCAGGCCACGACCTCGGACCTCCCTGAGGGGACGTGGGCCGTCGTCGCACGCCAGACCAACGCCCAGGGCGGCACGACCACCACGGCGGCGCAGACCTTCACCGTCGACCGGACGGCTCCGGCCGTCGCCATCGCGGCCCCGGCCAACGGCGCCGTGACCACGTCCAAGGCGGTCACCGGCTTCGCCGATCGTGATGCGGGCGCGGTGACGCTCCGCTGGTACGCGGGGACCACCGCCACCGGCACGCCGGTCACCGGCACGGCCGCCTCGGTCGCGCCGGCCGACGCGCGGTTCAGCGGGGAGCCGGCCACCCTGGCCGACGGCACCTACACGGTCGAGGCGGTGCAGACCGACCCCGCGGGCAACGTGGGTCGCGCCACCGCGACGTTCCGGCTCGACACCACCCGTCCGCCGGTGTCGGTGACCTCCCCGGCCAACGGCGCGACGCTGTCGGTGTCCCAGCCGCTGACCGTGACCGGCCTCGCGGGCACGGCGACCGGTGACACGCCGTCCGTCACGATCCAGCTCTTCTCGGGCTCGACGGCCAGCGGCACGCCGTACGGGACGCTGACCGCGGCGGTCCTGGCGAGCGGGTCGTTCTCCGCGACGACGACCGGACCGCTGCTGCCCGGCACGTGGACGGTGCGGGCGCTGCAGCGAGACGCAGCCGGCAACCAGGGCACGAGCCTGCCGCACACGTTCACCGTCGGTGACGTGACGCCGCCGTCGATCTCGCTGAGCGCCCCGCCGGCGGCCACGAGCGATCGCACGCCGCAGGTCGCGGGCACCGCCGGGATGGCGGCGGGGGACAGCGCCACGGTGACGATCGAGCTCCAGGACGCGGGCGGGACGGTCCGTGACAGCTTCTCGGCGACGCGCAACGTCTCGACGGGCGCGTTCGCCGCCAGCGGCACGGTCGCCCTGCCCGACGGCACCTACAAGGCCGTCGCCAAGCAGCTCGACGACGCCGCGAACACCGGCACGGCGACGCGGGACTTCATCGTGGACGGCACCGCGCCGTCGCTGTCGGTGACCGCACCCGCGGAGGGCCAGACGGTGCCCGACCAGGGCCTCGAACTCCGCGGGGTGGCCGGCACCGCCGCGCGCGATGCCGACCTCGTCGCGCTCGCGGTCTACGCCGGGACGGCGGCGACCGGCACGCCGGTGTGGACCGGCACCGCCGATCCGGGCCCCGGCGGCGCGTGGTCGGCGGTGGTGGGCGTCGCGCTCGCGGAGGGCCCGCACGTCCTGCGCGCCACCCAGGGCGACAGCGTCGGCAACGTCGCGACGGTCGAGCGCCGGTTCGCCGCCGGCTGGCCGGTCCGCCTCGCGGGTGACCTCCAGCTGCCCCCGGCCTTCAACAGCGCCCGTGCCGGCACCGACGTGTCCGTCTCGTTCTCGCTGGGCGGCAACCGCGGCAGCTCGCCGCTGCGGCCCGGCTTCCCGCAGGTGGTGGCGATCGACTGCACGACGGGCGCGCCGACCGGGACGCCGAGCGCGGCCTCGGGCAAGGGCTCGTACTCGGTCGCGCTCGCACGCTTCACCTACACGTGGAGCACGGAGCGCGCGTGGGCCGGGTCGTGTCGGGCGCTCCTGCTCGGGCTCGACGACGGGACGACGCGCACCGTGCGCTTCCGGTTCACGAGCTAGGGCCGGGCCAGCGGGCGCGCGGCGCGGCTCGAGCGGTAGGCGCGGCGGCGCAGGTCGCGCAGCGCCCGGCCGGCGAGCTGGAGGCCCGGTCCGCTGTGGAGCACGGGGTCGAAGCGCAGCGCCTCGGCCCGCTCGGCGCTGAGCTCCGGGCCGTCGACGCGGACGGAGCCCAGCGGGCGCCACGTGCCGCCGACGGGTGCCCAGGTGAGGTCGAAGGCCAGGCCGTCCTGCGCCGCGGCGCGGCGGGCGCCCTCGACGGCGAGGCCCTCCTTCGCGGCGTCGGACACGGCGCTGCGCGCGCCCAGGAACCCGAGGCGCTCGCCGATGCGCAGCGGCAGCAGCGAGCTGTAGGTCGGCCACGTCCAGTCGGGCGAGGGCGTCGGGATCGGGTTCGCCACGGGTCCGGGGACGCAGGAGACGACGAGCACGTCCTGGTGGCGCTCGGGGCCGTGGAGGTCGTGGAGGCGGACGGCGACGCCGAGGACGTCCGGGAGGTGGTCGGCGACGTCGAAGGACCGGCTCAGGCGCACGGTCGCCTCGACGTCGCGGCGTCGCGCGAGGGCGGGGACGCCGTCGACGGGGCCGACGGTCGCGGTGGCCGGCCAGGCGGGGCCGTGCGGATGGACTGCACGCGCGTGGCGCAGGCGGGCGACGGCGCCGAAGCCGGCGGCGAAGGCCTCGGAGGCGAGGGCGGCGGGGGAGGGCGGCACGTCCTCTGCGCTACCCGGTCGGCCGGCCGATCCCCGCACGTTGCGGACAAGCTGCGCCAGGACCGATGGGAACGTCTGTTCGGCGTTCTACACTGGCTCGGGCATGCCGCCGATGGACGCGATCGTCGTCTCGGGCGCCCGGGAGCACAACCTCAAGGGCGTCGACCTCACCCTGCCGCGGGACGCGCTGACGGTGATCACCGGGCTCTCGGGCTCCGGGAAGTCGTCGCTGGCCTTCGACACGATCTACGCCGAGGGCCAGCGCCGCTACGTCGAGTCGCTCAGCGCCTACGCGCGCCAGTTCCTCGGGCAGATGGACAAGCCCGACGTCGACTCGATCGAGGGGCTGTCGCCGGCGATCTCCATCGACCAGAAGACGACGTCGCGCAACCCGCGCTCGACCGTCGGCACGGTCACGGAGATCTACGACTACCTGCGCCTGCTGTGGGCGCGCATCGGCCACCCGCACTGCCACATCTGCGGCAAGCCGGTGCGGGGGCAGTCCGCGGAGCAGATCATCGACCAGGTCATGGACCTCCCGGAGGGCGAGCGCTTCATGGTGCTCGCGCCGATCGTCCGGGGGCGCAAGGGCGAGTTCGGGAAGATGCTCGAGTCGCTGCGGGCCGAGGGCTTCCAGCGCATCGAGGTCGACGGCGAGCTGCGGATGCTCGACGAGGAGATCGTCCTCGACAAGAAGTTCAAGCACGACCTGTCGGTGGTCGTCGACCGCCTCGTCATGCGCCCCGAGGTGCGCAAGCGCCTGGCCGACTCGATCGAGACGGCGGTCGCCCTGGCCGACGGGATGGTCGAGGTCGAGACCGTCCCGCGCGCGGAAGACGAGTCCCGCCCACCCAAGCGCACGCTGTACTCCGAGAAGTTCGCGTGCCCCGACCACGGCCCGGTGATCCCGGAGCTCGAGCCGCGGATCTTCTCCTTCAACAACCCGCACGGCGCGTGCGACCGCTGCACGGGCCTGGGGTCGCAGATGGAGATCGACCCGGAGCTCGTCGTGCCCGACCCCTCGCTGTCGATCGGTGAGGGCGCGCTGGCGCCTTGGGCCGGGTCGTCGTCGCAGTACTACGAGCAGATCACCGACGCCATCGCCGAGCGCTACGGCGTCGACCTCGAGCTGCCCTGGGAGGAGCTGCCCTCCGACCACCAGGACCTCTTCCTGCACGGCTGCAACGGCGAGCGGCTCACGATCACCTACCGCAACCGCTACGGGCGGCGGCGCACGTACTCGACGTCGTTCGAGGGGATCGTCCCGAACCTCGAGCGCCGGTACCGGGAGACGGACTCCGAGCACCAGCGCGAGAAGATCGAGGAGTACATGTCGATGGTGCCGTGCCCGGCGTGCAAGGGCTCGCGCCTGCGGCCCGAGTCGCGCGCGGTGCTCGTCGGCGGCGTCGCGATCCACGAGTACTCGTCGTTCTCGGTCAAGCGCGCCCGGGCGTGGCTCGACGAGGTCGAGCTGACCGACACCGAGCGCCACATCGCCCGCCTCATCCTGCGCGAGATCGAGGAGCGCCTGCGCTTCCTGGACGACGTCGGCATCGGCTACCTGTCGATGGACCGCGCGGCGGCGACGCTGTCGGGCGGCGAGGCCCAGCGCATCCGCCTGGCGACGCAGATCGGCTCGGCGCTCGTCGGCGTGCTCTACGTCCTGGACGAGCCGTCGATCGGCCTGCACCAGCGCGACAACACGAAGCTCATCGGGACGCTCGAGCGGCTGCGCGACCTCGGCAACACCGTCCTGGTCGTCGAGCACGACGAGCAGACGATGCACGCGGCCGACCACCTGGTCGACATGGGGCCGGGCGCCGGCGAGCACGGCGGCAAGGTCATCGCCGCGGGCACGGCCAAGGAGGTCATGCGGGTCAAGAGCTCACTGACCGGCCAGTACCTCAGCGGCGCCAAGCGCATCGAGGTGCCGGCCAAGCGCCGCACGCCGTCGGGCTACCTCGAGGTCAAGAAGGCCACGCAGCACAACCTCAAGGGCGTCGACGTCAAGGTCCCGCTCGGCACGCTGACGTGCGTCACGGGCGTCTCGGGCTCGGGCAAGTCGACGCTCGTCAACGAGGTGCTCTTCAAGGCGGTCGCCAACAAGCTGCACCGCGCGCGCCAGCGCCCCGGTGCCCACCGCGGCGTCACCGGGCTCGACCAGCTCGACAAGATCATCCAGGTCGACCAGTCGCCCATCGGCCGCACGCCGCGGTCCAACCCGGCGACCTACACGGGCCTGTTCGACGTCATCCGCGACCTCTTCTCCAAGACCCAGGAGGCGCGGGCGCGCGGCTACAAGGCGGGGCGCTTCTCGTTCAACGTCAAGGGCGGGCGCTGCGAGGTCTGCCGCGGCGACGGCCAGATCAAGATCGAGATGCACTTCCTGCCCGACGTCTACGTCCCGTGCGAGCAGTGCGGCGGCAAGCGCTACAACCGCGAGACGCTCGACATCCGCTTCAAGGGCAAGACGATCGCCGACGTGCTCGACATGCCCGTCGAGGAGGCCGTCGACTTCTTCGAGCACATCCCGAAGGTCCGCCGTCGCCTCGAGACGCTGCGCGACGTCGGCCTGGGCTACATCCGCCTGGGTCAGCCGGCCACGACCCTGTCCGGCGGCGAGGCCCAGCGCGTGAAGCTCGCGACGGAGCTGGCGAAGATCGCGACGGGCTCGACGCTGTACATCCTCGACGAGCCGACGACCGGCCTGCACTTCGCCGACGTCGACCGCCTCCTGCACGTCCTGCACCGCCTCGTCGACCAGGGCAACTCCGTCGTGGTCATCGAGCACAACCTCGACGTCATCAAGACGGCCGACCGCATCATCGACATGGGCCCCGAGGGCGGTGAGGAGGGCGGCACCGTCGTCGCCGCCGGCACGCCCGAGGAGGTCGCGGGCACCCCGGGCTCCCACACCGGTGCCTTCCTCGCGGATCTCGTGACGCCCGCGGCGCCCAAGGCGCGGCGGGGTGGCGGCGCGAAGGGCGCCGCCAACGGGAACGGCAACGGCGCGAAGCCGCGCGCGACGAAGGCCAAGGCCGCGGCGTAGGGGTCGGCCGCGCGGGGCGGGTGCCCGAGCGAAGCCGTTCGGGCCTGACCGACCACGACCCTGTCGTTCGGCGCTCGGTGAGAGACCGAACTGCAGGATCGCGGTCGAGCGGAGCTCCAGGCGCGCCGGCGTCCCGTCCGAGGCCGGCTGGGCCTTCGTGGCGCTCGACGACAGGCACCGAGGAGGGGAACGGCCCGCGTCCGCGGCGGACGTGAGGCGTGCCGGGCCGGCCGTTCGGGCCCGAGCGACCGCGACCCTGTCGTTCGGCACTCCCTGGGCGACCGAACTGCAAGGTCGCGGTCGAGCGGAGCTCCAGGCGCGCCGGCGTCCCGCTCGCGGCAGTCTGGGCCTTCGGGCGCTCGACGACGGGCACCGAGGAGGGGAACGGCCCGCGTCCGCGGCGGACGCGAGGCGTTGTCGACCACGAGCCTGTCGTTCGGCACTTCCTGCGAGACCGAACTGCAGGGTCAACGCCCCGGCCGATCGCGAACGCGTCTGCCCAACCGTGAGTGGGGAGTTGCGCTCGCATGGCGAGCGCAACTCCCCACTCACCGTCATCCGTGCCCGCCGCGCCGCCTCACGGAGGACGCGAGCGCACCGCGTTCCCGTCGCGAGCCCGCCCACGAGCCGGCCACAAGCCCGCCCACGAGCGCGCCGCGACCCCGCGGCGCGCTCGCTCGCGCCGCGCCTCACCCCCCGAACCGCGACCGCAGCGCCAGCACGTTCGCCACGTACTGCTT
The DNA here is from genome assembly GCF_017084525.1 of Conexibacter sp. SYSU D00693. Taxonomy (GTDB): domain Bacteria; phylum Actinomycetota; class Thermoleophilia; order Solirubrobacterales; family Solirubrobacteraceae; genus Baekduia. The sequence continues at coordinate 256,767 of NZ_CP070950.1, forward strand.
CGTCGACGGCAGCATCCCGATGCGCCGGACGGACGCGAGGCCCTGGTAGTAGCCGGCGGCGGCCATCGCCGGGTCGCCGCCGGTCTCGCGCAGGAGCTGGCCGAGGAAGAGCGAGCCCGCGCGGACGTTGTCCTGGGCGGAGCCCGGGTCGAGACGGCGGCCGCCGGCGAGCGAGCCGTTGATCCACTCCCAGGTGCCGGGGAGGATCTGCATGACGCCGCGGGCGTCGGCGACGGAGGTCATCGCGTTGTTGAAGCCGCTCTCCTGCCAGGCGATCGCGGCGGCGAGCGAGCCGGGGACGCCGTGCTCGGCGGCGATGGACGAGATCTCCGACGCGGTCACGCGGCCCGGGGTGGCCGAGGGGCCGCCCGAGCCGGCCGCACCCGACGCGCTGCCGGCACCCGAGGACGAGCCGCTGCTCACCGTGGGCGGCGAGGCGACCGCGGTCCCGCCGCCCGGAAGGCGCAGGACGGTGCCGGCGAGCAGGACCCCGCGCTCGGCCAGGCCGTTGGCGGCGGCGAGCGCGGAGGTCGAGACGCCGTGGCGCGCCGCGACGGCGCTCAGCGTGTCACCCAGGCGCACCCGGTAGCCGCTGATCGGCGAGGTCCCCGAGGAGCCGGAGCCCGAGCCCGCTGCAGCGGACGCCGTGCCCGGGGCGGCCTGCGCGGTGCTCGTCCCCGCGGGCGGGATGCGCAGCGTCGTGCCCTCGATCACGAACGCGTCGGGCTGCAGCCCGTTGGCGGCGGCGAGCGCCGCCGTGCTCAGCCCGTTGGCCGCCGCGATGCCGCTGAGCGTCTCGCCGACCCGGACGAGGTGCCCACCGCCCCCGGTGGTGGCCGCGGCGCCCGAGGACGCGGTGCTCGCCGGGGCCGATGGCGCGGCCGCCGCGGCCGTGCCCGCGTCGGGCACCTGCAGGGTCGCCCCCGCGATCGCGAACGCGTCGGGCGCCAGGCCGTTGGCCGAGGCCAGCGCGGCGGTGCTGACGCCGGCGGCCGCGGCGATGCCGGAGAGCGTCTCGCCGGGCGCGACGGTGTGGGCGACGTGCGCGGAGGCCGGCGCGACGGGGAGGACCGCGAGGGCCGCGGCGAGGGGGAGGAGGGACTTCGGACAGGGCAGAGGCACGCGCTCCGTGTTGCCGCGCACGCGCAGCCCGACACGCGTCGCACCGGCTTACGGGGACCTGCAACGCGGCGTGCGCGGCCTCTCGCGCAGGTGCAGGGGAGATGGCCGCCGGGCGCGCGCCGCCCCCGCCGCTGTGCCACCCGGTACGGTGACGGCTCCAGATGGCCGCCGATCCCTCTGTCGTCACCGTCACCGGACCCGACCGGTCTGCCCTGCTGACGGACCTGACGCTGCGCTTCGGCCGGATCGAGGTCGTCACCGAGCGGGAGATCCGGCTGGGCGACGGCACGCGCGGCTACGAGCTGACCGTCCGCCACCGGCCGTTCGTCGCCGACCTGCCCGAGGAGCCCGCCAACGGCAACGGCGCCCCCGTGCCGGCCGCGGAGACCGAGGAGGCCCCGGTGCAGGCGACGGTCGAGCAGCCGGCGCTCGAGCCCGAGGCGCCGCCCGCGCCGGAGGCCATCGACGAGGCCACCCGCATCGCCGCCCAGACGATCGCCGAGGCGCGCGAGGAGGCCGAGCGCATCCTCGCCGACGCCCGCGACCGCGCCACGGCGGACCAGCCCGAGCCGCCGGTCCTCGCCGACGCGCGCGCCGAGGCCGAGCGGATCCTCCAGGACGCGCGCGAGGACGGCCAGGCGCTGGTCGCCGACGCGGCTCGCGACGCCGAGGCCCTGCGCCAGGAGGCGCGCTCGGACGCCAGCCGCCTGGTGCGCGAGGCGCGCCAGCAGGCCGAGACGATCTCCTCCGGCGCCGAGGACGAGCTCGACGCGGAGCGCGCCCGGGTGCAGCGCGACGCCGCGGCGGTCGTCGAGGAGGCCAAGGCCCAGGGCCGATCGATCCTCGCCCAGACGCGCGAGCGCGCGCAGAGCGAGCTCAACGCCGCCCGCGAGCAGGCCGAGGCGTTGCTCCAGGAGGCCCGCGGCGAGGCCGACCAGCTCAAGCTCGCCGCGCGCCGCGAGGCCGAGGCCGTGCGCGCCGCCGCCACCGAGGAGGCCACCAAGGTCACCGCGGAGGCGCGCGCGTCGGCCGAACGTACGGTGCAGGAGCGCGTCGCCGCCCGCGAGCGCGAGCTGCGCCAGCAGGCCGGCGAGGTCCGCAAGGCCGCCGAGGAGCAGGCCCAGCGCCTGCTCGCCGACGCCCGCGGCGAGGCCGACAAGCTGCGCATCGCGGCGGAGAAGGAGCTCGCCGACGCGCGGCGCACCGTCCGCGAGGCCCAGACCGAGGCCCGTCAGCAGGCCGAGGCCCTGCTGCGCGAGGCGCGCGCCCAGGCCGACCTCGCCGCGATCGAGGGCAAGGCGCTCAACGAGGCGGTCCGCGACGCCCAGCAGCGCCTGCGCGACCTCGGCAACACCATCGGCCAGCAGCTGCAGTCCGCCCAGCGCGACCTCAACGACCGCACGTCGATCAGCTCCGTCCAGGCGCGGCTGCGCGCGGGCGGCCACGAGGGCACCGCGCAGGAGATCGCCGAGCACCTGCACCGCATGCTCACCGAGACCCAGCAGCCCGCGCGGCGCGAGCTGCCGCCCGAGCAGGACCGGTGAGCCGGGCCGGCGGCCTCCTCGGCCTGCCGCGCGACCGCGCCCTGCTGTGGTGGCAGAAGTGGCGCTGGTTCCAGCGGGGCACGCTGCCCCACAACCGCGCCCGCCTGCACCTCGAGCTCGCGCGCCGCGGCGCCTTCGCCCGCTGGCCGCTGCACGGCGACGTGCTGGACATGCTGCGCGACGGCCGCCTCGAGCTCGGGCCCCAGGTGCACTTCGAGCCGGGCGTCTGGCTCACCGGCTCCGGCCGGATCCGCATCGGCGAGGGGACGTTCCTCAACCTCGGCGTCCAGGTCGCCGCCGTCGACCTCGTCGAGATCGGCCGGCACTGCATGTTCGCCAACGGCTCCTTCGTCACCGACGGCAACCACCGCTTCAGCGACCCGGACATGCCGGTGCCGTGGCAGGGCTTCACGTCCAAGGGCCCGACGCGCATCGGGGACGACGTGTGGTGCGGGGCCAACGTCGTCGTGACGAGCGGCGTGACCATCGGCGAGCGCTGCGTCGTGGGCGCCAACTCCGTGGTGACGACGGACCTCCCGCCGTTCTCGATCGCCGCCGGGGCGCCGGCCAGGGTCCTGCGGACGATCCGCTACGACGCGCCCGCCGAGCCGGAGCCGCGACGCGACGAGCCCGTCGGCGGCTAGGCCGTGATGACGTAGATCCCGAAGACGACGCAGCCCGCGAAGCCCAGGAAGGCCACCGCGGTCATCGCCGTGAACGCCGCCGCCAGTCCGAGGGCGCCCTCGCGGCGCGCCTCTGAGGCGCGTGCGGCGCCGACGATGACCAGCGCGAAGACGATGGACACGGCGAGGCTGGCGATCGGCGCCGCCCACAGCAGCTCGCCGAGCTTGCCCCACTCGATCTCCGCGAACGGCACCGGCTAGGCCTCCGCCGTGATCGCCGGCCCACGGCGCACGCGCGAGCCGAAGGCCGCCGCGATGAGGCCGGTGACGGCGAGCGCCACGACGATCGGCCCGAGCGCGCCCTCGCCGAAGATCCGGCTGACCCCGTAGGCCAGGCCGCCGATGGCCGCCGCGCACGGCAGCGTCAGCACCCAGGCGATGACGATGTTGCCCGCGACGCCCCAGCGGACGGCGGAGAGGCGCTTGGCCGCGCCGGCGCCCATGACGCCGCCGGAGATGACGTGCGTCGTCGAGAGCGGGAAGCCGAGGTGCGAGGCGGTGAGCACGACCGCCGCCCCCGAGGCCTGGGCCGAGAAGCCCTGGGCCGGGTCCATCTTGATGATGCGGCTGCCCATCGTCTTGATGATCCGCCAGCCGCCGGAGTACGTGCCCGCGGCGATGGCGGCCGCCGAGCTGAAGATGACCCAGAACGGCACGTCGAACCCGTCGGCGTCCAGGTGCCCGGAGGCGATGAGCGCGAGGGTGATGATGCCCATCGTCTTCTGCGCGTCGTTGGTGCCGTGCGCCAGCGAGAACATCGACCCGGTGATGACCTGGCCCAGCCGGTAGCCGCGGTTGACCACCCCCGGGCGCTGGCGGCCGACGAGCCGGTAGGTCACGAGGATCGAGATGCCGGCCACCAGGAAGGCGAGGGTGGGCGCGACGAGCGCGGGGATGACGACCTTCTCGAGCAGCCCGTCGCCGAGGACCGCGTCGGGGCCGGCCGCCACGAACGCCGCGCCGACGACGCCGCCGATGAGCGCATGCGACGAGCTCGACGGCAGGCCGAACCACCACGTCGCGAGGTTCCAGGCGATCGCGCCGATCAACCCGCCGAAGACGATCTGCGTCGTGATGACGTCGGACTCCACGATGCCACCGGCCACCGTGGCGGCGACCTCGAGCGAGATGAAGGCGCCGGCGAAGTTCAGGATCGCGGCGAGTCCCACGGCCAGCCGCGGCGACATCGCCCGCGTGCTGATCGACGTGGCGACCGCGTTGGCGGTGTCGTGGAAGCCGTTGGTGAAGTCGAACGCCAGCGCCGTGATGACGACGATGACCAGGACGACGTCCTCGGACATGGGAGCGACCTGCCGCCTTCGTCCTAGGTGTTCTTGATGACGATGCCCTCGAGGACGTTCGCCACCTTCTCGCAGGCGTCGATCGCGCTCTCGAGGCGCTCGAAGACGTCCTTCCACCGGATGACGACCATCGGGTCGATCCCACCCTCGAAGAGGGAGGCCATGGCCTCCCGCGTCACCCGGTCGCCGTCGTTCTCGATCCGGTGGATCTCGACGATGTAGTGGCTGAGGCCCTGGAAGCCCCGCAGCCGGGGCATCGCCTCGCGGATCTGCCGCGTGGCCTGGACGAGCAGATGCGCCTGGCGCACCGCCTGCTCCATCGGCGCCTCGATCCGGTAGAGCCCGAGGTAGTCGGCGACCTCCTCGGTGTAGTCCACGACGTCGTCGAGGGCCGAGGCCAGCTCGAGGATGTCCTCGCGGTCGATCGGCGTGACGAACGTCTGGTTGAGGCGGTGGATCACGTCGTGGGTGATCCGGTCGCCCTCCTGCTCGCAGACGAGGATGTCCCGGGCGAGCTCGGAGCGCTCCGGCCAGGTGGCGAGCATCTGGTCGAGGAGGTCGGCGGCGCGGGCGATGTTGCCCGCCTGCTCCTCGAAGAGGTCGAAGAACTCGCGGTCGCGCGGGGCGAAGACCTGGGAGAGCCGACTCACGCGGCGCAGCGTAGGTGAAAGCGGTGTGAAGGGTCCTGCTGCCCCGTCGATCGCCCCGCCGCGCTGCCGGGCGGGGCGATCGGGGACCTCCTAGAGCTGCGCCAGCTGGTGCTGGAAGGCCTCGAGCTCCTCGTCGGGCATCGAGTAGCCGTGCTCCGGACCGGGGTAGCGGCGGCTGCGCACGTCGGCGGCGTAGGCCCGCACGCCGGCCTCCATCTCGGAGAGGATGTCCGCGTAGCGCTGGACGAACTTCGCCCCGCGGCCCTCGCGGATGCCCAGCAGGTCGTGGAAGACCAGGACCTGCCCGTCCACCGCCGGGCCCGCGCCGATCCCGATGACCGGGACCTGGATGCGCGGCATGATCGCCGCGGCGACGGCGCTCGGGATCGCCTCGAAGACGATCGAGAAGCAGCCGGCCTCCTGCAGCGCGACGGCCTCGGCCGCCACGCGGGTCGCGGCGGTCGCCGTGCGGCCCTGGGCGCGGTAGCCGCCGAGCGCGGTGGCGGTCTGCGGGGTGAGGCCGACGTGGCCCATCACCGGGATGCCCGCGGCCACGATCGCGCGGGCGCGCGCGACCGACGTCGGGCCGCCGCCCTCGAGCTTCACCGCGTCGCAGCCCGCCTCCTTGACGAAGCGCATGGCGGTCGTGATCGCCTGCTCGTCGGAGACCTCGTAGGAGCCGAAGGGCAGGTCGCCGACCAGGAACGGGGTGCGCAGGCCGCGCCGGACCGCCTTGGCCAGCATGAGCAGCTCGTCGAGCGACACCGGGACGGTCGACTCGTAGCCCAGGACGGTCATGGCGCCGGAGTCGCCCACGAGGACGAGGTCGACGCCCGCCTTGTCGGCCGCGAGGGCCGAGGGGTAGTCGTAGGCGGTCACCATCACCAGGGGCTCGCCGAGGTGCTTCTTCTCCAGCAGCCGCGGGAGGGTGACGGGGAGGTGGTCGCTGGTGAGCGGGGCGGTGCTCATGTCCTCACGCGTCCTCTCAGGTCAGGAGCGTCGCGACCGCGGCGTCCACGTCGATGATCCGGTTGGTCTCGGCCTCCACGTGGACCACGCGGGGCTCGTAGTGCTCGAGGTCGGCCTCGTCCATCTGCGCGTAGGAGATGACGATGATCGTGTCGCCGCGGTGCACGAGGCGGGCGGCGGCGCCGTTGACCTTCATGTCGCCCGAGCCGCGCTCGCCCTCGATCGTGTAGGTCTCGAAGCGGGCGCCGTTGTCGACGTCGACGACGTGGACCTGCTCGTGGGGCAGGATGTCGGCGGCCTCGAGGAGGTCGGGGTCGATCGTGATCGACCCCACGTAGTGCAGGTCGCAGTCGCTCACCGTCGCGCGGTGGATCTTCGACTTCAGCATGGTGCGCTGCATCAGCGAGGGGCTCCAGGTGAGGGGGTCAGGAGGGTGTTGTCGATGAGGCGGGTCGAGCCCACGTGGGCGGCGACCGCGACGAGCACCGGCTCGCCGTCGACCTCCGCGACGGGCTCGAGGGTCTCCGGGTCGACGAGCGCGAGGTACTCGGGCTCGACGTCGAAGTGGGTCATGGCGGCCAGGGCGCGCTCGCGCACGGCGGCGGCGTCGCGCTCCCCGGCGGCGACGGCGCCCTCGGCGGCGCGCAGCGCGCGGCTCAGCGCGACGGCGCGGTCGCGGTCGGCGCCCTGGAGGTGCACGTTGCGGCTCGAGCGGGCCAGGCCGTCGTCCTCGCGGACGGTCGGCACCGTCTCGATGTGCACCGGCAGGTCGAGGTCGCGCACGAGGCGGCGGACCACGAGGGCCTGCTGCGCGTCCTTCTGGCCGAAGAACGCCACGTCGGGCAGGCACATGCACAGCAGCTTGGTCACGACGGTCGTCACGCCGTGGAAGTGCTCGGGCCCCCGGTGGGCGCCCTCGAGCGTCTCGGTCAGCGGGCCGCTCACGACGACCTTCGTCGCGAAGCCCGGGGGGTAGACCTCGCCGACCGGCGGGGCGAAGAGGAGGTCGGCGCCCGCCTGCGCCGCGAGGTCCGCGTCGCGCCGCTCGTCGCGCGGGTAGGCGTCGAGGTCGCCGGGGTCGTTGAACTGCGCGGGGTTGACGAAGAGCGAGACGACGACCTCGTCGCAGCCGGCCCGGGCGCGGCGGATGAGCTCGAGGTGGCCGTCGTGCAGCGCGCCCATCGTCGGGACGAGCCCGATCGTGCGCCCGGCCCGCCGCGGGGGCTGCAGCGCGGCGCGCAGGTCGGCCACGGTGCGCACCGTCTTCACGCCGCCACCGCCCCGCGGTCGGCGACGCGCTGCGTCGCGGTGACGAGGGCGTCGAAGAGCTCGAGGTCCTCGGCGGGCAGGCGCTCGGCCACGGCGGCGCGCTGGCGAGCCACGGTGGCGGCGTCGCCGCGGGCGATGGGGCCGGTCAGCGCGTCCGCGCCCTTGGCGGCCCAGCCGTCGACCGTCGCGCGCACGAGCGGGACGAGCACCTCGCGCGAGGTCCCCGTGGTGGTGGCGAGGCGCTCGGCGAGGTCCTCGAGGGCGACGAGGAAGTTCGAGGCGATCGAGGCGGCCGCGTGGTAGGCCGCGCGGTCGCCGTCGGCGACCGTGACGGGGCGCATGCTCAGCGCCTGGCCCAGCGCGAGGGCGGTCCGGCGCGCGCGGTCGGTGGCACCGGCGACCGCGCAGCCCGCCCCGGCCAGGACGCTCTCCGGCCCGGTGACGGTCATGAGCGGGTGCAGCGAGAAGGCCTCGTGCCCGGCGAGCGGCTCGAGCGTCGTCGCACCGCTGCAGTGGCCCACCAGCAGCCCCTCGCGCGGCGCGACGCACGCGGCGGCGTCGGCGATGGCGCCGTCGGGCACGGCGAGCAGGACCACGTCGGCGCCGGCGGCGTCGGCGCCGCGGCCGAGGGGACCGTCGACGGGCAGGCCGGCGTCGCGCAGCGCACGGCAGAGGGCGCCGCCCAGGCGGCCACGGCCGATCACGGCCATGCGGTGGCTGAAGGTGGTCACTGGCGTCTCTCGGTCCAGCTCCCCTCTGGTCGGGGGATGCCGGTCGCGAACCTGACGGGTGTGTCGCGAAGTGTACCCCGCCCTTCCAGCCGCGTGACACCTCTAGCCTTGGATGCCGTGACGGTGTCCGTCGACGAGCGTCGCAGCGCCCTCGAGGAGCTGCTCGCGGAGGCGCGCGAGTGCGTCCGCTGCCCGCTGCACGCCTCGCGCACGCAGGTCGTCCCGGGCGGCGGCGCGGTGGACGTCCCGCTGATGGTCGTGGCCGACGGGCCCGGCCCTGCGGAGGACGCGCGCGGCGTCCCGCTCACCGGCCGTCCGGCCGCGCTGCTCGACGAGCTCCTCGCCGAGGTCGGCCTCGGCCCCGGGCAGGTCTTCCTGACGACCGCCGTGCAGTGCCGGACGCCGCAGAACCGCGAGCCGACCCCGGGCGAGGCCGACACGTGCCGCGCCTGGCTCGAGGCCCAGGTCGCCCTCGTGCGTCCGGTGGTGGTGGCCACGCTCGGCGGCCTCGCGACGAAGCTCCTGCGCGGCGACCCGGCACCGATCACCCGCGTGCACGGGCGCGCGGAGGTCCGCACGGTGGGCGGGGTCGGGGTGCGGCTCCTGCCGCTCCTGCACCCCGCGGCCGCGCTCTACACGCCCAGCCAGATGGGCGTCCTGCGCGAGGACGTCGCACGGATCCCCGCCCTGCTGGCGCTCGGCGCGCCCGAGCGCCTCGACGCGGGGGTCCCGGCCGACCCCGCACCGGCGGCGGTCGTCGAGGATGCGGCCGATGCGCCGCTGCAGCTCGGGCTCTTCTAGAGCACCGGCTCGAGCGAGACGGCCTGCACCCAGAAGCCGCGCTCGCGGACGGCGCGCTCCCGGGCGCCCCCGATGCCCGGCACGTCGCCGGTCGCGCGGCGCACCCGGCCGGCCACGGCGACGACGTCGCCCGCGGCGAACTCGTGCGCGTGCTCCTCGTCGTGCTCGCGCCCGGCCGGACGGGTGACGTAGAGCGTCCCGCTGCCGGCGCGCACGAAGAACCCGCGCTCGCCGGCCAGGCCCACGACGGCGAGCTGCGTGCCGTGGGCGTCGGCACCGGCCAGGCGCCGGACGTCGGCCCGGGTGCTTCCCAGGAGGTCGACGCCGCGCGCGACGAACGCCCCGTTGCCGCCGGCGGCGCGGATCTCGGCCTGCGACGGGGGCGCGCCGGCGGGCTCCGGGTCGTCGTAGCTGAGCTCGGGCACCGCCCCCGAGCGGACCGCCTTGGGCTCGTCGCCGCCCCCGGCACGCGTCGCCACCATGGCCAGGACGGCGGCGAGCACGGCGGCGAGGGGGATGAGCACGACGGGGCGCAGCAGCATCGCCCGGCACCACTCGCAGACCCCGGCGCCGGCCAGGTTGCCGCCGTGTGAACGGCACGCACGCGGACCAGGCGGTCCGCCTTCACCGGCCGGTCACCACCCCGCGAGGAGCGCGCCGAAGGATCGCGGGCGGCAACCCCATCACCCCCTCTGGAGGAACCTGCCTTGAAGTTCACCCGCACGACGGCCCTGGCGGCCGCCGTCACCGCCTGCGGCGTCGCCGTCACCGGCGTCGCCGTGGCCGACAAGGACGGCCGCTCTGCCGAGGTCGTCGCCCAGGCCAAGAAGGAGGACCGCGCCCGCAACGTGATCCTGCTCATCGGCGACGGCATGGACGAGCGCATCATCACCGCGACGCGCGACTACCAGGTCGGCGCGGACGGCAAGCTGCCCGGGCTCGACGGCTTCCTGCTCACCGGCGACAAGACCACGCACTCCGTGGAGGAGGCGCCCCCGAACCTGCCGGACTACGACCCGGACTCCGCCTCCACCGGCACCGCCTGGGCCACGGGCTTCAAGACCTCCGACGCGCGCATCGACACCGTCCCGGGCGACGACACGCCCTACGGCGATCCGGAGAACCTCTTCGAGCTGGCCGAGCGCAAGGGCCTGCGGACCGGCAACGTCACCACGGCCGACGTGACCGACGCGACCCCCGCCGTGCAGATGGCCCACGTCCCGGCGCGCGGCTGCCAGGGCCCGCAGAACATGGCCGCCTGCCCGACCTACCGCCGCAGCGCCGGCGGCCCCGGCTCCATCTCCGAGCAGTCGATCACCAAGGGCATCGAGGTGATCTTCGGCGGCGGCTCCAGCCGGTACGCGCAGACGGCCGACGACGGCGAGACGGTCCTCTCGAAGGCCGAGAAGGCGGGCTACCGGGTCCTGCGCACCCGCTCGGACCTCCAGAGCGCGCCGCTGGACAAGCCGCTGCTCGGCCTGTTCGACAACCAGACCACCAACGGCGGCAACCTCGAGGTCGAGTGGGACGGCATCCCGGCGTCCAACCCGCCCACGGGCCCGGCCACCGGGCAGGTCTGCAACGAGGCCAACCCCGCCCGGCCGGCGAGCGAGCCGAGCCTGGTGGAGATGGAGCGCAAGGCGCTGCAGGCCCTCACCCGACCGGGCCGCGGCGCGGAGAAGGGCTTCTTCCTCCAGGTCGAGGGCGCGTCGATCGACAAGCGCGAGCATGCGGCCGAGCCGTGCGAGGCCATCGGCGAGACGGTCGCCTTCGACCGCGCGGTCAAGCTGGCGCTCGACTTCGCCAAGGAGCGTGGCGACACGCTGGTGGTGGTCACCGGCGACCACGCGCACTCGACGCAGATCGTCCAGGCGGGCACGAACCCGCCCGGCTGCTCGAGCCGGCTGCGCACGAAGGAGGACGCGGTGCTGCAGCTCAACTTCGCCACCAGCACGCCGTGCCCGAACCCGAGCACGGGCGCTGCCGGGGCGTCGCAGCAGCACGAGGGCTCCGAGGTCCGGGTCGTGGCCTACGGGCCGTCGGCCGGCGAGTTCGTCGGCCTGACCGACGACACGGACCACTTCGACATCTTCCGCGACGCGCTGGACCTCCCGGCGCAGGGCCGCACCAAGGCCCCCGCGGGGACGCCGAACCCGTCCCGCTAGTCCTGGCTGCCGGGTGGAAGGTGCCTGGCACCTTCCACCCCAGGCCGGCTCAGACCGGCGTCTTGCGCAGGGCGGGCAGGACCTCGTCGCCGTAGCGGCGGATCGACCCCAGCGGGTCGTGGTCGCCCATGAGCTGCAGGCAGACGACGGTGGCGCCGAGCTCCTGCATCTGGCGGATGCGCTCGACCTGCTCCCCGGCGTCCGCGCCGACCATGAAGCCCTCCTTGGCGAACTCCTCGTCGCTCATCTGCGCGTGGGCCTTGGCGGTCATCTCGGCCGGGTCGTGCAGGTCGCGCAGGTAGACCTCGTCGAGCTGGGTCGCCTTCCACTTGCGGGCGTGCGCGATCGCCTCCTGCTCGTCGTCGGAGAGGTGGAAGCCCGACTGGACGATGATCTCGCCGACCTCCTTGCCGTGGCGCTCGCAGGCCTCCTTGTAGGCGTCGATGACCTCCGGCGCGCTGTCGGGATCGCCCAGGGTCCACAGGCCGTCGCCGCGCTTGCCGGCGATCGCCGCCGCCTTCGGGCCGAAGGCCGAGACGTACATCCGGGGGCGCCGGTCGCCCGCGCGGGTGTAGAGCTTGGCCTCCTTGAGCCGGAACCAGCCGGCGTCCATCGTCACCGTCTCGCCGTGCCACAGCCGCCAGATCGCGTCGAGGCCCTGGTCGAAGCGCTCGAGCATCTCGCCCGGCTCGGGCCAGTCGAGGCCCAGCGGCACCTCGTTGAGCGCCTCGCCGGAGCCGACCCCGAGGTAGGGCCGGCCGGGGAACAGCTCCTCGAGCGACATCCAGTACTGCGCGACGAAGCCCGGGTGGTAGTGGTGGACGATCGGCGTCACGGCCGTGCCGAACGGGCCGTCGGGCACCTGCGAGGCCATCGCCGGGAGCACCGCCCAGGCGCTGGTGCCGGCGCCCTCGGGGAACCACGGCGCGAAATGGTCGGAGGTGGCGAGGCCGTCGAAGCCCGCCTTCCCGGCAGCGGTGGCCTGCTCCACCATCTGCGAGGGCGGGAACTCCTCCGTGGACGCGGCGAACCAGAACTGGGTCATGCCGTTGCGGCTACCCGCCACGTCGCGCGCGCGTGCGCCGATTCGGCGGCGAACCGCGGACGCCCGGGAGGAAGACCGCCGAGGCGCCTAGAATCCCGCCCCGCCGTGGTTGCCGCCCACCGCCGTCTCGCGCTGCTCTGCGCCGTCCTCGCGACGGGCGCGCTCGGCGTGCCCGCGGCGACCGCGCAGACGATCCCGTCGCCCGAGAGCCTGCCGCCGGTCTCGCAGAGCCCGCAGGTCGACCCGCCGGACGTCACCGACGACGCACCGCCGCTCGAGCCCGAGGACGAGCCCTCCGACCGGGAGGGCGGCGGCTCGGACGCGGGCGACACGACCAGGACCACCTCCACCGAGGCGGGCCCCGACCAGCTGCCCGACACGGGCTTCGACGCGTGGGCCGTGGGCCTGCTCGGCGCCACCGTGCTGCTGTCCGGCCTGGGCCTGCGCCTCAAGACCGCCCCTGAGCGCTTCTAGCTCCCTGACGTCCGCCTCTGCCGCGGAGACCGAGGCCGCCGGCGCCCGGCTGGCGGCCGGCCTCGCGCCGGGCGACGTCGTGCTGGTCGAGGGGGAGATGGGCGCGGGCAAGACGACGTTCGTGCGCGGGGCAGCGCGCGCGCTGGGCGTCACCGGCCGCGTCACGAGCCCCACCTTCACGCTCGGGCGCCGCTACGAGGGCGAGGGCGTCGCCGTCTCGCACCTGGACCTCCACCGCCTCGCGGGCCTCGAGGGGGAGGACCCGGCGCTGCTGGACGACTACCTGACGCCCGACGCCGTCGCCTTCGTCGAGTGGCCCGACGTGGCGCGCCCCGAGCTGCCGCGCATCCGCGCCCGCGTGCTGCTCGAGCACGCCGGGGAGCAGGAGCGGACCATCGTGGTCGAGGACCTCGCCCCGTGAGCGTCCTGCTGGCGCTCGACACCGCGACGCCGTCGACCGTGGTCGGCGTCGCGCGCGACGGTGAGCTGGTGGCCGAGCGCCGGCACGACCCCGGGCCGGGCGAGCGCCCCGGCCACGTGCGCGAGCTGCTCCCGCTCGCCGCCGCCGCGCTCGACGAGGCGGGCCTGGCGTTCGCCGACCTGGACCGCATCGGCGCCGGCGTCGGGCCCGGCACGTTCACCGGCCTGCGCATCGGCGTGGCCACCGCCCGGGCGCTCGCGCAGGCCGGCGGCGCCGAGCTCGCGGCCGTGTCCACGCTGGAGGCGCTGGCCGTCGCGGCCGGCCCGCACGACGGTCCCGTCCTGGCCTGCCTGGACGCCCGGCGCGGCGAGCTGTTCGTCGCCGCGTGGGCGGGTGGGGAGCCCGTCCTGGAGCCCGCGGCCTGGCGGCCCGAGCGGCTCGCGGAGCTGCCGTCGGTGGCGGCCGGCGCGTGGCTGGCCTGCGGGGACGGCGCAGTACGATCACGGGACCGGCTCGAGGCGGTGGGCGCGCTGGTCCCCGACGACGAGGACCCGCGGCACGCCGTCGGCGCGGCGGCCCTCTGCCGGCTGGCCGCCACGGCGCCCGCGGTCACGCGCGACGCGCTCGTCCCGGAGTACGTCCGGCCGCCCGACGCCACCCCGCGCGCGTGACCGCCGCCCCCCAGGAAGACCCGCCCGCCGCCGCCCCGCTCGAGATCCGGCGGCTCACGTACGCGGACCTCCCGCAGGTCATCGCCATCGAGCGCCGCGCGTTCCCGACGCCCTGGTCGCTGGCGATGTTCGTGCTGGAGCTCTCGAAGCCCGCGGGCTGGTGCCTGGCCGCCGAGCGCGACGGGCGCATCGTCGGCTACTGCGTGTGCTCGCGCTACGACACCGTCTGGCACGTCATGAACGTCGCGGTCGACCCGACACTGCGCCGTCAGGGCATCGCCGACGCGCTGCTGCTGGCGCTGTTCGAGCGCGTGCGCGACGTCTCGGCCCGCTACACGCTCGAGGTGCGCCCGTCGAACACCGGGGCCATCCGCCTCTACGAGCGCCACGGCTTCGTGGCCGCCGGCACCCGGCGGCGCTACTACCAGGACAACGGGGAGGACGCCCTGATCATGTGGCGCACGCCGGCCACGCTGCGCGGCAGCCTCGACGACGTCCCCAACGCCGCTCCGCCCGGCCAGCTGCCCCGATGATCCTCGCGCTCGAGAGCTCGTGCGACGACACCTGCGCCGCGGTCGTGACCCACGACGGCGAGCTGCGCGCGAACGTCATCTCCTCCCAGGGCGTGCACGACGCCTACGGCGGCGTCGTCCCCGAGGTCGCCAGCCGCCACCACCTCGAGCTGGCCAACCTCGTCGTGGAGGACGCCCTGCGCCAGGCCGCCATCACGCTCGACGACGTCTCGCTGGTCGCCGCGACCGCCGGCCCCGGGCTCGTCGGCGCGCTGCTCGTCGGCCTCAGCACCGCCAAGGGCATCGCCGCCGCGCGCGGGCTGCCGCTGTGCCCCGTCGACCACCTCCAGGGCCATGTCGCCGCGAACTTCCTGCGCCTGGAGGACCTCCGGCCGCTCGAGCCGCCGTTCCTGTGCCTCATCGCCTCGGGCGGCCACACGTTCCTCGCGCGCGTCGAGGACCACGCGTCCTTCACGGTGCTCGGGGCGACCCTCGACGACGCCGCGGGTGAGGCGATCGACAAGGGCGCACGGCTGCTCGGGCTGCCCTTCCCCGGCGGGCCGCACCTCGAGCGCCTCGCCGCGGGCGGCGACCCGCACGCCCACGCGTTCCCGACCGCGGAGAAGGTGGCCGGCCTCGACTTCTCCTTCGCGGGCCTGAAGACGGCGCTGCTGTACCGCGTGCGCGACCTGGGGGAGGAGGCCGCGCAGGCGCAGGCGGCCGACCTCGCCGCCTCCTACCAGCGCGCGATCGTCGAGCAGCTCGCCCGCCGCTGCGAGCGCGCGCTCGAGCAGACCGCCCTGCCCGCGCTGGCGCTGGGTGGCGGGGTCGCGGCCAACGGGCCGCTGCGCGAGCGCCTGGCCGGCCTCGGCGTGCCGCTGACGGTCCCGCCCCGCGCCCTGTGCACCGACAACGCGGCGATGATCGGCTCGGCCGCCCGGTTCCTGCCCGCCGTGCCGTTCCCCGAGCACCTGGCGCTCGACGCCTACCCGACGGGGTCCCGGGGGCTGTGATGTCTGTGACCTCTCCTTCGACATCACCTTCTTGGTGACGGCGGTCGTCCTCTACGGCCGTCCGGGCTGCCACCTCTGCGAGGACGCCGAGGCGCTCCTGCAGGAGCTCGGCATCCCGTTCGAGCGCCGTGACATCGAGGCCGACGACGAGCTCTTCAAGCGCATGCTGGAGCGGATCCCCGTGCTCGAGGTGGACGGCGAGGAGCGCCTCGAGCTGGTCTTCGGAGCGCAGGAGGTCCGCGCCGTGACCGGTACGCTGCGGTCCACATGAGCGTGAACGGCGCCGCCACCCCAGAACGCCTCTCGCTGGGCGTCGCGGCCCGTCTGTCGCGGTACCTGCAGGTCCTGACGCAGGCCAAGAAGATGGGCAAGGAGACGATCTCCTCCCAGGAGCTCAGCGACTACACGCACGTGAACTCCACCCAGATCCGTCGCGACCTCAGCGGGTTCGGGAAGTTCGGCAAGCGCGGTGTCGGCTACAACGTCGACGGCCTGCTCACGCAGATCCGCGGGATCCTGCGCACCGCCGGCCAGCACAACATCGCCCTGTTCGGCGCGGGCCACCTGGGCCGCGCCATCGCCTCCTCGGACATCTTCGCCGACCACGGCTTCCGCGTCGTGGCGATCTTCGACGCCGACCCGAAGAAGGTCGGCCGCGAGGTCGGCGGCCAGCACGTCCGCCACGTCGACGAGCTGCGCAACGTCGTCGAGGAGGAGGACATCGTCGTCGGGGTCCTCGCCGTCCCGGGCGCGGCGGCCCAGGCGCTGGCCGACGACCTGGTCGAGGCGGGCGTCAAGATCATCTTCAACTACTCCGAGACGCTCCTGCGCGTCCCGCCCGAGGTCACGGTCCACACGTCGTCGCCCGCCGTGGACCTGCTCTACGCGCTGTACTTCTACCTCACGTGATCGACCTCGACGCCGCCGAGGAGGTCTTCGCCGCCTCCACCGACGGCACCGTGGGCCTCGAGGAGGAGTTCGCCCTCCTCGACCCGAAGGTGCTCGACCTCGTCCCGCGCTTCGAGGAGCTGCGCGACAGCGCGACGGGCCTCCTGGCGGAGTCTATCTCCGGGGAGCTCATCTCGAGCGAGATCGAGATCCGCTCGGGCCGCGGCGAGGACGTCCACGACGCGCTGAGCCGCCAGCGCGAGGCCCGCAAGGAGCTCTTCGCCCACGCCACGGCGCACGGCGTCGCGCTCGGGGCCACCGGGACGCACCCGTGGGCCGACTACCGCGAGCAGCCCAACATCGACACCGAGCACTACCGCCGGGTCGTCGAGGGCCTCCAGTACGTCGCCCGGCGCAACAACACCTTCTCGCTGCACGTCCACGTCGGCGTGCGCGACCTCGACCGGGCGGTGCGGGTCTGCGACCGGCTGCGGGCGGTGCTGCCCCAGCTGCTGGCGATCAGCGCCAACTCGCCCTACCTGGACGCCCGCGACGCCGGCCTGCACTCCGCGCGCACCCAGGCCTTCACCCGGACCTTCCCGCGCTGCGGGATCCCCGACGCCTACGGCTCCTGGCGCGCCTACCGCGAGTACCTCGAGCTGCTCATCGCGACCGGCGGCATCGTCGAGTACACCCAGGTCTGGTGGTCCGTGCGCCCCCACATCGCCTTCGGGACGGTGGAGGTGCGCATCTGCGACGCCCAGTCCACCGCCCAGGAGTCCGACGGCCTGGCGCAGCTCATCGTCGCCTGCGTCCTGCAGGCCGCGCGCGACCTCGACGAGGGCCGGCCCGCGCCCGACCTGCCCGGCCGGCTGCTGGAGGAGAACCTCTGGCGCGCGATCCGCCACGGCCAGGACGGCGACCTGCTCGACCTCGAGCGCCTCGGCGAGTGCGTGCCGGCCGCCGCGGCGGCCGAGCGGCTGCTGGCCTGGACCGCCCCCGTGCGCGCCGAGGCCGGCATCGAGCCGGTGCTGCCCGAGCTCAACGGCGCCCAGCGCCAGCGCCGGGCGATCGCGGCCGGGACGCCGATGGACGAGGTCTTCCGTACCGTGGTGCAGGAGACGGCCGACACCTACGCGACAGGAGTGCCCGCATGAGCTTCCAGCAGGGAGACCGCCCGCCCACCGAGGAGGAGCTGCGCGCCGCCTACGAGCAGCAGGTCAAGCAGCTGCGCGTCGACGACCTGCTGCTCGAGACCGTCGTGTCGCTCGTGAACCTCGGCGGCCGCAAGGCCGGCCTGGCCCCCGGGACCGAGGACGAGCGCGACCTCGACCAGGTCAAGCTCGCCATCGACGCCGTCAGCGCGGTGCTGCCGCTCGTCGAGGACCGCCTGGGTCCCGACGCCCAGCGGGTGCGCGACGTCGTCTCGCAGCTGCAGATGGCCTGGGTGCAGGAGACCGGAGGCGCGGGCGCTGCGCCCGAGGGCCAGGGCGAGCCCCCGGCCCAGGGACCCGCCGGGCCGGCGCCGCAGCAGCCGCCCCAGCGCCCGCCCTCGAGCGGGCGTCTCTGGGTGCCGGGCCAGTAGCGGTCCGGGGCGCGGGCGTCCGACGCGACCCCGCGCCCTTGCATCTGCCTCCGGTCGTGCGGTTAGAGTCGCCCCGACCGTCATAGAGGCGATCCGCACGAAGGACCTCATCCTGGTGCGGTGGTCCCGCGCCCACCAGAGAGGTTCCCTTGAGTGACTTCCTGACCGACCACGGGGTCGTCGTCGCGCTGGTCTGCGCGGCGATGGCCGTCGTCTACGGCCTGCTCACCACGCGCCGGCTCCTGGCGCTGTCGCCGGGCAACGAGGAGATGCAGCGCATCTCCGGCGCCGTGCAGGAGGGCGCGCGCGCCTACCTCAACCGCCAGTACCTGACGATCGCCGTGGTCGGCGTCGTGCTCGCCGTCGCGCTCATCTTCATCCGCGACGGCTACGTCGCGCTGGGCTTCGTCATCGGCGGCGTGCTGTCGGGCGCGGCGGGCTACATCGGCATGAACGTGTCCGTGCGCTCCAACGCCCGCGTGGCGGAGGCCGCGCGCGGGGGCGTGGGACCGGCGCTCGACGTCGCGTTCCGCGGCGGCGCCATCACCGGCATGCTCGTGGTCGGCCTCGGCCTCCTGGGCGTCGCGGGCTACTACGGCCTGCTCACGACGGTCTTCGACCGCTCGCAGGAGGAGGCGGTCGACGCCCTCATCGGCCTGGGCTTCGGCGGCTCGCTCATCTCGGTGTTCGCGCGCCTCGGCGGCGGCATCTTCACGAAGGCGGCCGACGTGGGCGCCGACCTCGTCGGCAAGGTCGAGGCGGGCATCCCGGAGGACGACCCGCGCAACCCCGCGGTCATCGCCGACAACGTGGGCGACAACGTCGGCGACTGCGCGGGCATGGCGGCCGACCTCTTCGAGACCTACGCGGTGACGATCGTCGCCGTGATGTTCCTCGGCGTGCTGACGTTCGCCGAGCACACCCAGGCCGCGCTCTACCCGCTCGTCCTCGGCGGCGTGGCGATCATCGCCTCGATCATCGGCTCGTTCTTCGTCAAGTCGGCGGCGGGCAACGTGGAGCGGGCGCTCTACCAGGGCCTCATCGTCTCGGGCCTGCTGGCGGCGGCCGCCTTCTACCCGGTCACCCACTGGCTGATGGACGGCATCACGTTCTCCTCTGCCGAGGGCGCGATCGACGCGCCGTCCGTCGGGGAGCTCTACGTCTGCGCGCTCATCGGCATCGCGGTGACGGCCTGCCTCTTCCTCATCACCGACTACTACACGTCGACGCGCTTCAACCCGGTCAAGAAGACCGCGGCGGCGTCCCAGACGGGCCACGCGACGAACATCATCCAGGGCCTCGCGCAGGGCCTCCAGGCCACCGCGCTCCCCGCGCTGGTGCTGGTGCTCGGCGTCTGGGCGTCGTGGAAGATCGCGGGCGGCGGCTTCCAGGGGATCTACGGCATCGGCGTCGCCGTCGTCGGCCAGCTCTCGCTGACCGGCCTGATCGTCGCGCTCGACGCCTTCGGCCCGATCACCGACAACGCGGGCGGCATCGCCGAGATGGCCGAGCTGCCCGAGGAGGTGCGCAACGTCACCGATCCGCTCGACGCCGTCGGCAACACGACGAAGGCGGTGACGAAGGGCTACGCGATCGGCTCCGCGGTCCTGGCGGCGGTCGTGCTCTTCGCGGCGTTCATCCTCGAGCTGCGCCGTGAGGGGGTGGCCCCGGAGGAGACGGTCTTCAACCTCGTCAACCCGGAGGTCCTCATCGGCCTCCTCGTCGGCGGCATGATGGTCTGCCTCTTCGCCGCGCTGTCGATGGAGGCGGTGGGCCGCGCCGGCGGCGCCGTCGTCGAGGAGGTGCGCCGGCAGTTCCGCGAGAAGCCGGGGATCATGGAGGGCACCGACGAGCCCGACTACCGCACCTGCGTCGACCTCGTGACGAAGGCCGCCCAGCGCGAGATGGTCATCCCGTCGCTGATCCCGATCGTCGTGACGTTCGTCATCGGCCTGATCGACGTGCAGGCGCTCGGCGGCCTGCTGATCGGCGTCATCGTCGTCGGGTTCTTCTTCGCCGTCCTCATGACCGCCGGCGGCGGCGCCTGGGACAACGCCAAGAAGCTCATCGAGGACGGGGCGTTCGGCGGCAAGGGCTCCGAGGCCCACGCGGCGTCGGTCACCGGCGACACGGTGGGCGACCCGTTCAAGGACACGGCCGGGCCGGCCATCAACCCCATGATCAAGGTCGCGAACATCGTCGCGATCCTCATCATCCCGATCATCGTCTGAGCTTCACCACCCGTTCGGGTGGGTCAGCTACCCTCCGGCGCATGGGGGAGCTGGTCGTGCCGCGGTGGCGGCCCTCGCTGACGGCGGCGCTGGCCGGTGCGCTGCTGGCCGTCGTCGCGCTCGTGAGCGCCGCACCGGCGCGCGCGCAGGCGCCGCCACCTCCGCCGCCGCCCCCCTCGGTCGACGTCTCGGCCACGGCGCCCAGCGGTGGCTACGTCCAGGGCGGCAACGCGAACTACTCGGTCACGGGCTACGCGCCCACGGCCACGACGCTGTGGATCACGACGGCGATCGGCAACGCCTGCCCGTCCAACCCGCAGGCCGGCGGC
Organism: Conexibacter sp. SYSU D00693; assembly: GCF_017084525.1. Lineage (GTDB taxonomy): Bacteria > Actinomycetota > Thermoleophilia > Solirubrobacterales > Solirubrobacteraceae > Baekduia. The sequence goes on from NZ_CP070950.1 coordinate 277,171, forward strand.
TCGCTCGCGCGCCAGGAGAGCCTGGCGGCGGACGCGACCTTCTCCTTCAGCGGCGTGGTGGTCGTGCCCGCCGGCACGAGTTCGGTCTGCGCCTACCTCATGCCCGCGCCTTCCGGGACGCCCGAGGCCGTCGACCAGCACCTCATCACCGGCGCGCGGGCGCCCACGGTCGCCACGCCGGCGCTGACGATCTCCGAGGAGCGCGGCGTCCCGGGCGTCCCGCTCGACCTCACGGTGACGGGCAACGTCGAGGTGCGCCACAGCGTCATCGTGCTGGCCGAGCGCGAAGGGGCGTTCTGCGCCGCCACGGCACTCGCCCAGGCGGCGCGGTCCGTCGGGGTGATCGAGGAGCGCGTCGGTCCGGGCACGTTCGCCGAGAGCGCCGAGTGGACGCCGCCGCAGGGCGGCACCTGGCGGTTCTGCGTGTACGTCGCGCGCGACCCCGGCCTGGCTCCGGGCGGCACGACCACCCGCACCCTGCCGGTCCTCGAGCTGACGGCCAGCGTCGCCGTCAGCGCCCCCGGCGAGGCGGCCAGCGGCGCCGGCGTGCCGGTGCGCGTCACCGGCTCGACGGTCGTCGCCGGGCGCGTGCACCTCGTGTCCGGGCCCGAGCGCGCCTGCGGACGGACCTTCGCCACCGACCGGCTCAACCCCGGCACGGCGCTGCTCACGCCGGTCGGCGGCACGCCGGTCGGCCCAGGCACCTTCGACGTCGGCGCCTCGACCTCCATGCCGGGCGTGCCGCTGCGGCTGTGCGCCTACGTGACCGAGCCCGGCCAGACCGCGAGCCTCGGCGTGGGCCGCGCGCTGGTCACCGTCGCCGGCAGCGGCGGAGGTGGCGGCGGCGGCGGCGGAGGCGGCGGTGGCGGCGGCGGGGGCGTCGTCGGCAGCTCCGAGCCCATCGGCCCGGACATCGGCAAGCGCGCCGTCGGCGGCTTCTACGTGAACACGACGGTCCTGCCGCTCGGCGTCACCGCGGCGCGCTTCCTCGACGTCGCGCGGCGCAGCGGGGAGCGCTGGGGCTACACCTTCCGCGGCGAGACGACGAAGGGCGCGGCCAAGGCCGACGGCACCCGCGTGATCGGCTTCAGCTCGCGCATCAGCCCGCGGCAGGTCTCGGGCGTCCTGGTCTTCAAGGTCCGCAAGCGGCCCAAGGGGTGCAGCTCACGCTCGACCTCCCGCCGCTGCCGGCCCAGGGCGACGACGACGGAGCGCGAGATCGCGCTGTCGCGCTCCCTGACGACCTGGTGGGACGGGGCGCAGGCGCCGCCCGCCGACCGCATCGACGTCGAGACGGCCCTGCTGCGGGCGTTCGGCCAGCTCGCGGGCAACCGCGCCACCGCCGCGGCGTGCGAGCGCACGCCGCTGCTGCGCGCGGGGGTGCCGCGCGCCGGCTGGTGGTGGCGCAGCCCGACGGACACCGGGCAGCCGGGGTGCCAGCGGTGAGGCGCCTCGTCGTCGTCGCGGCCGCCGTGGCGGGCGCGGCGCTCGCCGGCGCCGGTGCGGGCCCGGCCACCGCCGCCACGCCCTCCGGCACCGCGGTGACGGCGACCGACGTGGTCGACGGCGCGACGCTCGTCGTCCGCGTCCGCGCCACGGGCAGGACGCAGCGCGTCCGGCTCGTCGCCCTCGACGTCCCGCGCATCCACCCGGAGGGCTCGACGGTCGAGTGCGGCGGCCTCGGCGCCCTCGACGCCCTGCTGCGCCAGGTCTTCACGAAGCCGGTGGACACCGACGGCGACGGCCTGCGCGACGCGCCGGGCGGGACCGCCCAGCGGCTGTACCTGCAGACCGACACGCGCTTCGGCCGCCGCGACAAGGCGGGCCGGACCTTCGCCTACCTCGCCCGCTCCTCGGGCCAGGACGTCGGCGGCGCGCTGCTGAGCGGCGGCTGGGCGCGGGTCACCCCGGGCGCGCGGTCCTTCCGCGCGCGGGCGGTGTACGCCCAGGCCCAGACCCGGGCCCAGGGCCGCAGCGCCGGGGTCTGGGGCGGCTGCGAGGGCGACTTCCACGTCCCCGGCAGCGTCATCCTCTGAGCTGAGCGGCGACCGGGTGCTCCGCGTCCCCGGTCCCGCCTAGACTCCGCCGCCGCATGGCAGAGCGCCGCCTCCACGGCCTCCAGCGGGTCCTCGGCGTCAACGCCCTGTTCTCGACCGCCTACGGCAACGTCGGCTCGTCGATCTACTACGCGCTCGGGCTCGTCGCGAGCTACGCGCTCGGGCTCACGCCGGTGGTGTTCGTCATCACCGGCGTGATCTTCTACCTCACCGCCGCCACCTACGCCGAGGCCACGGCGATGTACCCCGAGGCCGGCGGGTCGTCGTCGTTCGCGCGCCACGCGTTCAACGAGTTCGCGAGCTTCTTCGCCGCCTGGGCGCAGATGCTCAACTACACGGTGACGATCGCCATCTCGGCCTTCTTCGTCCCGCACTACCTCGGCGGCGTGCTGGGCATCGACGCGCTGCGCCACGGGCCGGGGGACATCGTCTTCGGCATCGGCGTGGTGGTCGTCCTGAGCCTCGTCAACGTGCTCGGCGCCGAGGAGTCCGCCGGCGTCAACATCCTCCTGGCGGTCGTCGACTTCCTCACGCAGGTCCTCCTCGTGCTCGTCGGGATCTTCCTGGTCCTGTCGCCCGACACGCTGGTGGACAACGTCTCGCTCGGCGTCGCGCCGACGTGGACGGACTTCCTGCTGGCGATCCCGGTCGGCATGGTCGCCTACACGGGCATCGAGACGATCTCGAACATGGCCGAGGAGGCCAAGGACGAGACGAAGACGATCCCGGCGGCGATCTCGCGCGTCCGCCTCGCGGTCTTCGCCATCTACTTCACCCTGCCGGCCGTCGCGCTGAGCGCCCTGCCGGTGACGCAGAACGCCGAGGGCGAGTACACGACGCTGCTGGGCCTGGGGGAGGAGGAGGGCGGCTTCGCCGGCGACCCGATCCTGGGCGTCGTCAAGCAGATCGACCTGGGCCCGCTGCAGGAGGTCGGCGAGCTCTACGTCGGCTTGCTCGCGGCGACGATCCTCTTCATCGCGACGAACGCGGGGATCATCGGCGTGTCGCGGCTCGTGTACTCGATGGGGATCTACCGGCAGGTCCCGGACCGGCTGCGCCAGCTGCACCCGAGGTACGGGACGCCGTGGGTCGGGATCCTGCTGTTCGGCGCGATCGCCTGCCTGATCATGCTGCCCGGACAGGCGACGTTCCTGGGCAACCTCTACGCGTTCGGCGCGATGCTGTCGTTCACGATCGCCCACCTGGCGGTCATCCGGCTGCGCCAGACCCAGTCCGACGTCGAGCGCCCGTACCGCGGGCCGGGCGTCCTGCGGGTGCGGGGACGCGAGCTGCCGCTGTTCGCCGTGCTCGGCCTGCTGGGCACGGGCCTGGCGTTCCTCGTCACCACGGTCCTGCACCTCGACGTGGCGGTCACCGGCTTCGGCTGGCTGGCGCTCGGGATCGTGCTCTACGCGCTGTACCGCCGGCGCCAGGGCCTCGACCTCACGACGGTCAAGAAGGTCGCGATCCCGCGGCCGGTCATCGACACCGAGGCCGAGTACGAGTCCGTCCTGCTGGCGGTCGACACGCGCACGCCGTTCGAGGGGGCGGTGCGGGCGGCCCAGCGGCTGGCGGCGCGGCGCCGGCGCGGCATCCACGTGCTCGTGACGATCGTCGTCCCGCAGTCCTCGCCGCTGGACGCCGAGCTGCCCGAGGCCGAGCTCGCGGCGCAGGCGATCATCGAGCGCGCGCGGCTGCTCGCCGGGCGGCGGGTGACCGGGCACTGGGAGAAGGTGCGCCCGGGCCAGGCGGGCCGGCTCATCGTCGAGGAGGCGCGGACGCTGCGTGCCCGCGCGGTCGTCATGCCGCTGCCGGGGCGCGTGAGCGGCGGGTCGGTGTTCGGCAAGACGGTGGAGACCGTGCTCGAGGAGCGCCCGTGCCGGGTGATCATCCTGTCCGAGCCCTCCGAGGCGCCGCGCAAGCCGAAGGCCGCCGCCTGATGCACCGCACCGCCACGCGCTTCACCTCGCTGCTGCTGGTCGTGCTCGGCGTGGCGATGCTCGTGTCGACCGTCGCACGGGGCGGCGGGCCGCTGGCGCTCGGCGTCCTGCTCGGGCTGCTGTTCTGCGCCGCGGGTGTCGGGCGACTGTGGGTCACGCGCGACGAGCCCGGGGAGGAGGAGCGCTAGTGCTCGGCCGCCAGCTCGGCTCCCCGGCCCTCTTCGCCGTCGTCTGGACCTCGCTGGCCAGCGCGATCTACTTCGCGCTCGGCGTGGTGGCGGGCAACGCGCTCGGGCTCACGCCGCTGGTCTTCCTCGTCGCCAGCGTCTTCTTCGCGCTGGCGGCGATGACGTACGTCGAGGGCGCGTCGCTGCACCAGGACCGCGCAGGGTCGACGGTCTTCGCCCGCTACGCCTTCAACGAGCTCGTCTCGTTCATCGCCGGCTGGGCGGTGCTCCTGGACTACGTGATCCTCGTCGCCGTCACGGCGTTCTCCGCCACCCACTACGCGGCGGCGTTCTGGAGCGAGCTGGGGGGCGGCAACGCCGAGCTGGCGATGGCCCTGGGGATCGTGCTGTACGTCGCGGTGCGCAACGTCCTGGGCTTCTCGCCCCGGCGCATCGACCGGATCGCCATGCTCGTGGTCGTCGACCTCGTGCTGCAGGTCGCGCTCGTCGTCATGGGCCTCGTGACGTTCTTCTCGCCCGACGTCCTGCTCGACCCGATCGAGCTCGGCAAGTCGCCCGGGTGGTCGGACCTCATCTTCGCGGTCGGCGTCGCGACGGTCGTCATGACCGGGCTCGAGTCGGCCTCGGGGCTGGCGGGCGAGGTGCGCGTCGGCCGGGCGGGGCTGCGGCGGCTCGTGCACTCGGCGACGCTGTCGGTGCTCGTCGTCTACGTCGGCATCTCGCTCGTGGCGGTCACGGCGCTGCCGGTCGTGGGCGGGGACACGTCGCTGTCGCGCAACCACCTCGAGGACCCGGTGCTCGGGATCCTCGAGGCGTTCGACGAGGCGTGGATCCGCGACGGGCTCAAGTACGTCGTGGCGGCCGCGGCGACCGCGACGCTCATCGCGGCGGCCAACTCGGCGATGCGCGGGCTGTCGCGGCTGGGCTACGCGCTGTCGCGCAACCGCCAGATCCCGTCGCGGCTGGGGCGGCTGCACCCGACGCGCTCGACGCCGTACGTCCTCATCGTCCTGGCGGCGGTCATCGCGGGCGCGCTCATCGTCCCCGAGGACCTCGAGCTGCTCGTCGGCATCTACGCGTTCGGCGCGCTGCTGGCGCTGACGCTCGCGCACCTGTCGATCGTGGCGCTGCGCTTCCGCGAGCCCGACAAGGACCGGCCCTACCGGATGCCGCTCAACGTGGCGGTCGGCGGCGCGGACGTCCCGGTGCCCGCGGTCGTGGGCGGGGTCCTCAGCGCCCTGGCGTGGGTCAGCGTCGTCGTCTTCCACGAGGGCGCCCGGTGGGTCGGCCTGGGGTGGATGGCGGCGGGCCTGCTGCTGTACGTCGTCTACCGCGTCTCGCAGGAGAAGCCGCTGCTCAAGCGCGTGGTGGTCGACGAGGAGGCGCTGCGCGCGCGGCGGATGGAGGAGCTCGAGTACGGCTCGATCCTCGTGCCGCTGACGGGGACGCCGCTGGACGACGACATCGTCCAGACCGCGGGACGCCTGGCCGGCGACCAGGACGACGAGGCGCTCGACGAGAGCGAGCAGGGCGCGACGATCGAGGCGATCTGGGTCTTCGAGGTGCCGATGGCGCTGCCGCTGGACGCGCGGCTGCCCGACGCGCAGGTCGAGCGGGGCCGGGCGGCGCTGCGGCGGGCCAAGGCGGTCGGGGAGGAGTACCAGGGCGTCATGGTCCGGACGGCCACGGTGCGATCGCGGCGGGCCGGCGCGGCGATCGTCGAGGAGGCGCGCCGGCGCGGGGTGCAGGCGATCGTCCTGGCGGCCGAGGAGCCGTCGCGGATCCGGGGCGGCGCGCGGTTCGGCGGCCGGGCGCTGGAGGGCAACTTCGCGGGGGAGGTCACGAAGTACGTCGTGGCCAAGGCGCCGTGCCCGGTGGTCCTCACCGCCCCGCCCACCGACGACGTGCCGGTCGCGGCTCGCACGTCGCCGGACGCTGGCTAGAGTGCCGGGCCATGTTCGTGCTCGTGGTCGGCGCCGGACGCGTCGGGTCCTCGGTGGCACGCGGGGCGCTCGCTGCTGGGCACACCGTGTCCGTGCTCGACGAGGACCCGCTGTCCCACGAACGGCTCGACGCCGGGATGGACACGACGTGGGAGGACGCCGGCGGGCGGTTCACCGTCGGTCACGCCCTCGAGATCGACGCCCTGCTCGAGGCGGGCATCGAGGAGGCCGACCTCTTCATCGCCTCGACCGACGGCGACAACACGAACCTCGTGATCGCCCAGGTCGCCCAGAAGCGCTTCGAGGTCTCGCGGGTCCTGTGCCGGGTCATGGACCCGGCCCGCGCGTCCTGGTACGCCGAGCAGGGGCTCGAGACGATCAGCCCGACCCAGCAGGCGATCGAGAACTTCCAGCGCGCCATGTCCTCGGAGGGCTAGCCGACCGTGTACGTCATCATCGCCGGCGGCGGCAAGGTGGGCTGGAACCTGGCCCGCGAGCTGCTCGACAAGGGCAACGAGGTCACGCTCCTGGAGGGCGACCGCGAGCGCTACCTCGTCATCGAGGAGGAGCTCGAGCACAACGTCCAGTACGGGGACGCCACCGAGCTGTGGGTCCTCGAGCGCGCCGGCGTCCAGCGGGCCGACCTCGTCATCGCCGTCACGGGCGACGACGAGGACAACATGCTCATCTGCCAGATGGCGAAGGAGAAGTACCTCTGCGAGCGGATCATCGCTCGCGTGAACAACCCGCGCAACCGGCAGTGGTTCGAGCTGCTGGAGGTCCAGCCCGCGGTCAGCGCCACCGACCTCATCCTGCGCCTCATCGAGCACGAGGTCCCGTCGTACGGGCTCGTGCACCTGCTCGACCTCCGCGACGAGCAGCTCGAGATCATCGAGGTGGAGGTCATGCCCTCCTCGCCGGCCGCCGGGCGCGCGGTCAGCGAGATCGACCTGCCCGAGGGCGCGCTGGTCATCAGCGTCCTGCGCGACGGGACGGGCTTCGTCCCGAAGGCCGACACCGTCATCGAGGGCGGCGACGAGGTCCTGCTCGTCCTCGACCCGGGGCTCGAGGCGGCGATCACCGCCCAGTTCGCGCCGGGGCGCGAGGCGGCGTAGCCCAGCCGCCTGCGCTCGGGCGCGCGCGGCGGCGGGTAGGGAGGTCGGCGTGATCGAGGTCGCCTTCACCTGCGCATCGGCCGCCGACCGCGAGGCCTTCTCGTCCGCCCTGGCCTCGGTCGCCGACGTCCTGGGCGGCGAGGTCCTCGAGGAGGACCACCAGGTCCTCGCGCGCCTGCGCGACGTCGCGGACGTCCCGGACGCGGAGCGCCGCGCGCTGGCGCTGCGCGACGAGGCGTGCGCCGCGGCGGGGCTGGATCCCGCGTCGGTGCACGTGGGCGTGGGGGACTGGACCCGGTCGCCGGAGGACCCGCCGGCGCCGGCCGACGCCTAGACCCCGCGGACGCCCAGCAGGCGGTCGCCGACCGACACGAACAGGCGGTGGCGGACGAGCGCGATCGGACGGGCGCCGAGGCCTTCCGGGAGGGCCGTCGCGCGGGTGCGACCGGGCCTGCGTCCTGCAGCGTCGGCCTTGGCTTGGAGGCGGCGGGTGCGGCATCCGCCGCCCCGCCAGGAGCGTCGCAGCGAGGAGCACTCCCATGACCGACCGGCGCAGCACGCGAGGGACAGCGGGTGCCGCGCGCGGAAGGTGCGCTGGAACGACGCGCGCCCCGCACGGTGGCGGGGCGCGTCTCAGGCTGCCGGGCAGGGACTCGAACCCCGAATACTGGAACCAGAAACCAGCGTGTTGCCAATTACACCACCCGGCAAGGGGTGCGGCGGGGCAGTATAGGCAACCTCGGCAGGTGACCTCCTGTCCGTGAGAGCCTCTGTCCGTGGGCCCACGACCGCTCCTCGGGCAGCTGCCGCGCTCGCTCCTGGGGGTCGCGTTCGGGCTGGCGTGCCCGTTCGTCCTGGTCGGCACGGTGGTCACGTTCGCGTGGCTCTTCGCGCCGCTGTTCGCGCTCGTGGCGGTCGTCGCCGCGGGGTGCAGCCTCGTCGTCTCGGTCGTTGCCCTGATGGGCGCGTGGTCGCCGCGACCGGCCCTCCGGGCGGCCCAGCTCCTGGCCGCCGCGACCCTGGGCGCGTCGCTGGTCGTCCTCGGCGCCGCGAGCGCCGTGGCCGACGTCGACCGGCCGGTCCACCTGGTCCTCGTCGGCGGGTGCGCTTCGGGCCTGGCGGCGTTGCTGGCGGTGCTGCCGGTGCGCCGGTCGGCGCTCCGCGGCGCCGCCGGGGCCTTCGCCGGTGCCCTCGTCCTCGTCGCCGCCGGCACCGGCCTCGCCGCGGGCGCCGTCGTGGTGACCGACGACGGCGACGGCGGCTGCGACGCCTTCCGCTTCGACGCCGCCCGCTGGTCGTCCCTCCGCGCCGCCGCTCCGCATGCGCTCGAGGACCCCGGCGAGACCACCGAGCTCGAGCGCCTCGCCGGCGACCTCGCCCGCTGCGCCACCCTCACCGGCCTCACCCGCCACCAGGTCCGCACCCTCCTCGGCCCACCCGACACGGGCTCCCGCACGACCTGGTCCTACGTCCTCGGCACCACCAACGACGCCTACGGCCCCGGCGACCAGCACCTCCTCTCGCTCACCTTCCGCGCCGGCCACCTCACCTCCGCCACCACCTGACACTCGGGTCAGACCCCGTCGCACGCTCGGGGTCAGACCCCGTCGCACGGGGTGCCAGGGCTTGTCGCATGCTCGGGGTCAGACCCCGTCGCATCGAGAGGGGGCGAACTTGGGGCCCTTCGGACCTACAGGGGACATGCCACGTGCACCACGACCCCTTGCGGCGGACCTCACCTACCACGTCACGGCGCAGGCGATCCCCGGGGCGAAGCTCATCGTGGACCCGCGGGACGCGGAGCTCTACCTCGCGCTGCTCGCACGGACCGTGTTCCAGCGGGGCTGGCTCTGCCTCGCCTACTGCCTCATGCTCGACCACATCCACCTGCTGGTCACGACGCCGGCTCCCGACCTGCACGACGGCATGCGCGACCTCCACGGGAGGTTCGTGAGCCGCCGGCACAAGACGCGAGGGGCATGGGGCGCGCTGTTCGCTCGGCGCTACGACGCCAAGGTGGTGCAGGACCAGAACCACCTCCTGGAAGCGCTGCGGTACATCCCGCTCAACCCGGTTCGCGGCGGGCTCTGCCTCGCTCCCGCAGCGTGGCCGTGGTCGAGCCATCGGGCCATGGCGGGTGTCGAGCCCGCGCCGGCGTTCCTGGCCCTCGACCAGGCGGTCCGGCACATCGCGGCCTGGGACGGACGCGCCGCGCCCGCCGCCTACTTCGACCTCCTCCGGCGCGCCGACCGTCTCTCGGACCGCTCCCGCGAGCTGCTCGAGCACGAGGCGCAGGCCGCTCCTGCGGGCCGTTCGCCGATCGCGGCGCCGAAGCCCGAGTGGGACGCCGCCGAGTTCCTCGGTCGGACGCCCACGGACGAGCTCGTCCACGCGGCGCACCGCCTCTACGGGCACTCGCTGGAGGACATCGGCGCGCACCTCGGCCAGCACCGCACGACCATCGCGCGGCGCATCGCCCGATGCGACGGGGTCTGACCCCGAGCGGGGCGTGCGACGGGGTCTGACCCCGAGCGGGGCGTGCGACGGGGTCTGACCCCGAGCGGGGGGTGCGACGGGGTCTGACCCCGAGCGCTGTTGTACGGTGCCGTTCATGGGATTGCCGGGGGTGCGGGATGACGGGACGGCGCTGGTGACCGGGGCGAGCTCCGGGATCGGCGAGGAGTTCGCGCGGCAGCTGGCGGCGAAGGGCTACGGCGTCACGCTGGTGGCCCGGCGGCGCGAGCGGCTGGAGGCGCTGGCGGAGGAGCTGCGCAAGGCGCACGGCGTGCGGGTGGAGGTGGCGCCGTGCGACCTCGCCGACCAGGACGCCTGCGAGCGGCTGGTGCGCGACGTCGAGGCGCAGGGGCTGACCATCGACGTCCTCGTCAACAACGCCGGGTTCGGCATCTACCGCGCGTTCGCCAGCAGCGACCTCGACCGGGAGTTCGAGCAGCTGGCGGTGCTGGTCGGGGCCGTGGTGCAGCTCGACGGGCTCGTGCTGCCGGGGATGCTCGAGCGAGGGCGGGGAGCGATCATCAACGTGTCGTCGACGGCCGGGCTCCAGCCGCTGCCGGGCAACGGCACCTACGCGGCGTGCAAGGCGTTCGTGCAGCTCCACACCGAGGCGCTGCACGAGGAGGTCCGGGGGACCGGCGTCACGGTGACCGCCGTCGCGCCCGGGCCGGTGAGGACCGAGTTCCAGGAGACCTCGGAGCCCCTGTTCGCCGAGCGGCTGCCGGGCTTCGTGTGGGCCAGCGCCGAGCGCGTCGCCCGCGACGGCCTCAGAGCCGCCGAGAAGGGCAAGCGCTCGGTGATCCCCGGGGGCCTGGCGACCAAGCTCTTCTTCGGGCCCAACCGCCACCTGCCCGTGGGGCTCTCGCTGCCCGTCGCCCGCCGGCTCATGAGCAAGGAGATCGCGGCGCCCGCCGCGGGGGCCCGCCAGCTCACCGGCGGCGACCCCGGGACCCCCTAGCCCGTCTCGCCGTCGTAGTAGTCCACCGCGTCGGCCTGGCGGAACAGCAGCCGGCGCGGCTCCTGGCCGGGGTAGACGCCGACCTTCCCGCTGTCGGGGTAGAAGGTCGCCGCCGGCGCCCTGACCGACGACCAGAGCAGGACGCGCGCGGGTTCGTCGCCCGCGTTGAAGACCTTGTGCGCACCCTCCGGCGCGGCGGCGAAGAAGACGACGTCGCCCTCCTCGAGCTGGTGCTCGCCCGACGGGGTCCGGACCGACGGACGACCGCGGACCACGAGCAACCACTCCTCCTCGGCCGCCTCCCAGTGGTAGGGGCAGACGGCCTGGCCCGGCGGGAGGTCGTAGACCGACGCGCCCGTCTCGCGGGCGCCGACGCCCGGCCCGAGGCGGCGCATGGCGGCCTGGAAGCCGGGCGGGTCCTCGGGATCCGTCTCGCCCCCCTCGCCGTGCAGGACGTTGAAGCGCTCCATGCGCGCCTCCTACCCGCGAGACGGCCGAGCCGCTACGCCGCCGCCTGCTGTGCCCAGTCGCGGTGCAGGCGCCAGTACGCGCCCTGCGCGGCCAGCAGCTCGTCGTGCGTGCCCGCCTCGACGATCCGCCCGCCGTCGAGGACGACGATCCGCCCGGCCTGCCGGATCGTCGACAGCCGGTGGGCGATGACGAACGCCGTGCGGCCCGCCAGCAGCCGCCGCAGTCCCTGCTCGATCCGCCCCTCCGTGTGCAGGTCGACGTTCGACGTCGCCTCGTCGAGCACGAGGATCCGCGGGTCGGCCACGAGCGCCCGCGCGAAGGCCACGAGCTGGCGCTGGCCCGCCGAGAGCTGCACGCCACGCTCGCCGATCTGCGTGTCCAGCCCCTCGGGCAGGCGCTCGACGACCTCCCACGCACCGACCGCCCGGCATGCCGCCTCGAGCTCCTGCGCCGTGGCCTCTGGCCGCCCGAACGCGACGTTCTCGCGCACCGTCCCGCTGAACAGGAACGCCTCCTGCGGGACGATCCCCATCTGCGAGCGCAGCGACTGCGCCGTGACCTCTCGCAGGTCGCGGCCGTCGACGAGGACCGCGCCCGACGTGGGGTCGTAGAAGCGCGCCACGAGCTTGGCCAGCGTCGACTTGCCCGCGCCCGTCGCGCCCACGAGCGCCACCGTCTGTCCCGGGGGCACGTGCAGCGAGACGTCGTCCAGCGCGAGCTTCAGCTCGTCGTCCTCGGTGCGGTAGGCGAAGGTCACGTCGCGCAGCTCGACCTCGCCGCGCAGCGGCCGCGGCAGCTCGACGGCGTCCGGCGCGTCGCGCAGGGAGGGCTCCTCGTCGAGCAGCTCGAAGATCTTGTCCAGGGCCGCCATCCCGGACTGGTAGGTCGTGTAGACCTGCGACAGCTGCCCGATCGGGTCGAAGAACCCGTTGAGCGCCGCGACGAAGCCGACCAGCACGCCGACGGTCAGCGACCCGTCGAGCACCTGCCCGCCGCCGATGAGCAGCACCGCGACGGTCGCCAGCGACGAGACGAACTCGACCGCCGGGAAGTACGACGCGTTGAGCTTGACCGTCACGAGGTTGGCCGCCCGGTTGGCGTCGTTGAGCTCCTCGAAGCGCTCGCGGTGGCGCGGCTCGGCCGCGAAGGCCTTGACGACGCGCACCCCGCTCAGCGTCTCCTGCAGGTAGGCCGTGATCGCGCCGATCGTCTCCCGCGTGCGCCGGAACGCGTCCGCGCTGGCCAGCCGGAACAGGAACGACCCGACCGCCATGACCGGGAAGATGAGGAACACCACGAGCGCCAGCTCGACGTCGAACAGCAGCAGGATCACGACCGACCCGATGAGCGTCAGCGACGCCTGGAACAGCGTCGTGACGCTGTCGGTGACCATCGCGTTGAGCGCCTCGACGTCGTTGGTCATCCGGCTGATCAGGACCCCCGCCGGCCGCCGCTCGTAGAAGCCGACCGGCTGCTCCTGCAGGTGGCGGAACAGCTGGAGGCGCAGGTCCTGCAGCGCCCGCTGGCCGACCCAGTTCGTGAGGTAGGTCTGCAGCGCCGACGTGATCCAGACGAGCACCGCGCTCACCACGAACAGCGCGACGACGAGGTCGAGCTCGCCGAGGTCGCCGTCCGTGATCCCGTGGTCGATCGCGCGCTGGGCCAGCGGTGCCGGCGCCAGTCCGGCCGCCGTCCCCACCACGAGGGCGGCGAACATCGCCGCCACCCGCCACCGGTAGGGCGCGAGCAGCGCGACGAGGCCCCGCACCTTGCGCCCGCGCCCTCGCGTGGACTGCAGCCGCCGGCGCAGCTCGGCCCGCCGCGAGACCGCGGCCCGCTCGCCGGGCCTCACAGCCCCGCCACCTCGCGCTCGACGGGCGAGCGCGTGAGGAAGACCTGGTCGGGCAGCCCCTTCTCGACGATCTCGCGGTACAGCGGCGAGACCTCGACGAGCTCGTCGTGCGACCCGTGCGCCGCCACGCGTCCGTCCTCGAGCACGACGACCTCGTCGGCCAGCGCGATCGTCGACAGGCGGTGGGCGATGACGAACGTCGTGCGGCCCGCCATGACCTCGCGCAGCGCCGTCTTGATGCCCTGCTCGGTGCTCGCGTCCACCGCGCTGGTGGCGTCGTCGAGCACGAGGATCCGCGGGTCGGACACGAACGCGCGCGCGATCGCCAGGCGCTGGCGCTGGCCGCCGCTGAGCGTCATCCCGCGCTCGCCCACGCGCGTGTCGTAGCCGTCGGGCAGCCGGGTGACGAAGTCGTGGGCCTGCGCGCGGCGGGCCGCGACCTCGATCTCCTCGCGCGTCGCGTCCGGCCGCCCGTAGGCGATGTTCTCCGCCACCGTCGCGCTGAACAGGAACGGGTCGTCGTCGACGATCGCGATCTCCCGGCGCAGGGCGAAGACGTCGACCGACCGCACGTCGGCGCCGTCGATGACCACCGCGCCGTCCGAGACGTCGTAGAGCCGCGCGAGCAGCGAGACGAGCGTCGTCTTGCCCGAGCCGGTGCCGCCGACCAGCGCGACCGTCCGGCCGGCCTCGACCTCGAGCGACACGCTCGACAGCGCCGGCCCCGTCGCGCCCTCGTAGGCGAACGTCACGTCGCGCAGCTCGACGCGCCCGCCGCCCTCGGGGAGCCCCGGCGCGCCCGGCGGCGAGACGATCCGCGGCTCGCGGTCGAGCACCTGGAACAGCCGCGCGCCCGACGCCGTCGCCCGCTGGGCCAGCCCGAGCGACATGCCCAGCTGGCGCATCGGCGACAGCAGCATGAGCAGGTAGGAGTAGAAGGCCACGAAGTCGCCGAGGTCCATCTGGCCCTCGACGACGCGCCGGCCGCCGAGCAGCAGGACGATCGCCAGCCCGATCTGCGGCAGGAACCCGATGAGGGGCTGGTAGGTCGCCTGCAGGCGCGTCGACACCATCGACTGGTCGAACACCCGTCGCGTCGAGCCGGCGAAGCGCTCGAGCTGGCGGTCCTCGCGCGCGAACGCCTTGACGACGCGCACGCCGGTGATCGACTCCTCGGTGTCGGCCGTCAGCTCCGCGAGGCGCTGCTGGACCTCCTGCAGCGCGGGCCGCGACCGCCGCCCGTAGCGGAAGGCCACGTAGACCACGAGCGGCACCGGCACCAGCGACAGCAGCGCCAGCTCCCAGTCCACGACGACCATGGCGATCGACGCGAGCACGATGGTGAGCGCGCTCTGCATGAGGAAGACCAGGCCGTAGCCGAGGAAGAACCGGACGGCCTGCAGGTCGACCGTCGCCCGCGACATGAGCTGGCCCGTCTGCTGGCGGTCGAAGAACGCGAGCTCGAGCGCGAGCAGGTGGCCGTAGACGCGGCGGCGGAGGTCCTGCTCGACCCCGAGCGAGACGCGGCCCGCCACGAGCCGGCGAGAGACGGTCAGCGCGAGGCGCAGGACGCCGGCGATCGCGACCACCACGGCGAGCAGCTGGAGGCCCGGCTCGTCGCCGTCCTGGATGCGGTCGATCGCGCGGCCCGTGAGCCACGGGATGGCGACGGTCATGACCATCGCGCACGCCGCGAGCACCGCCGACAGGGCGACGCCGCGGCGGTAGGGCGCCAGGAAGCCGAGGAGTCGCCGGAACGTGGGCACGACCCACCGAGTCTAGGAACCGCGCCCGCGGCCGCCGCCGTCGTGCGTGCCAGGATGCCCGCCCGTGCCCGCCTTCGGCCTCTGCGACCGCTGCGCCCACCAGCGGATCGTCCGCAGCGGCCGCGGCTCGGTGTTCTCGATGTGCGAGCTGGGCCGCAAGGACCCGGACTGGCCCAAGTACCCGCGGATGCCGGTGCTCGCCTGCCCGCGCCACGAGCCCGCGCCGCCGCCCGCGCCCGAGGCGTCCGAGCGCTAGCCCGCCGGCGGCGTCAGCACCAGGAACAGCCGCGCGTCGCTGTTGGCCTGGGTGACCTGGAAGCTGAACAGCCCGTTCAGCGTGACCTGCTGCACGAGCGACGCGTCGCGCGAGCGCGCCACCGCCGACACCGACGGCGTGCGCGGCGCCAACGTGCTGGCCAGCGGCTTGGTCAGCATCCCGGCGACGTCCGAGCGCCGGAAGCGCACCGCCTGCGAGGGCTCCTGGCCCTTGGGCGGCGGCAGGAACACGACGACGTCGTCGAGGCCCTTGAGGTACGTGAAGGTGTGCAGCGCGAGCTCGAGCGCCTCGCGGCGCAGCAGCAGGTGGCGCGCCTTGGACGCCTTGCCCCTGGCGATCGCGCAGTTCTGCCCGAGGCCGCAGAGGCGGTAGAGGACGCCCGTGCCCTCGTCGATGGAGATGTCGCCGGCCTGGTTGCGCTCGGCGATCGTCATCGGCAGGTCAGCGGCCTCGAGCGGCCCGCCCGACACGGCGACGAGCTGGTCGCCGCCCGCCCCACGGTACTTGCGCCCGACGTGCTCGGCGATCTGCTTCGGGACGCTCTCCAGCGGGTTGGCGCCCGGGGCGGGCGGCGACGGCGCCCACGACGACCACTGCGGGCCGATGCGCAGCGTCATCGTCCGGGGCTCGTCGTCGGCGGCCACCAGCGCGATCGCCGCGATCGCCGCGACGCCCACCGCGATGAGCGCGCCCATGACGAACTGGATGCGGGCCGTGACGCGCGCCGGCGTGCGGCCCGCCGTGGGCGCATGGTCGCCCGAGCCCGTGGCCGCGGCGACCTCGCCGGCCTCCGGCGCGGCGCCCGCGCCACCGGGGTACAGGACGTCCTCGTCGCGCAGGATCTCCGGCTCGCCGTCGGCGGCGCCGTCCGCGCCCGGCTCGGCCACCGGCGCCCCGGCGCCCCACAGCAGCGGTTCGCGGGTGCGGGGGAGGAGGTCCTCCGGGTCGTGCTTGGGCTTCGTGCCGGCGGGGTCCGCCGGCCGCGTGCGCGGGTCGCGCTCGGTCATGCCGCCGCCGCCGTCTTCCAGATCGTCTCGTCGGTGATGTCGATCGCGGGCGCCTCGAGCCGTGCCGCCTCGAGCAGCTCGACGACCTCGTCGCCGTGCATCTCCTTGCGCTCGATGAGCGTGTCGGCGATCCGCGCGACCTGCTCGCGGTTGTGGCGCACGAGGCAGAACGCGGTGAGGTAGGCCTGCCCGAGGATCCGGGCCGCCGCCTTCTTCTTCGACGGGTCGCCGAGGATGGACGCGATCGGGTTGCCCTCCATGGGCGAGCCGGACGCGGCGCGGTTCATGATCCGCAGGCCGATGCGCTCGAAGCGCTCCTCGTAGTCCTCGACGGCCTCCTTGCGGACCTCCTCGTCGGTGAACTCGACGTGGTCGAGCGTCACCGGCTCGGGCCCCATGCCCCAGAAGCCGACCATGAGCGCCGCGAGCGTCGTCGCGCTCTGCACGTCGCCGCCGACGCCGCGCGAGTTCTCGCCGTAGAAGACGTGCTCGGCGGCCATCGCGCCCAGCGTCCACACGAGCCGGCCGACGTCCTCGTGGCGCCACGCCGAGAAGCGCTCCTCCTTCTCGATGGCCTGGTGGTGGCCCAGCGAGCCGCCGCGCATGCGGATCGACAGGCGCGTCGAGAGCACGCCGTCCATGTACACGTGGGAGGCGACCGCGTGGCCGGCCTCGTGGATGGCCACCGCGCGCGTCTCCTCGGCCACGTAGTCCACGCCGATCGCGGTGCCCGACTCGATCGTCGTCATCGCCTCGATGAGGTCCTTCCAGCCGAACACCGCGCGGTCGTCGGCGTGCGCGTAGGTCAGCGCCATGGAGCAGACCTGCTCGATCATCGCGGGGGAGTAGCCGCCGGTGATGCGCGCGAGCTCGTCGCGGCGCTTGGGCGTGTCGAGCTCCTCCTCGTGCGCGACGCGCCCGAGGTAGAGGTCGAAGACGTCCTTGCGGTCCTCCTGCGTGGGCGTGCGGAAGTAGATGTGGCGGCCCATGCGGCCGGGGCGGATGAGCGCCGGGTCCAGCGCGTCCAGCGGCACGTTGGTCGCGCCGATGAAGTAGACCTGCTCGGAGCGCGGCTGGGGCGGCGCGAGGCGCAGCGAGGCGCCGCCGATGCGCTGCGGGACGATGTAGAGGGCGTCGAGGAACGTGTTGAACTTCTTCGTCACCCACTTGCGCAGGATCGGCGGGTTGTCCATGCCGTCCATCTGGACGAGCAGCTGGTTGAGCGCCATGCCGCCGCCCATGCCAGGGAACATGAAGCGGTTGATCCGCTCGACGACCGGGTGCGCGCTGCTCGGCGCCTCCACGCGCTGGGCGAAGAGCCGCTCGCGCCAGGCGCGGGTCTCCAGGACGAGGTCGCCCGAGGCGCTGAAGGCGCCCCAGTCCCCGAAGAAGAGGTGGTCCTCGACGTCCTGCGCGGTGGTCGGCGCGGGTGCGTGGCCGACCATCCCGCCGAGCGCCTGGCGCCGGCGGCCGACCGCGTCGATCTCGTCGATGAACACCATGCAGGTGCCGCCCCACTTGCGGGCCAGCCGGCGGGCGCGCGCCACGAGGATCATCACCATCACGACGTCCAGGCCGATGAACGTCTGGGCGAAGCCCGACCCCGGCATGGTCATGATCGGCGAGTTGAAGCTCGTCGCGATCGCCTTGGAGAGCATCGTCTTGCCGGTGCCGGGCGCGCCGATGAGCAGCAGGCCGCGCTCGGGCTTGCCGCCGGCCTTCTTGAACTCCTCGCCGGCCGACCACAGCGTGATGACGCGCTTGACGTCCTCCTTGGGCTCGGCCTGCCCGCGGACGTCCTCGAGCTTGACGCCCCAGTCCGCGTCGCCCGGCTCGAACGCCTTCATCTGCAGGACGCCGAACAGCAGCAGCGGCCCGAAGAAGATCATGAAGTTCGCGAAGAACAGCAGCGGGAGCTGCACGAACAGCATGAGCTGGGACGTCAGGAGCGTCACGCGGTCCGTGCGCTCCGGGAAGAGCTCGTCGAGCGCCTCGCCCGGCTTGAAGAACGGCGTGTCCGTGCCGAGCAGACCGCGCAGCACGAGCTGCAGGACCGCGAGGCCGAGCACGACGAAGAACGCGAGCCACAGCAGCCGCTTGAACCGCGTGCGCCAGTACCAGCGCCGGCGCCGGAAGACGACGTCCTCGGCCTTCAGGCGCTCGTCGGCGCCGTAGAGGCTCGGCCGCGGGATGAGCCGGTGGCAGAGCATGTCCACCAGCCCGCGGAACGCGCCGATGAACAGCAGGGTCAGGACGACGCTCAGCCACAGCGGCAGGTCGTTGACCGAGTGGAAGACCGTGAAGGTCGCGGGGCTCGTGAGCAGCGCGACCACCGTCGCGGCCCGGCCCAGGCGCCGCCACTCGCGCGCGAGCGCGTCACGGTCCGCCTGCACCGGCGGACCCAGCCTCTCCCCGTCCATCGGCATCGGTCGAGGGGGGAGGGTACCTCGCTGCGCGCCCCGCCACGCTGGGCCGCCTGGCCCGGCGCGGCCGGACCGGTGGGCCAGCTACCCTCGCCCGCTCGATGCCCCGGCGCCCCCTGCTCCTCGCCGCCGCGCTGCTCGCGACGGCGCTGACCTCCGCGGCGCCCGCCGGCGCGGCGATCAAGACGAAGCCCTGCAAGGACCAGGCGCCGCTGCGCTGCGGCTCGGTCAAGGTGCCGCTGGACCGCACGGGCCGGGTCCCGGGCGAGGTGACCATCCAGGTCGCGATGGAGCGCCGCGCCAAGGGCGACACCGGCGCGCTGATCGCGCTCGCCGGCGGCCCGGGCCAGGGCGCCGTCGCCGTCGCGTCGTCGTTCCGGGAGGTGCTGGCGCCGCTGCTCAAGCGCCGCCAGCTCGTCGTCGTCGACCAGCGCGGGACGGGCGACAGCGGCGTGCTGGTCTGCCCGCGGCTGCAGGTCCTGGGGTCGCTGGACCCGGTGCGCCCGTCGCTCGTGCGCGACTGCGCCGACCGCATCGGGCCGCGCCGCCAGGCCTACACGACGGCCGACACCGTCGAGGACCTCGACGCGGTCCGCGCGGCCGTCGGCGCCGACCGGTGGATGGTCCTCGGCATCTCCTACGGGACGTTCGTGGCCCAGCAGTACGCGCGCGCGCACCCGGACCGGGTCGAGGGGCTCGTCCTGGACTCCGTCGTGCCCGACGACGGCTTCGACCCGTTCCTCCTGGACTCCTACACGCGCGTGGCCCGCGTCCTGCGCGAGCAGTGCGCCAACCGGCGCTGCAAGGGCGTCACCGAGGACCCGGTGGCCGACGTCGCCGCGGTCACCGAGCAGCTGCGCGCCGGCCCGCTGCGCGGCGCGCGCTTCACCGCGACCGGCAAGCGCGTCACGGCCGAGCTCGAGAACTCCTCCTCGCTGTACCTCACGCTGCTGGCCGGTGACGTCAACCCGTTCCTGCAGCCCGAGCTGCCCTCGGCGATCAAGGCCGCGCGCGCCGGCGACCCGGCCCAGCTCCTGCGCGCCGCGCACATCGCCACGGGCAGCCGCACGGGCTCCAAGGAGCTCAGCGTCGGCCTCAACGTCACGACGGCCTGCGGCGACGGCGGCCTGCCGTACACCTTCGACATGCCCGTGGAGGAGCGCGCCGCCCGGCTCGAGGCCGGCCTCGCGGCGATCCCGCCGTCCAGCGTCGCGCCGCTCGACCTCGACGCGGTGCGCCGCACGTCGATCGCCGACGACTGCCAGCTCTGGCCCCAGGGCGACGTCTTCACCAAGCCGGTCTCCGGCGCGCTGCCCGACGTGCCGGCGCTCGTGCTCGCCGGGCGCCTGGACCTGCGCACCCCCATGGAGGACGCGCTCGAGGTCGCCAAGGCGCTGCCCCAGGCCCAGCTCGTGCGCGTCGCGGGCACCGGCCACGACGTGCAGGACGCCGACCTCAGCGGCTGCGTCGAGACGGCGCTGCGGCGCTTCGGCGACGGCCGGCGCGTCGGGACGCCGTGCAAGGGCAGGTCGAACACCGGCAGTGCCTACTCGCCGGCGCCGCGGTCCGTCGCCGAGCTCGAGCGCGCCCGCGGCGTCGCCGGCCTGCGCGGCCGCGTCGTCACGGCGATCGCGCTCACGATCGCCGACGCCCAGGTCCTCACCCTCCAGCGGCTCGTCGGCGGCTTCACCGACCAGGCCGACGGCTGCCTGCGCGGCGGGCGCTTCCGCGCGACGGGCTTCGCCGAGACCGTGACCCTGCGCTCGTGCTCCTACGTCCCGGGCCTGCGCCTGACCGGCAAGCTCGGCATCGACGGCGGGACGCTGCGCGTGCGCGGCGTGCGCGGGGCCTCGGGCACGGTGCGCGTTGACGAGGCGGGCTACATCGCCGGGACGCTCGGCGGGGAGCGCGTGCGCGAGGCGCGGCCCGAGGCGCGGCGGATCGTCGCCGCCGCGGCGCGCGCGGGCGCGGCCCGCGCGCAGCTCGACGCGCGCCGGGCGCAGCTGCCGGCGCTGCGCGCGCAGGCGCGCCGGTTGGTCGCCGCCCGCGCCGCGGGCGTCGGCAGCCGCTAGCGCTTCTCGGGGTCCTGCGCGGCGGAGATCGCCGCGCCGACCAGCAGCCCGAAGAGCACCGCGAGGACGACGGCGAGCACCGGCTTGTCGTCGGCGCCGACGGCGGCGGTCGCCAGCGCCAGGCCGAGGCCGAGCAGCGCCACGAGCACCCCGACCACGGGGCGCCGGCGGTAGAAGTCCAGGACGCCGCGCATGCGGTCGTCAGCGTACCCGCGGGTAGCCTCCGGCCGCGTGCCGCCAGGGGAGCCCGCCGACCCGCCGCATCGCGTCGTCTCCACGCGCGTGGTCTACGAGAACCGCTGGATGCGCCTGCGCGAGGACGTGCTCGAGCGCGACGACGGCTCGCCCGGGCTGTACTCCGTGGTGGAGAAGCCGCCGGCGGCGGTCCTCGTCCCGGTGCAGGACGGGCGGGTCTGGCTCGTCGAGCAGTTCCGCCACCCGGCGCAGGGGCGGTTCTGGGACCTGCCGCAGGGCGCGCTGGACGCCCACGGCGAGCGGCCGCCCGAGGAGGTCGCGCGCACCGAGCTCGAGGAGGAGACCGGGCTGCGCGCCGGCCGGCTCGTGCACCTGGGCCGGCTGTTCTTCGCCTACGGCATCTCGGCGCAGCCGTTCGACGCGTTCTTCGCGACGGACCTCGAGCCGGGCGAGGCGCGGCTCGAGGAGACCGAGGCCGACCTGCGCTGCGCGTCCTTCTCCGTCGCGGAGGTGGAGGACCTGCTGCGGGAGGCGCGCATCGTAGATGCGGCCTCCCACGCGGCGTGGAACCTCGCGCGGATGCGGAGCCTGGTCTAGGGCTCCGGAGAACCCGCGCCCGGAGGGCTACTCCTCGCCGCCCTCCATGAGCTCCTGCAGGAGCGACATGGCGGCGATCTGGGCGGGCGTGCCCTGCAGCTCGTTCTCCCCGATCTCCTCGAGCTCGGGGTGGAAGGACGCGTGGACGGCGACGTCCTGGTCGCCGGCGTCCTCGAGGACGATGACGGCCCGGCCCGGCTGGCCCTCGGGGCGCGTGGCGCCCTCGACCTGCTCGCTCTCGAGCGTCGCGCGCGCCGCCGTGAGGACGTCGAGCGCCAGCTCGCGCCAGTGCGACAGGGCGTCGGCGCGCTCCTGGTCGCTCATGGCGGAGAGGTGGTGGGCGTTGCGGGTCGCCAGCGCGTCGACGGCCGCGTTCACGGCGCTGTCGGCGAGCAGGGCGTCAGGGTCGGGAGCCATGCGCCAGAGGGTAGGTGGTCTGGGCCGCGCCGGCGGTCAGGACGCGCTGGGCGGGCGCACGGGGTGCGACCCGGGCGCCTCGCGCAGGCCGCGCGAGCGCAGCACCATCTGCACGCCGGCGAAGACGATCGTCAGCAGCGCGATCGCCAGGAGCGCGACGCCCACGGCGGACTCGTGCAGCAGGCCGCCCAGGACCAGCGCGAGGAGCACGAAGCCGACCATGAGGGCCCAGTGCCGGTGGGGGACCGGCGAGCGCTTGGGCAGGTCGTAGGTCTCGCGGATGTCTGCCATGCCCGGGTGCTACCCGGGGTCCCCGCCGCTCTACGCAGGCACCGCGACGCCGTCGAGCTCGACGACCACGCCGTCGCCCCAGAACGACAGCATGCCCTGCGCCGGCAGGGCGTCGACGAACGGCGCCTCGAACGACCATGCGAGGTCCTCGCGCCCCGGCGCCGACCAGTACGTCGCCTCGCCCTTGTACGGGCAGTGCGTCGTCGTCGCGCTGCGCACGAGCTCGACCCGCACGTCCTCTCGCGGGACGTAGAGCCGGTTGGGCATCCCCGTCTCGGAGAGCACCACGGGCCGCCGGGTCTCGGCGACGACCTCGCCGTCGACCGTCACCCGCACGTGGCGGCTCGAGCGGCGCGCGTCGACCCGGTGGTAGGGGTCGCGCACGTGCGTGTGGATCTCCTCGTCCTCGTCCAGCCAGCGGTCGAGCTTGCGGAAGTACACGCCGAGCAGGCCCTCCAGCCAGGCCGCCTCGGGGTTGGGCTCGCGGTAGGTCCAGAAGACGTCCGGGACGTCCTTGACCGCGAGGTAGCTCGCGTCGCCCTTGAACGGGCAGTGGGTGCGCGTGTCGGTGGGGGAGAGCAGCTCGGCGCGCACGTCGGCCTCCGGGACGTAGAGCGCCGCGAGCAGCCCGGTCTCGTGGACGAGCTGGGCGCCGGTCGTGTCGAGCACCAGCTCGCCGCCCAGCTCGGCCCGCAGCCGCCGCGGGAACGGCGTCAGCAGGAGCTTGTGCGCCGGGCCGTCGACGGTGAAGTTCGTCGGGCCGGGCTGCGCGGCGATGGGGCCGGGCGACTGGGTGAGCGCCATGGTCCGAACGTAGCGTCCGCCCGCCGGTGCCCGGGACCGGCCCCGCGCTAGGCCCCGCCGACGCCCTCCACCACGGTGCCGCGGCCGGCGCAGACCGGGCACTCGCCGTCGTCCTTGCGCCCGCTGCCGCCGCAGGCGGGGCAGATGTCGTCGCCGGCGCCCTCCGTGCCGGGAGGCGCCTCGTCGCCCGGCGCCATGTCCGGACGGGTGGGATCGTCAGGCGGGGTGGTCATGGTCGCTGGCGGTACCCGGCGCGATCGGGTACGACAAGCGGTGATGCAGGACGACGACGACTGGGTCGGCACCCCGCCCGAGGGCCGGATCACCCGCGACCGGGCCAAGCCCGAGCACTGGCGCCAGAGCTTCCCGGTGGCGACGGTCTCGAGCGCGATCCTCGTCCTGCTCGTGGTCGTGGTGGTCGTCGTGGCCCTCGCGTAGTGCGGGTCGCCATCGCCGGCTTCGGGCTGGCCGGCCGCGACTTCCACGGCCGGCTGCTCGCCGCCGCCGACGGCCTCGAGGTCGCCGCGGTCCTCACCCGCGACGCCGGCCGCGCGGCGGCCGCGCGCGCCGACCACCCGGGCGTGGAGGTCTGCGCGACCGCCGACGCGCTGTGGGCGACCGCGCCGGACCTCGCCGTGGTCGCGACCGCCAACCGCGCCCACGCGCCGCTGGCCCACGAGGCGGTCGCCCGCGGGATCCCGGTCGTGGTCGACAAGCCGCTCGCCGTCAGCGCCGACGAGGGCCAGGCGCTCGTGGACGCCGCGCGCGCCGCGGGCGTCGGTCTCACCGTCTTCCAGAACCGGCGGTGGGACAGCGACCTGCTGACGGTCCTCCGGCTGCTGCGGGACGGCCGGCTCGGCGCGCCCCAGCGCTTCGTCTCGCGCTTCACCCGCTTCCGGCCGCGGGTCGCCGGCGTCTGGCGCGAGCAGGGCGCGCCCGAGGAGGGCGGCGGCCAGCTGCTCGACCTCGGCACCCACCTCGTCGACCAGGCGTGCCTGCTCTTCGGCCCGCCGGTCGGCCTCTACGCGGAGGTCGCCGCCCGCCGTTCCGGTGCCGCGGTCGACGACGACGTCTTCCTCGCGCTCGAGCACGCGGGCGGCGTCGTCTCGCACCTGCACCTCGGCGCGGTCACCCCGGTCCCCGGGCCGCGGATGGAGCTCCACGGCCTCGCCGGCGGCTTCGCCTGCGACGGCCTGGACCCGCAGGAGGCGCAGCTGCGGTCGGGCATGCGCCCGGACGACCCGGCCTTCGGCGTGCGCGAGGCGCCCGGTCGGCTGCTCACGGCCGGCGGCGAGACGCCCGTCGCGATGGAGCGCGGCGCCTGGTCGTCGTTCTACCCCGCGGTCCGGGCGTGGCTCGAGGAGGGCGGCCCGCCGCCGGTCGACCCGGGGGACGCCGTCGCCGTCCTGCGGGTGCTCGAGCAGGCTCGTCCGGGACCTGGACGAACAACACGCTCTTCACACCAACTTCGTGCGGACTCTTGACAAACGCCCGCCAGAGGAAGAGGGTCGGTGCTCGTGGATCCCGAGCACCGGGTCGGCTCGCTCCAGGGACTGCGCGTGCGCAACCGCGCGCTCGTCGTCAGCGTCCTGCGTCGCCGCGGCACCGCCAGCCGCGCGGAGATCGCCCGCGCCACCGGCCTGTCGCGCTCCACCGTCTCGACGCTCGTCGGCGAGCTGCAGGACGACGGCCTGGTCGTCGAGCACGAGGCCGCGGCGCCGCGCGGCGGCACCGGCCGGCCGCCGGTCCTGCTGGCGCTGGACCCGTCGGCCGGCGTCGCGCTCGGCCTCGACTTCGGCCACCGCCACCTGCGGGTCGCCGTCGCCGACCTCAGCTCGCGCGTGCTCGCCGAGCGCCGCGTCGAGCTCGACGTCGACCACTCCGCCACCGCGTCGCTCGACGCCGCCGCGGAGCTCGCCGACGACGTCCTCGAGGAGGCGGGCATCGGCCGCGACCGCGTCGTGGGCGCCGGGATGGGCCTCCCGGGCCCGGTCCACCGCGGCACGGGCCTCGTCGGCTCCTCGGTGATCCTGCCGGGCTGGGCCGGCCTGCACGCGCAGGACGAGCTCTCCGAGCGCCTCGGCATGCCGGTCGAGGTCGACAACGACGCGAACCTCGGCGCGCTGGCCGAGCTGCGCCACGGCGCCGCTCGCGGCGAGGCCGACGTCGTCTACGTCAAGGTCGCCTCGGGCATCGGCGCCGGCATCGTCCTGGGCGGCCGCCTGCACCAGGGCGTCTCCGGGGTGGCCGGCGAGCTCGGGCACGTGGAGGTCGTCCCCGAGGGCGGCGAGGTCTGCCGGTGCGGCAAGCGCGGCTGCCTGGAGACGGTCGCCGCCGGCGCGTCGCTGCTCGGGCTGCTGCGCTCGACGCACGGCGACGACCTCGACCTGCCCGGCCTCGTCCGCCTCGCCCGCGAGGGCGACCTGAGCACGAACCGCGTCGTCGGCGACGCGGGCCGCGCGATCGGCCGCGTCCTGGCCGACCTCTGCAACCACCTCAACCCGTCGCTCGTCGTCATCGGCGGCGAGCTGGCGGCCGCCGGGGACGCGCTGGTCGACGGCGTGCGCGAGGCCATCGGCCGCCACGCCCTGGCGGCCGCCGCCGACGTCGTGCGTGTCGAGCCCGCGACGCTCGGCGAGCGCGCGGAGCTGCTCGGCGCGCTGGCGCTCGTCATCACCGGCAGCGACCACCTCGCCGCCTCCACGAGCGCCGGCGCCGGCCGGACCGTCCCCCGACTTCACCCATGAGCCACCCACACCAGGAGGAGACATGACCACCATCACCCCGAGCCGCGTGCTCGCGGCGCTGCTGGCCTGCGCGGCGGTCGCCGCTGCCGGTTGCGGCGACGACGACGACTCAGGCGGCAGCGGCGGCGCCGCGTCCACCGGTGGCAGCGGCGAGGCCAAGCAGGTCGCCCTGCTGCTGCCCGAGTCCAAGACCGCCCGCTACGAGGCGGCGGACCGCCCGCTGTTCACGGCGAAGCTCAAGGCCGACTGCCCGGACTGCGAGCTCATCTACTCCAACGCCGACCAGGACGCCTCCAAGCAGCAGCAGCAGGCCGAGGCGGCCATCACGCGCGGCGCCGACGTGCTCGTCCTCGACCCGGTCGACTCGCAGGCCGCCTCGACGATCGCCACGCGCGCCAAGCAGTCGAACATCCCGGTCATCGCGTACGACCGCCTGATCAACGACGCCGACATCGACTACTACATCTCGTTCGACAACGAGCAGGTCGGCAAGCTGCAGGGCGAGGCCCTGCTCAAGGCGCTCGGCAGCCCCCAGGGCAAGCAGATCGTGATGATCAACGGCGCGCCGACCGACAACAACGCCAAGCTCTTCAAGGCGGGCGCGCACTCGGTCCTCGACGACAGCGGCGTGAAGGTCGGCAAGGAGTACGACACGCCCGACTGGAGCCCGGACAAGGCCCAGACCCAGATGGAGCAGGCCATCACGGCGCTCGGCAAGGGCTCGATCGACGGCGTCTACGCCGCCAACGACGGCACCGCCGGCGGCGCGATCGCCGCGATGAAGTCCGCCGGCATCGACCCGAAGGACATCCCGGTCACCGGCCAGGACTCCGAGGTCGCCGCGATCCAGCGGATCCTCGCGGGCGAGCAGCACATGACCATCTACAAGGCCGTGAAGCCCGAGGCCGAGGCGGCCGCGACGCTGGCGCTCGCGCTGGCCCGCGGTGAGCAGGCCCCGTCCGGCCTGGTCAACGGCGAGACCGACAACGGCCAGGAGCAGGTGCCGTCGGTCCTCCTCAAGCCGGTCGCCGTCACGAAGGACAACGTCGCCGACACGGTCATCAAGGACCAGTACGTCAAGACGTCCGACGTGTGCAAGGGCTCCTTCGCCAAGGCCTGCACGGAGGCGGGGATCTCCTAGCCCATGACGGCCACCGCCACCCAGGGGACGCCGCTGCTGCAGATGCGCGGCGTCTCCAAGCGGTTCGGCGCCGTCCAGGCGCTCGCCGGCGTGGACCTCGACGTCCACGCCGGCGAGGTGGTCGCCCTCGTCGGCGACAACGGCGCCGGCAAGTCCACCCTCGTCAAGACCATCTCGGGCGTCGGCCCGATGGACGAGGGCACCATGGCCTTCGACGGCCGCGACGTGACCGTCCGCGGCCCCCAGGACTCCGACGCCCTGGGCATCTCGGTCATCTACCAGGACCTCGCGCTCTGCGACAACCTCGACGTCGTCGAGAACCTGTACCTGGGCCACGAGCTCAAGCGCACCGGCGTGCCCGGCGCGCCGATGGACGAGATCACCATGGAGCAGAAGGCGCGCGAGCTGCTCGACTCGCTGGCGGTGCGCACGCTGCGCTCCGTCCGCGCCGAGGTCGGCAGCCTCTCGGGCGGCCAGCGACAGTCCATCGCGATCGCCCGCGGCCTGCTCGGGGACCCGAAGATGATCCTGCTCGACGAGCCGACCGCCGCGCTCGGCGTCGCCCAGACCGCGCAGGTCCTCGACCTCGTGGGGCGGCTGCGCGAGCGGGGGCTCGGCGTCGTGCTCATCTCCCACAACCTCGCCGACGTCTTCCAGGTCGCCGACCGGGTCACGGTCCTGCGCCTCGGGCGCAACGCCGGCGACTTCAAGGTCGGGGAGACCAACCGCGAGGCCGTCGTCGCCGCCATCACCGGCGCCGACGGCGCATCCACGAACGGCTCGGAGGTGCGCGCATGAGCGCGACCGTCGTCGACCCGGACGCCCCGGCACCCGGTCAGCCGCCCGCGTCGCCCGGCGACAAGCACGGCGCGGTGACGCCGCGCGAGGCGCTGCGCAAGCTCGCCGACGGCGAGCTGGGCTCCGTGCGGGTCATCCTGATGCTGGCCCTCATCTGGACGATCTTCACGATCGCCGAGGACCGGTTCCTCACCGCGACGAACCTCACGAACCTCGTCCTGCAGATCGCCGCCGTCGGCACGATCTCGGTCGGCGTGGTGCTCGTCCTGCTGCTCGGCGAGATCGACCTGTCGGTCGGCGCCGTGAGCGGCCTGGCGGGCGCGGTGCTCGCGGCGCTGTCGGAGAAGCAGGGCTGGGGTCCGGTGCCGGCCATCGCCGCCGCGCTGGCGGTCGGGGCGCTGATCGGCCTCTTCCAGGGCTCGATCCACACCCAGCTCGTCATCCCGTCGTTCATCGTCACCCTCGCGGGCCTGCTGACCTGGCAGGGCGCGCAGCTCGAGGTGCTGGGCGAGACGGGGACGATCAACGTCACCGACAAGACCATCCAGGACCTCACCGGGACGTTCTTCGACCCGGCGATCGGCTGGGTGCTCGCGGCGGTGTGCATCGCGCTGGTGGCCTTCGAGTCGCTCGGACGGCGGCGCCGGCGCGGCGCGGCGGGGCTCGAGACCGAGCCGGTGTTCACCACGGCCGTGCGCGTGGGCGCGGCGGCCGCGGGGATCATCGTCGCCACGGCCGTGCTCAACGCCGACCGCGGTGTGCCGCTGGCGGCCGTGATCCTCATCGCGTTCGTCGCGGCCTTCCACTACCTCACGACGCGCACGACGTTCGGGCGCCACATCTACGCCGTCGGCGGCAACGCCGAGGCGGCGCGGCGCGCGGGCATCAACGTCAAGCGGGTGCGGACGATCGTCTTCGTCCTCGCCTCGACCATGGCCGCCGCGGGCGGCGTGCTGGCGGCCTCGCGCCTGCTGGCCGTCGGTCAGGCCTCGGGCGGCGGCGACCTGCTGCTGCTGGCCATCGCCGGCCCGGTCATCGCGGGCGTCAGCCTGTTCGGCGGCCGCGGCGGGGTCTCCGCCGCGCTGCTCGGCGCGCTCGTCATCGGCTCGATCTCGAACGGGATGGACCTGCTCGGGCTCGAGTCGTCGGTGAAGTACATGATCACCGGCGGCGTCCTGCTCGCCGCGGTGGTCCTCGACGCGACGGCCCGCCGCCGCCGCGCCGACCAGGGACGGGTCTAGGCCCTCGCGTGCGAAGAAGGGGACAGTCCCCTTCTTCGCACGCCCCGCCTCAGCGCACCGTGCGCGTGGAGCTCGTGCCCTGCGTGGTGATCGCCCGCCAGGACGCCCGGCGGCTGATCCGCACGTCGCGCTTGTAGAAGCCGCGCGCGTCGGTCTGGACCGTCGCGATCGTGGTCCACCGGCCGGTCGAGCCGCGGCGCTGGAGGCGGACCTGCGAGCGCGTGCCCGGGCGGACCTGGCCCCAGAGGCGCACCGTCGTGCGCGACAGGCGCACGGCCCAGAACGGATCGGGGAAGGTCGACAGCGCCGGCTTGGCGCGACCGTCGGAGCGCAGGAGGCCCGACTGCCAGCCCGCGCCGCCCGAGGCCAGCGGCTCGTCCTGCCAGACGTACTGCACCAGGGCGCGCACCCGCGGGTGCTGCCAGGCCATGTACGCCGCCTGCTGGAGGTAGGTCGACTGGTTCGCGAGCGAGACGCCGGAGCGCTCGGGCGGGTTGGTCTGGAAGCCGTACTCCGTGAGGAACAGGGGCAGCTTGCGGCTGGGCTGGCGGACGGTGATGCCGCCGGTGCGCGAGATGCGGTCCAGCGCGCTCGTGAGCCGGCCCAGGTCGCCGAGCTGGGCGTCGTCGGGGTTCGCGCTCCTCGTCGTCGGGCCCTTGGTCATGGAGTGCGGGTGGTAGGCCAGGCCGTAGGCGCCGGCCGGCCGGAAGCCCGCGCAGGGGCCGCTGCGCACGCGCCGGTAGCGGGAGCTCACGCAGCCCATCGCGCGCAGGAAGGCGAGCGGGCGCAGCTTGGCGTTCTGCGAGCGGGCGTTCTCGCCGCGGGGCGCCAGCGCGCCGATCAGCACCCGCGCGCCCGGGTCGGCCGCGCGGATCGCCGGGTCGGCCGCCACCACGAGCTTGCGGTACAGGTGGGGCGCGTAGGGCGTGCACGAGCGGCCCTTGCACGTCGACTGCGGCTGGAGCCACAGCGGCAGGTTCGGCTCGTTCCAGATGACGTACTGGTCCACGCGGGGGCCGTACCGGCGCGCGACCGCCCGAGCGAACTGGCCGAACTTCGCCGGGTCGGGCTTCCAGCGCGGGTTGCCCCGCTGCGGCTCGAGCGAGCCCCACAGCGGACCCGAGCCGGTGACGCTGAGCACGACGTCCATGCCGCGGCTCGTCACGAGGTCGACCGCGCGGTCCAGGGTCGCCCAGCGGTACTGCGGGTCGTCGGGGTTCGTCGCGTCGAAGTCCGCGGGCTGGGTGCGCTGGTCCTCGCCCGGCACGTGGGCGACCCAGCGGGCGAAGACGCGGACCTCGTCGATGCCGAGGTCGCGCCAGCGGTCGACGGCGCGCGCCGCCTGCTCGTCGGAGCCGAAGAGCATGATCCGGTCGTCGGCGATGCCGACGGCGGCGGTCGGCGCGGCCTGGGCGCCGGCGGGCGCGAGGAGCAGCAGGGCGGCGACGAGCGTCGCGAGGAGGAGCGGCAGGAGACGGAGCATCGGAGGCGAGAACGCCCGCGGGCGGCCGGGGTTGCGAGCGGCGGCCCTAGTCTCACGGTCTCTCATGACCGTCCTCGAGGCCCTGGCGGTCCTGGCCGCCGGGCTGGCGGCAGGGACGATCAACACGGTCGTCGGCAGCGGCACGCTGGTGACCTTCCCAGTCCTGCTCGCGGTCGGCTACCCGCCGGTCACCGCGAACGTCTCGAACGGGATCGGCCTCGTGCCGGGCTCGGTGTCCGGCGCGTGGGGCTACCGGGCGGAGCTGCGGGGCCAGGGGCGGCGCGCCGTGCGCCTCGGAGCGATGTCGGTGACGGGCGGCGTCCTCGGGGCGGTCGCCCTGCTCACGCTCCCGGACGACGCCTTCGGCGCGATCGTGCCCGTCTTCATCGCGATCGCGCTGGTCGCGGTGGTCCTGCAACCCCGGATCTCGGCGGCCGTCGCCGCCCGCCGCCCCGCGGACCGCCGCGACCCGGACGGTGGCCCGGCGGTGCGCGCGGGGGTCCTGCTCGGTGGCGTGTACGGCGGCTACTTCGGCGCGGCGCAGGGCATCCTGCTGCTCGCCGTCCTCGGCCCGGCGCTGCCGGACGACCTCCAGCGCGTCAACGCGCTCAAGAACGTCCTCGCGGGGCTGGTCAACGGCGTCTCGGGCCTCATCTTCTGCTTCGCGGCCGACGTCGCGTGGGACGCGGCGCTGCTCATCGCCATGGGCTCGGCCGCGGGCGGCCAGCTCGGCGCCCGATACGGGCGGCGGCTGTCCCCGGGCGCGCTGCGCGGGCTCATCGTCGCGGTGGGCGTCGCGGCGATCGCCCAGCTCGTGCTCTGAGGGCCCACCGCGGGGAGGGCAGTACCGTCGCGCCCCATGCTGCCCGACGGCCTGCGCCTGGGACCCGCCGAGCTCGTCGTGCGCGACCTCGAGCGCTCCATCGCCTTCTACCGCGACGTGCTGGGCCTGCGCGTCCACGCGCGCGACGAGCGGTCCGCGGCGCTCGGCGCGGGGGAGGAGGACGTGCTGCGCCTGCACCTCGTCCCCGACGCACGACCCGCCGGACGCCATGCGGGGCTGTACCACGTCGCCCTGCTCTTCCCGACGCGGGAGGAGCTCGCGCGCGTGGCCACGCGGCTGGCGACGACGCGCACCGGCATCCAGGGCGCGTCGGACCACGGGACCCACGAGGCGATCTACCTGCCCGACCCGGACGGCAACGGCCTCGAGCTCGCCGCCGACCGCCCGCGCGAGCAGTGGCCGGACGTCCGCAACCCCTACGCGATGGGGCCCCAGCCACTGGACACCCGAGGGCTGCTCGCCACGGTCGAGGACGAGCCGCCGTCCGCGCAGGCGGCGACCGGGCTGCGCGTCGGCCACGTGCACCTGCACGTCGGCGACCTCGACCGGGCGGTCGCGCACTACCGCGACGTCCTGGGCTTCCAGGAGATGGCCCGCATGGACTCGGCCGTCTTCGTCGCGGCGGGCGGCTACCACCACCACGTCGGCCTGAACACCTGGAAGGGCGAGGGCGCCGGGCCCGTCCCCGACGGCGTGGCCGGCCTGCGCCGATGGACCGTCGTGCTGGGTGACGGGCAGGCGCTCCGGGACCTCGTGCGCCGTGCGGAGGCGGCGGGAGCGCAGGTGCGCCAGGGCGACGAGGGCGCCGCGATCCGCGACGCCTGGGGGATCGAACTGCTGGCGGTGGTCTAGGACCGCTGAACGGCCCTCCGGCGCCGCTGACAGCGACTGATCGTGCGTCAGTCAGGCCTTCCTGACAATCTGTCGCAGAAGGGAAGGGCGACACACGACACAAGAAGGGGGTCCCGATGCCATCGGAGGGGTTGGCACAGGACGACCGCCGCACCACATTGCTCCGTGCCGCACGGGACCTGCTCGCCGAGCAGGGCTACGACGGCACGACGGTCAGCCACGTCGCGAAGCGCGCGGGGGTGGCCCAAGGCACGTTCTACCTGTACTTCGAGACGAAGGGCGACCTGCTGGACGCGTTCGCGCAGCAGGTGGGCACCGAGCTGGCCGACGCCATCCGCGAGCCGCTGCGCGATGACGCGGAGGTGGACACCTGCGTGCGCGGGGCCGTCCAGGCCGCCGTGGAGACCGGACGGCGCAACCAGGACATCCTCGCGATCGCCAACCACGGCCTCGAGATCGCCTCGCACGACCGCTACGTCGCGCTGACCGCGCCCGTGGTGGACGAGGTCGAGGCGTTCCTGCGCCGCCGGCAGGAGGCCGGCGACGTCGACCGCGACCTCGAGCCCGCCGTCACGGCGCGCGTCGCGCGCGACGTCCTCGACCGCTGCATGAAGGCCGAGGTCCTGCACGGCGACGTGGGCTACGCCGACGCCGTCGCCGACCTGGCGCTGCGCGCGCTCGTCTCCGCGTAGCGGGGTCGAAGGCCGGGAGCGCCGCAGCGCGGGGCGCCCTGGGGTGGGGCGAACGGGCGCGCAGTCGTGCGGGGAGGGGGAGTCCGCACGATCGTCGCGCCGCGTGCTCCCGGCGTCGCCGATCCTAGCCTGACTGACTGGCAGTCACGCCTCGTGTGTCCCACGACACACCGGGATGCGAATCCATTCGCAGTTCTGGACCGCGCAGTCCGGTCTGACCATGAGGTCAGCCCGGACCGGCGGTCGCTGCGCGGGTGCTACTGCACCGGCGCGGGCACGGCCTCGGCCGGCGCCTGGTCCTCGTCGCTCGTGTCGCCCGAGCCGGCCTGGCCCGCCACCTGCGGACCGGAGCCCGAAGGATCGACGATGCCGTCCTCCGCCCAGGCGTAGCGGCCCTCGAGGACCTTCTGGGCGGTGTCGTAGGCCTCGACGTCGTCGTTGTCGAAGACCTCGGCGAAGAGCCGGTCCGCCCGGCGGCGGGCCTGCTTGCAGAAGAGGTCCGCGAGCTCCTCGGCCTCGGTCGCGCGGCCCGGCTGCTCCTGCTTGAGCGTCTGGGCGTACACCGCCGCGGAGGCGATCGCGAAGAGCTCGGCGCCGATGTCGACGATCCGGCCCAGCACCGCCTGGCGCTGCTCGAGGCCCGCCTGGTAGCGGCCCATGGCGTAGAAGGTGGACCGGGCGAGCTTGCGCGAGGCGCGCTCGACGTAGCGCACGTGCTTGGCCAGGGCGCCGAAGTCCTCGAACGAGCCGGGCTTGAGGCCCTCGCCGACGGCGAGCTGCGGCAGCCAGCGCGAGTAGAACTTCGCCGACTCGACGGCGGCCTGGGCCTTGGCCTTGAGGTCGGTGTCGGGCTCGAGGATGTCGCCGGCGACCTGCAGGTGCTGGTCCACCGCCTCACGGGCGATGAGCAGGTGCATGATCTCCGTGGAGCCCTCGAAGATGCGGTTGATGCGCATGTCGCGCATCGCCTGCTCCACGGGCACGGGCTTCTCCCCGCGCGCCTTGAGCGACTCGGCGGTCTCGTAGCCGCGGCCGCCGCGGACCTGCATGAGCTCGTCGACGACCTGCCAGCCCAGCTCGGAGGCGTAGAGCTTGGCGATCGCCGCCTCGATGCGGATGTCCGAGCGCTTGGAGTCGGCCAGGCGGCTGGCGACGTCGAGCATCGCCTCGAGGCCGAACGAGCTGCCCGCGATGAACGCGACCTTCTGGGCGACCGCGTCGTGCTTGCCGACGGGGCGGCCCCACTGGACGCGCTCGGCGGCCCACTCGCGCGCGACCTTCGTCGCCCACTTCGAGACGCCGACGCAGATGGCCGGCAGCGCGAGGCGGCCCGTGTTCAGCGTCGCCAGCGCGATCTTCAGGCCGTCGCCCTCGCGCCCGATGAGGTTCTCCTTGGGGACGAAGACGTCGTCGAGGCGGGTCATCGAGTTCTCGATGCCCTTGAGGCCCATGAACTGGTTGCGCGTCTCGACCGTCACGCCCTCGGTGTCGTAGGGCAGGACGAAGGCGCTGATGCCGCCGCGGTGGCCCTCGGACTTCGGGACCTTCGCCATGACGACGACGACGTCGGCGATCACGCCGTTGGTCGCCCAGAGCTTGCGGCCGTTGATGCGGTAGCCCGTGCCGTCCTCGGTGGGCGTCGCCGTCGCGCCCAGGCGCGCGGGGTCCGAGCCGACGTCGGGCTCGGTGAGCAGGAACGCCGAGATGTGGTCCTTGGCCACCAGCGGCAGCCACTTGCGCTTCTGCTCCTCGGAGCCGGCGAGGCGCAGCGGCTCGGCGACGCCGATGGACTGGTGGGCGCTGAGCAACGTCGACAGCGCGGAGTGCGCGGAGCCCACGAGCGCCAGCGCCTTGTTGTAGTAGACCTGCGAGAGACCGAGGCCGCCGTACTCCTCGGGCACCTTCATGCCCAGGGCGCCGAGCTGCTTGAAGCCGTCGATGACGTGCTCGGGGATCTTCGCCTCGCGCTCGATCTCGAGCGGGTCGACCTGCTCCTCCAGGAACGTCCGGAGCTTCGAGAGGAAGGCCTCGCCCTTCTCCACGCTCTCGGGGTCCTGCTTGGGCTGGGGGTGGATGAGGTCGAGCTGGAGCCGCCCGAGGTACAGCTCCTTGCCGAAGCTGGGGAGCTTCCACTCCGTCTCGCGCGCGGCCTCCGCGACCTCGCGGGCCTCGCGCTCTGTCACCTGCGTCGCCATGTCCGGCCGAGTACCCCGGCGACGTGGGGCTCCAACCGTCGGCCGGCTCAGGCGGGCGCGGCGCCGAGGGCTGCGCGCTCGTCGGGCGAGAGCTCGCGGGCCCGGCGGCCCTGCGCGTCCCAGCCCACCATCACCGTGCGCCCCTCGGCCGCGACGGTCCCGTCGGGCAGGACGACCTCGTGCTCCATGGTCACGCTCTTGGTGCCCACGCGGCCGACGCGCGCGACGACGTCGACCGTGCCGTGGTCCTTGCGGACCTCGTGGCGGTAGTCGAGCTCCACGCGCGCAAGCACGTAGGTGTGGTGGACGTGGCCGTCGCCGGTGCGCCGCTGGGCGAGCTGCGTCATCAGCGCACCCCGTCCCTCCTCGAGCAGCTCGTGGTAGACGGCCTGGTTCAGGTGGCCCAGCATGTCCATGTCGCGCCAGCGCAGGACGATCGAGATCTTGACCTCGGGCGGGGTGTTCACAGACATGCGACACCAGAGCGTACGACGCCCCTGGTAGTGTGGAACGTGTCAGGCCGGGGGAGAGGCCCTCGGCAACGCAGTGCGTAGCGCCCGCAGTCGTCGCCTTCGAGCACCTCCGCGTTCGCAGCACGATCACAACGCCTGGAGGGCGAAACACCAATGGCTACCGGAACCGTGAAGTGGTTCAACGACGAGAAGGGCTTCGGCTTCATCACGCCGGACGGCGGGGGCAAGGACCTCTTCGTCCATCACTCGGCGATCAACTCGGACGGCTTCCGCACCCTCGCTGAGGGCGCGCAGGTCACGTACGACGCCGAGGCCGGCGACAAGGGCCCCAAGGCCGTCAACGTCACGCCCGTCTAGGGCGTCGCGCCCGACACGGGCGCTGGGCACCGCGCCCACCCGCCGGCCGCCGTCCGCGGCGGCCGGCGCATTCGCGGCCGCGCGCTGAACGCGCCGCCGCAGGAAGGAGGACCACCATGGTCCTGATCATGTGCACGCGCTGCCTGCGCCGGTGGGACGCCCACCGCCACGGCGAGCGCGCCACCTGCCCCCACTGCGGGGGCGCTCTCGCCGCCGGCCGCTAGCGCCCGAGCGCGAGGATCGACACACCAGCCGGGCGGGGATCTTCCCCGCCCGTCGTGTGTCCGGGCTCACCGCCCTGCCGCGCCTGGCATGGAGGAGGGGCGCCCGGGGGTAGGGCGCCTGCATGAGCGACGCACCCCTGTGCCCGTCCTGCGGCCAGCCCGCCAGCGTGGCCCTCGCCGGCCCCGAGCACGGCTGGGA
Organism: Conexibacter sp. SYSU D00693; assembly: GCF_017084525.1. Classification (GTDB taxonomy): domain Bacteria; phylum Actinomycetota; class Thermoleophilia; order Solirubrobacterales; family Solirubrobacteraceae; genus Baekduia. The sequence goes on from NZ_CP070950.1 coordinate 313,304, forward strand.
GTGCCGCAACGAGGCGTGCCCGGAGTTCGGCCAGCCGTTGCAGGACGCCGAGCCCGCGCGGCCCGAGCCGCCGGGTCCCGGACGCTAGCCGCAGCCGGTGATCCCTCCGTCGACGGGCAGGACCACGCCGGTCAGGTAGGCACCGGCGCGGGAGGACAGCAGGAGGGTGACGCCGGCGATGTCGTCCGGCGTGCCGATGCGCCCGAGGGGGACGGTGGAGGCCACGGCGTCCCGGCTGGCCTCGTCCTGGAGCATGAAGGCGGTCATCTTGGACTCGAAGGGCCCGGGCGCGATGGCGTTGACGGTGATCGCCTCGCCTGCGAGCCGCTTGGCCAGGTGGCGGGTGAGCATGTGCACCGCGGCCTTGCTCGCCGAGTACGAGTAGCTCTCCATCGCCGGGACCCGCAGGCCGTCCACCGAGCCGACGTTCACGACCCGCGCCGGGTCCTGCGGCGTGGCCGCCGCCCGCAGGCGGTCGAGGAGGGCGACGGTGAGGTGGAACACCCCCTTCACGTTGAGGTCGAGGACCTTGTCGAAGCCCGCCGGCGGGAACTCCTCGATGGGGGCGCCCCACGTGGCGCCGGCGTTGTTGAACAGCAGGTGCAGGCGCTCGGTGCGCTCGCCCACCGCAGCGGCGAGCTCGCGCGCGCCCTCCGGCGTCGAGACGTCGGCCGGGATCGCCGTCGCACGGCCGTGCTGGGCGAGGCCCTCGACGGCGCGGGCGCAGTCGTCGGCCTTGCGCGAGGAGATGATGACCTCGGCGCCGGCGCGCACCAGGGCGTCGGCCATCATCAGCCCGATGCCGCGCGAGCCGCCCGTGACCAGGGCGACCTTCCCGCGGACGTCGAAGAGGTCGGTCGTGGCGGCGCTCATGGCGCCGATGCTGTCAGGACCGCTCTGCGGGGGCCTTCGCGCGGCGGTCGCGCTCGACGGGGCGCTCGACGCGCCGCTCGTCGGGGCCGCCGACCCTCACGACGAGGCCACCGCGCCCACGGCAGCGCTCGACGCGCGCGAGGGTGTCCTCCGAGGCCTCACGGGCGCGCTGCGCCGCGCGCTCGGCCTGGTGGCGTTCGGAGATCCGGAAGAACGCGATGGAGCGCCAGCCCATGCCTGCATCTTCGACAGGCGTGGCGGTTGCGTGCAGTCACGTCCCGGGCCGGCTCGACGGACGGACGACGAACATCCGCGGCAGGCGCATCGCCAGCCACAGGTCGCCGCGCACCTTCAGGCGGCCGTCGAACACGAGCCGGCCGGCGTCCTCCTCGCCGACGACGAGGCGCAGGAAGTCCGCGATGCCGACCTCGAGCACGAGGTCGGGCTCGGCCACGATCCCGTGCTTGACCCGGCAGCGGTCGCGGTCGAGGACGAGCGTGTGGACGCTCGCACCGCCGTCGGCCTCGCCGATGCGGAACTCGACGGTCATCGTCTCGCGCGGGCCGTGGCCGCGACGGAACGCGCTGGGCGCCGCACGGAAGACGCCGACGAGCAGTGCGCGGCCCGTGACGCCGTCGAGCGCGTCGAGGCGCTCGCGCGGCGCGGAGCGCACGCGACGGACGAACTCCGTCGCCACGCGGCGCTGCGAGCGGGCGAGGCCGCGGCGCAGCGGGCGGGCGACCGCCGTTGGAGGTCCGTCGGCCATCACCGCAGTGTGTCCCCGCAGCGCGCCCGGTGCAAGCCGTGCCAAGCTCTGCGCACGTGTCCTCGCCGGTCGACGTCCTGGTCCGCGAGCTCTACGCCGTCATCGAGGCGCGCGACCTCCGCGCGCTCGCGCCGCTGCTGGCCGACGACGTGCGCTGGTCCGCGCCGGCGAGCATCCCGGGCGGCGGCATCCGCATCGGCTGCGCCGCGGTGCTCGAGGGCGCGCGCCTGCTCTTCGCCGCCTACCCGGACGTCCACGTCCACCTCGACGACGTCCAGGCCGAGGGCGACCGCGCGGTCGTGCGCGGTCGCTACGAGGTGCCGCCCGACACGACGCTGCGCTTCAACGACACGATCACCGTGCGCGACGGCGTCGTCGCCGCGCTGCTCAGCCACTTCGACGGCGCCGCGCTCGCGCGGGCCTTGCGCCGGGCCGAGGGCTAGGGAAGACTCGCCTCCGCAGGGAGGCAGCAGGACGCACTCGAACGGAGAGCCGGCGGCCGAGGACGGCGCCGCGGGCCTGGGGGAGGTCACATGAAGGTCGCTGTTGCTCGCCGCGCGCCCCGCGCGCTGCGCCGTCTCGCCGTCGCCTCGGCCGTCGCGCTCGGGGCGCTCGCCCTGACCGGGCCGCCCACCGCGTCGGCGGCCACGACCACCGCGTCGTGCTCGAACATCTCGCTCGTGCGCCCGATCCTGGGCGACCCGCAGTGCCAGACCGCGTCGCTGCCGTGCCCGCCGCTGCAGGTCTGCACGTACCAGGCGCGCGTCGCGGCGCGTGCGCTCCTCGGCCTCGGCCCGGCGCTGTCGTTCTCCGGGCTGCGCGTCTCGGTGGCCGGGCAGGAGCTGCCCAACGTCCCCGTGCCGTGCGTCACGACGTCCTCGACGCAGTGCGTGGGCGAGACGCCGCCGGTGCCGGTGGTGGGCGCGCTCGACCTCGCGGTGCGCGGCGACTGCGGGTGGGTCAACGCGGCGTCGCTCAGCGTGCTCGCGACGGTCGACTGCACGCTCACCCGGACCACGGCGGCGGCGACCGCGGCACGCAAGGCCAAGGCCCGGCGGGACCTGGCCAGGCTCCGGCGAGCGGCGCGCTAGCGCGCGCCGACGGCGTGGCGTCCGGTCCCGGGCGCCATGCCGTAGGCCGCGGGCCGGCGGTCGCCGAGGTGGTCGAAGCGCCCGCGGGCGTCGGCCACGGCGGCCGCCGGGTCGATCCGCGCGACGGCCAGTCCGTCGCGCCCGGGGCGCGTGCGGGCGAGCACCGCGCCGTCGGGATCGACGACCTTCGCGGCGCCGAGCATCCGGCGTCCGGCCCAGCGCCCGGCCTGGTTCGCGGAGACCCAGACGACCTGGCTCTCGACCGCCCGCGCGACGTCGACGGCGTCGAAGTGGCGCAGCTGGCGGTCGTCGCGCAGCCGGCGGGCCGGTGCGTGGCGGTCGGCGGCCCAGGCG